>DAISZX010000004.1:0-1572 GCA_036824555.1 Candidatus Aenigmatarchaeota archaeon
GCAAAAAATATGGTAACGCTAAGCAATGTCTCTATGTCCTTAGTTAAAATTTCGATTTCTACAGCTTTAGAATAAGCTTTCTCCACTCTTGGTAATGGATTTTCAACCTCTATCGCCTCTTGAAAATTTTCCTTAACAACAACGCAATTTTCTAATTTCTTTATTTTCTCTATATGATTCTTCAAGCTTTCTTCAGCAGCTTCTTTAGTAACAGCCAAAACATCAAACCACATTCTAGAATGAATCCACCCCTTCTGAACCTTTTCTTTTATTTCATCCATAAAGTTCACTCTAAAACAAAATTGTGTCTTATCCCACAACTGGGACATCTGTCATTTATTAAGTTAATTGACTTAACTCTAGAACCCATCCTTTCTACAAGCAAAGCCCCACAGTTATGACAGTAGCTGCTTTCCATTAAGGAGTCTTTAGAGTTATCGACGTAAACGTACCTTAATCCTGCTTCCTTACAGGCAGTATAATATTCTTTAAGCTGAGTTAAATTCAGTCTAAGATCTCCTTTCAAGATGTGGAAAGGTATTTCTGCACCCAAATTAGCAACGATCCATTCAGCAAGTTTTCTGCATTCTTCAACACTCTCATAATTTTTAACCAAGATATTTGCTACTTCTATAAAAACTCTATACTTTGCAAACATCCTGACCACATCATAAAGCCTCTCAACTTTCTTAACTAACGTATTCTTCTTATAATACTCCTCATTTCCTGAAGCGAAAAAGTAGGCCACTAAAGCATGTGTATACTTAGAAATTTTTTTTATGGGATCCTCATTTATTAAACCAGTCGTAGCTAGAATAGTTTTTATATTACTTCTTCTAGCCTCTCTAAAAACTTTTACCACGTACTCATAATGCCCCACGAACTCTGAGCCAGTAAAAACTATTGACTTAACCTTATTTTCCTTTGCATAGGAAACTAACTCAATGGGTTTAAACTTTCCCTTAAAACTCTTGACTCCTGGTAAAATTTGAAACTCTTTAGAAGATTTCATTTTCACAGCTAAGGTTGTCGTTTGTGGTAAGAAATTGAAAAGATTTCTCTCCTCTATTCTATTTACCTCCAAACCCTCAACATTTCCATACTCTTTAATTATCAACTCGTTGTTCTTATTCTCTCTAACCCCACAGTTTCCTACACCATTTTCAGGAATATTACACTCAAACAAACATACCTTGCACTTAATTCCTTTTCTATCCTTTCTCCAAAAAATTGTCTCTTTTTCTTCCCTATACTCTACCATGAAATATATTATCGAGTGAAAATATAACCTTTTGATGGACAAAAGAGTTGAGAATGAATTATAAAGACCTTAGGATAGAGTAATAAACTAGCTTGTTTTAAAAATTAATAGATGCCCTGGTAGCTCAATTTGGTAGAGCGCCCGCCTCGTAAGCGGGAGGTTGAGGGTTCAAATCCCTCCCAGGGCTAGGAATATAATACTCGAAATACGAATCTTTTCTTAAATAAGAGGAGATGACTTGTATAGAAAAGCATGATTTTTGCTATTTTCTCATCGCTTAATAGTTTTGTAGCTCTACTCTCATCAATACA
>DAISZX010000004.1:1672-21373 GCA_036824555.1 Candidatus Aenigmatarchaeota archaeon
AGAAGAAATGAAGCTTAAAATAAGTCATTTTTCTCCCATATTTAATAGAAGACTGAATAAAAATTTCGAGTTAAAATACCAATACTTAAATGAAAAAGTTGATTCTTATAACAGATATCGTTGGTATTTGGGTTTTAAAAAGCGATGAAGGTTATGAAAATCTTCTGAAAGAATTTTGCAAAAAGTATAACATTGACTTTTGGAAAGACTTTGAAAATAAGAGATAAACTCTTGAGAAAATATAGAAAATCGCTAAGGATGGGGAAAATTAGCTATTATGAGTTTGAAGAAATGTTTTTTAAGCTAATTGATAAAAAGAACTACATAAAATTGGCAAAAGAATACATAAAATTTGAAATAGAAAACTGTAAGATGTTTTTGAAGCTAAATAAGAATGCAAAAGAAGTCATAAGAAAGATTAAGAAAATGGGTATAAAAATTGTTGGGATTACGGATTCGATAAAACCAACCAAACTTAAAGAAGAAGAATTGAAAAGTCTGGGAATTTCTAAATATTTTGATAAAATCTATAGCTCTTATGACCTAAAATGTGAAAAGCCTGAAGCTTTCAAATATTTTAAAAATTTTGTGAACAAAGCCGTTTTTCTAGGGCATGACGACGATGAAATATTGGGAGCTATGAGATTTAGATTCTTAACAATTGGTTTGAAAAATAAGAAAGCTGACATTTTTATAAAATCGTTAAACCAATTGCCTGAAATCTTGGAAAAAATCAATTGTTATTAATTTTTAACGGGTAAAATGTTAAATGAAGTTTAAGATAGTAAGATTAACACCAATTCCTATAGCATTGATAATAATCTCACTAATCGGAATTTTTCTTGTTTACTCTAAGAGCGGAGACCTTTTCTTGAAAGATATTGATTTAAAGGGAGGTACCTCCCTTACACTAATTTTTAACGAATCTCTCCCAATAGAAAAAATAGAACCAATTATCAAGCAAAAGCTCGATAGTTTCATTATTTCTTCTTCAAAAACGATAGAAGGATATACCTCGATTAAAATATTAAGTGAAAAGAATGTCGATGCCTCTGAAATAATCGCTTTTTTAAATTCTAATGGAATATACCCAATAGAACATTCGTTAGAATTCGTCGGTCCTGAGCTTGGAAATGTATTTTTTTCGCAAGTCTCTCTCTTACTAACAGTAGCATATTTTCTTTTATTCTTAATAACTCTTTACATTTACAAGAGATTCATAATATCAATCACGATAATATTCTCATCCTTGATGAACATTCTAGCTGTTTTTGGAATAATGAACCTTTTGAACCAGAAAATATCTTTTGCTGGATTCTCCTCATTGTTAATGTTAATAGCCTTTACAATAGATAGTAATGTTTTGTTAGCAACAAAAGTCTTTTCTGCCAAGGCAGAAGAATTTTACGAGCAGTATAAGAAGGGATTAATAACTTGTTTAACAACCGACCTAGGCCTAATAATATCGATGATGATAGTCCTAATATTAACCAACTCACCCTTCCTAATAAACATCGCACAAATTCAGATAATTGGGTTTATATCGGATATTCTAAACACTTGGATATTGAACGCAGCAATGTTAGAGGTGATTATGCTTGGTAAGAGACATTAGAATTCTTATTTTGATTTTTACAATAGCGATTTCAATAGCATCTCTCTCTAGAATGTTATTTCCAACCTCTTGGCTGGAAGTCTCATTCATCAATGAAACAGCAAACTGCCAAAACATAAAGGTTGGAGATAAAATTACACAAGTTGGGGGAAGATTAATTAACAGCCTTGAAGATTTCAGGAAAGCACTGGAAGACATTAAAGGTGGAGAATTTGTACCAATAGTTTCAAATGGACAACCAGCTTCATGTACAGCAATTGAAGATAAGAACATTGGATTTTCTCTTAGAGAAGCTAGAACAAAAGTACTGAATTTTGGAATAGATATAGAAGGTGGAACTAGGGTACTACTAAAAATCGTTAGCAATGTGAGCGAGGCTCAAACTCATGAGGTAGCAAAAATCCTAACAGAAAGGTTAAATGCTTATGGCCTAGCAGATATTAAAGTCTTACCAGTATCTGAGAATTTAATTCAAATAGAGGCTGCTGGTTTAACTGAAGACGACATAAGAAACTTTTTAGTGAAGCAAGGGTATTTTGAAGGTAAGATAGTAGATGTTTTAACTTTAACAAACAACAAAGGAATAATAATTTTTAATTCAAGCGAGATTCCTTTCGAAATCTTAGATGAAAAAATAAAAATACTCAACAACACTTTCAACATAAGCGAGGGATTTTTAATAGACGGAATAAAGTACGATATAATTAATAGAACTGATGATAGGCTTGTAGTTGCTGCAAATATTTTTACAGCAAAAGATATAGAAAACATCTTCACCGATGTTCAAAGAAACTACATAGCGAGATATGGAGATGGATATGAATTTGTTTTCACTATTCAGATAAGTAAGGAAAGTGCAGAAAGGTTCGCCCTAGTAACAAAAGGTCAACCAACATTTTACAGCGATGGAAATCTTTACATAAGGCCTAAGCTTGTTTTGTATCTAGATAAGAAACCTGTTACAGAGTTGAACATTGGAAACGATATCGCTGGAAGACCTGTGACTATAGCGTCGATAAGAGGTTGGAGAAGAAGTTTAGAGGAGGCCAGCCTAGAAAAGTTGAGATTACAAACGATATTAAAATCTGGTAGTTTGCCAGTAGAACTAAAAATTGAGAGAATAGAAACAATAACGCAAACGGAAGGTAAAAGACTTTTTGAATCTATAATTTACATCCTAGGTGCAAACCTAATTGCCGTTCTTATTTTAAGTATGATAAGATACAGGAATTTAAAAATTAGCTTTTTCATCCTAATGGTTGCAGTTTGTGAATTAATTTTGATTTTAGGAGTAGCTTCCTCTCAAATAATTGCTGCTCTAATAGTTTTTCTCTCCATAATTTTAGCGATAGCTTATAAAGAAATAAACTCATTAGCGAGATTTTTAACAGTCTTTGTTGCTATCCTAATATCCGGGTTTGTCATTATTGGAAAATGGACAATAGATATACCAACGATAGCTGGTTTAGTATCAATAATTGGAAATTCTGGAGAGTTGATAACGCTAACGGACCAGTTTGTTTTGGAGAAGAAAAAAAGAATAGAAGAAAGCTTAGAAACTGGAATGGAGATAGTTTACAACTCATCAACATTGCTTGTATTTGCTATGTTACCACTCGCTTTTCTCGGTTTAGGGAGTTTAAAAGGATTTGCAATAACCACAACAGCCGGTACACTAATAGATCTATTTATAACGAGGCCCGCATATTTAGCGTTAATAGAAAAGGAATTTAGAAAAAAGAAGGAAGAAACTGTTGAATAAGCTTATATTTAGAATAAATTCAATTTTGTTTTCTCAATCAATTTAATCCTATCTAAAAGTACTCTTTCTCTAGATTTGAATAGGCTCTTCATAGAAGTTTATACAAATTTCGGTAGGTTAAGCTAATACATTTAAAACTAACAACTCGTTTTAAACAAACAAATAGCACGACAAACCTCTTGAATTTATGGCATTGCCCCCTGGGGGATTTGAACCCCCGTCCCAGCCTTTCCTCTCATCTTTTCAATCAAACCTTTCTTATCGAAAGGGCTGTATCCTTGACCGGGCTAGACGAAGGGGGCCTCTAAATTCATTTATTAAGTATTAAGAGTTAAAAAAATACGTGATGGGAAATTTATCGAACCTTAACTCAAAATGTTATTAGTTTGAAATATAATATCTAGAAATGAAGATTGCTGTCATTGGTTGTATACATAATGAAATTGAGAAACTTCCTATACTCTTTGAAAAACTCGTATCTCATGAGCCAGAGATTTTAATTTCCGTAGGAGACATTGCAGATGCTAGCTATCCAAAAGGTTTTGAAGCTATCGATATAGGTGAAATATTCCTAGAAGAAGCTAAAGAATACTTTAAAAAAATTTTGATCATTCCGGGAACCTGGGATAAGGACTTGATGTCATTATTTGAAAAAGAAAAAGTACTACTACATGGAAGAGGAGAAATCATTGGAGAAATTGGTGTCTACGGATTTGGTGGTGCTCAAACACCATTCAACACACCCTATGAGCCTTCAGAAAAGGAAATAGAAGAGGGATTGAAAAGGGGTTATGAGTATGTAAAAAACTCAAAGATAAAAATACAAGCAACCCATGCACCACCTTTCAATTCAACATTAGATTTAGTAGGAAATAGACATGTTGGTTCAATGGCAGTAAGAAAGAGTATAGAGGAATTTTCGCCACACGTCGCTGTATGTGCACATATTCATGAAAGTGTGGGAAAAGATCTTATAAAGTCTACAATTTCATTAAATTGTGGAAAGTTCACAGAAGGTTATTTCGGTTTACTAGAAATAACAAACAATGGAATAAGAGCTGAGATTGAAACTTTGATATAGAGATTAAAGGAGAGAAATCTATTTATACTTAAATTCAAAGTTTCTAATCATGAAGGAAAACTCTACTCTTAATTCTCTAGAAATAAAATCTGCAGAAAAAATTGACTTCACAATCCTCTCAAAATTTGACGTCATTAACATCAAGATTCTACAAAAATTTTACGGTAAAACAATAGATCCATTATCGAGTGAAATTAACTCATATGATGTTGAAACGTTACATGAGCTCTTGAAGATCGAAGGACTAAAAATAAATAAAGAGACTTTGAGAAAAAGACTAGAAAATCTTGTCGCACTAAAATTTTTAGAAAAAGTTAATACTTACCCTAGAATATACATGGCAGTGAGAGATATAGAAAAAATTAAAATGATCCAATCAAAAATAGCCTTACTGAGAAGTATTTTCGAAACGAGATAAAAGAAATTAATTTTAATCTCTACAACATCATTTTCATTATCTCTCGTTTCTATGAAAACCTTTAACTGTTTAAAAGTGAATATATCGAGGTTAAACTTCAACAAGCTTCATAGAAGGTTATAAAATGATTAAGGTTCTAAATTTAATTTTATCTTTTATTTTTATGACCTTTCATAAACAGATATACATCTCTTTAAAATTCTTAATTCTAATGTGATCTCCCATTTGTTACAATACTGATAAGCTAACCTCCAAATAAATTTTCTCCTCTGATACCTTACTACAAAACTCAGTTTTAAACAAATTTTAATCTTCTTTCTTTTTTCTAAAGCTTTTCATTAATTTTTGAAACTTCTCAATAAATTCTGAATCTTTACACTTATTTCTGAATTCTCATAAAAATTTCTAAATCTTCTCATTAATTTAGGTATTCTCTTAAATATTTCAAACTTCACATAGAAATAATGGGAAGAACACCATACAGACATTTTTTTCACCCATTGCTTCTTAGCGTACTAGATGCACACATACCACTAAACATAGAAGCCATAAGGAGAGCGGTTTCTATAAAAATCGGTAAGGATGTGAGCTGGAATACCGTTAGGAAATATTTAGAGGAGCTCGTGAAAGAAGGTAAAGTTGAGAAGGTTCAAGCAGGGAAAATTTTAATGTACAAGAAAAGAATTCAATAGGTATGGAAAAGAAAGAAATTATAAAACTTTTCTTGGAAAATGAAATTCAGTTAACACCCAGCGCTCTAGATCTAATTTTCCAAAATCAAGAGACTATAGATAAATTAATTAGTTATGCCAAGCAGAAGAACATTCTAATAGTTGACGAAAAATTCGTAGAGGAATTTTTAAGCACTCAAAGAGCTAAAGGTGGTATTAAGATTGAGATCCTATACCCGGAAGAAGTTTCTGAATTTTCTATAGACGATGTTGTGAGGATGATGAAAGAAAGGTTTCAAATTCTTTCCGAGATTCTACAACAAAACAACAATATACAAAATCTTACATCATTATCTCGAGTTAAGAGATTGAAAGAAGGTGAGGAAACAACGGTCATTGGGATGGTTAAAGATAAAACTACATACAGTGTTTTGTTAGAAGATCTAACTTCTCACGAGACAATACAAATGGACGCAAAGCTTGTAGATAAACTTTTTTATGATGATGTAGTAGGCGTTAGAGTGAGAAAGGAAGAGGGAAAGTTGATTGGAGATAAAATATTTTTTCCATCACTTTCTTTTTTTAGAAAACCTAAGATGTTGGAGGTGGATTTAAAAATATCAACGCAAGAGATAAAACTAACATCGAACGCAATTCCAATTGAGAAAAAAGAGGTTATAAGAGTTTTGCTAAACGATTTTCAAATTTTTCTTCTTGACGTATCTATCATCGAAAAATACAGGCGTGGGAATGAAGGCGAAATAGATGTTTTGATATCTTTAATAGAAAGAAGACATTTGAATCCTTCTTTTTTCACTTCTCAGAAAATTTATAAAAGAGATTTATTTCTAGTTGATGAAGTTCCAGACGCTTTGATCGTTATTAATACAAAATACACACTCTATAAGCCATATAAGGGCATACATGTCTTCTTCTTACCAGAAGGGAAAACGCTTTCTTTGAAAGAAAAGAAGATAGAATAGTATAGCGAAAATATATTTTTCACTCTACAAAAGTTTTTTAATGAATTCTCAATAAGAATGAGATGAAGGTTGAGTTCCAATTATTGGATGCAGACTACGTAATTATGAATTCCTTTCCCACAATTAGATTGTTTGGAAAAACGAAGGAGGGAGAATCCGTTTGTGTTCTATATGAAAACTATTTGCCATACTTCTACTTTATACCAAACAAACCCATTGAAGAAATTGAAAATATCTTGAGGAAAGGATTCGGAGGTCTAATAGTTAAGGTTGAGGAAGTTGAGAGATACGAATCTATTGGATATAGAGAAAATAAAACCAAAATGATTAGAGTATATCTTTCAGATCCATCAAAAGTCCCAAAAGTTAGAGAATTTTTGAATTCAAATAATTTAGCTTCGAAGATTTTTGAAGCTGATATTCTTTTCAAGTATAGGTTTCTCTCCGATTTTAACATGTTTGGTATGAGATGGTATAGTGTTGAGGGGAAAGAAATAAGAACAAATGGAATAAAAGCCAAAGTTATTATTGCTGATAAGATTGAAGAATATGAATATGATGCAAACGCTCCCTTTAAAACACTTTCTATTGATATTGAGACTACAGCCAAAGAAGGGAAACCCAATCCGAAGAAGGATAAAATCATAATGATAAGCCTTGCCTTTAATCCTCCATATAATGGTATTAGTAGCTTAGTTTTGGTTGCTAGACCTGTCAAAAATAATGGTGGGATTAAAGCTTTTATTGATGAAAAGAGTATGTTGGAAGAATTGATAAAAATTATAGATGTCTACGATCCAGATTTTATTGTTGGTTATAACATCAATTCTTTCGACCTACCATTTCTTCTCAAAAGGTTTGAAGAAAACAAGATATTTCCATCTTTAGGGAGGACAAACGATAAACCATTACTTTCCAAGAAAGTGGGAGATGATAGATACAGGAACCACATATTGGGAAGAGTTATAGTCGATGTTTATGAGATAATTAAGGAGGCTGCGGAGAAAGGTCTTATAAGGCTAAAGAGATATTCGCTTGATGAAGTTGGTAAGCTACTCGTTGGGGAAGGGAAGATAGATATAACACATGGTCAGATAGGTAAAATTTGGGAGAGCAGAGATGAGGAAGAAATGACTAAGCTTATAGAGTATTGTAGAAGGGATGCAGTTTTAACTTTAAGAATATTTTCGGAGAAAAGATTGATAGAAAAATATATTGAGCTCTCGAGAGTCTGTGGATTATTACTACAGGATGTTTTAGATGAGGGTGAGGCTGCTAGAATAGAGAGCCTATTGTTAAGAGAATTTAATAAGAGAGGGTTCGTTCTTCCAAATAAGCCGGATGATAAGGAGATGTTAAAGAGGAAGGAGGAAAGGGAGGTTAAGGGTCTAAAAGGGGCAACAGTTTTAGAGCCTAAAGTCGGTTTATATACTACTCCAGTTGTTTACTTAGACTTCAAATCAATGTATCCAACAATCTACATAAATTTTAATATTTGCCCAACCACGTGGGTTATAGACGACAGAGAAGAAGTTATCGTTTCGCCTTATGGTGCAAAGTTCATAAAACCAGAGATAAGAAGGGGAATAATACCTCAAATTGTTGAATTTTTAATCAACGAAAGGGATAGGGTTAAGAAAGAGATGAAAAAAGAAAGAGATGAGGAGAAGAGATTTCTTTTAGATGCCAAGCAAGAAGCCTTGAAGAGAGTGGCCAACGCATTTTACGGTTACACAGGTTACGTTAGAGGTAGAGTTTATGTACTGGATATAGCTAACTCGATAACTAGCTATGGAAGATATTTTATCGAAACTACAAAAAAACTTGTTGAGAAGGCGAATAAGGACTGGGAGGTAATATACGGAGACACAGATTCGATAATGGTTAAAATTAAGGCTAATAGCATAGAGGAAGCCTTTGAGATAGGAAAGGAGATAGAAAAAACGATAAACGATTACTATCAAGGAAAGATAACGGTTAAGATTGAAAGTATATTCAAATCCTTTCTAATAATAGCTAAAAAGAGATATGCTGGTGTTGCTGTTGAAATTGAAGATGGAAAGCTAAAAGAAAAGGTGGTTATGAAGGGAATCGAAACTGTCAGAAAGGATTGGTGTGGTTTAACTGAGAAAGTTTTGGCTAAAGTACTTGAGTTTTTGTTGAAAGATAGAAGTATAGAGGGTGCTTTAAATTATGTTAGAGGTGTCATTAGAGATTTGGAAGAAGGGAAGGTGAGTATAGAGGATTTGATAATAACTAAGAGTATATCTAGAAACCTTCACGAATACAAAGGAGTACAACCTCATATTGAACTTGTTAAAAAGATGATGAAGAGGTCACCAGAGAAAGTTCCTATGGTTGGTGATAGGGTAAATTTTGTAATAGTTGCTGGTCCGGAGTTGGTTTCAAAAAGGGCTGAGGATCCAGAATATGTTTTGGAGAAGGGGCTAAAGATTGATACAAAATACTATATAGAAAATCAGATTTTACCACCAATTGAAAGAATTTTTGAAGCAGTTGGAATCAAGAAAAACGCTCTATTTTCCAATGGCAAACAAATGAGTTTGAGTTCTCTAAATGCATATAGAAGTGAAGTGTTGAATGAAGATAAAAGAGACGCTTTACTTTCTAATGAGGAGAAAAAGATCGATAGATTTGAGAACTTTGTGTGTCAAAAATGTGGAAGAATATATCTTTCTATTCCTTTTTCTGGTAAGTGTTATGAATGTGAAGGTAAGGTTATGTTTAACCTTAACGGATTCTTATTCCAAACAATAAAGAAAAGTATTTAAATATTAAAGTGTAAATAACTAATCATAGTTCTCGGTGATCTTCTTGGGGGAAAATAGTGTAACAGTCAAGAAAACAGGCACTACGACTGTAGGAATAATATGTAAAGACGCTGTCGTTCTAGCGGCGGAGAAAAAATCTACTTTAGGTTATTTAGTTGCGAGCAAGGAGAGCAAGAAGATATTACCTTTAGATACTCATATAGCAATGACGATTGCTGGAGCGAGTGGTGATGCTCAAGTTTTAGCTAGATATTTAAAGGCCGAATTTAAGCTATTTGAGATAGAGCACAGAAGAAAGATTACAGTTAAAGGTGCAGCCGTTTTATTATCAAACATACTACAGAGTTCAAAGTACTTTCCATACTACGTTCAACTTATAATCGGGGGAGTGGATGATTTTGGTCCACAGATTTTTGATTTGGATGCTATTGGTGGAATAGAAGAGGTTAAGAAGTTTACATCCACAGGTTCCGGCTCACCTATTGCTTTAGGTGTTTTGGAGGACCAATATAAAGAGGGTATGAGTGTGGAAGAGGCAAAAGAACTGGCAAGGAGAGCAATAAAGGCAGCGGTAGAGAGAGATATAGGCTCAGGTGGAAGATCGATAGATTTTGCTGTTATAACAAAGGATGGTATAGAAATAGAAACTTTACCACTTTAGAGAATATATGGTAGTTTGGCATGGAAATTATAGAAAAAATAAAGGATACATTATCGAAGGAGAAAGTAAGTAGAGTAGAGTTTGAAGGTTCCAGGATTATAGTTTACACTAGGGATTTGGAGTTTTTTAGGTCTAGTGAGGAAGTAATCAAAAATTTAGTTTCTACCATAAAGAAGAGGGTTGAGATTAGGGTAGAAAAAGAGTTGTTAATGAAGGAGGAAGACGTTAAGAAGAAGATACTTGAAATTGCGCCGAATGATGCTGAGATAAAGGATATTGTTTTCGAGAAGGAGAGAAGCGTTGTAAACATTTATGCAAAAAAGATTGGATATGTAATAGGTAAAGGAGGAGAGATTGTAAAGAGGATTAGAGAAGAAACGTTGTGGCAACCTAGAATCGAGAGAGCTCCTCTTATTGAGTCCAAGGTTGTAGATGGAATAAGAAAGATGATGCATGAGGAAGTTGATTTTAGAAAGATATTTCTCGATAAGGTAGGTAGAAAAATATTTAGTAATAGAGAGCTAGATAGGAAGAGAATAAGATTAACGTTTTTAGGTGGCGCTAGAGAGGTTGGCAGGTCTTGTATGCTCGTTGAAACACCAAAATCGATGATATTAGTAGATGCTGGTATAGTTGCTGGAGGCAATAATGGATATCCGATGTTGAACGTTCCTGAGTTTAACATAAACGAGATAGATGCCATTGTAATTTCTCATGCTCATTTAGATCATGTGGGATTCGTTCCAGTTCTCTATGAAATGGGTTATGATGGTCCATTATATCTAACACAACCTACTTTAGATTTGGCTACTTTACTTTGGTTGGATTATATAGAAGTGATGCAAAGAAGCTCCTTTAAACCTTTATTCACTATAAAAGGTGTAAAAGAAGCCGTGAAAAGGGCGATAACTTTAGATTATAATGAGGTTACAGACATCTCACCTGATATAAGATTAACATTTTACAATGCCGGACATATTCTAGGTTCGGCAATAGTTCATTTGCATATCGGTGACGGTTGGCATAATGTCGTTTATGCATTGGACCAAAAATTTGGAAAAACTAATCTTTTAGACCCAGCATATACGAACTTTCAGAGAGTGGAAACTCTGATAATAGAGTCTACCTATGGAGCAAAAAGTGATATAATGCCTCCTAGAAAAGAAGTTGAAGAGCAATTTATGCAAGTAGTGAATAAGACAATGGAGAGAGGAGGAATTGTTCTGATTCCTAGCTTTTCTGTAGAGAGGGCACAAGAGGTCATGGTAATTTTAGTTAAGAACAACTTTCTATATCCAATATACTTGGATGGAATGATTTGGGACGCGAACGGAATTTTTACGGCATATCCAGAATATTATGGAAGGAAAATGATGAAAGAGGCAATGAGCGGTAAAGACCCATTTTTGTCGCCAATCTTCAGGAGAATTTCTTCTCAAACTGAAAGAGAAAAGGCGTGGAATGACAGACCTTGTGTTATTATCTCGACTAGCGGAATGTTGAATGGTGGACCGGTTTTAGAGCACTTAAAGCACTTGGCTGAGGACGAAAGAAACACGTTAATATTTGTTGGATATCAAGCTGAAGGTACTCTAGGTAGAAAAATTCAAAAGGGATGGAAAGAGATTCCGATTGAGGAAAATGGAAAGACAATAATTTTGAAAATAAAGATGGAAGTTTACACTGCTGAAGGATTAAGTGCACATTCAGATAGAAGACAATTGTTGGCTTATATAGGAAATCTCTCTGCTAAACCGAAAAGAGTTTTTGTTGTACATGGTGAGGAAGAGAAGGCAGTTTCTCTGTCGAAAGCAATAGAAAAAATTTTCAAGATTGAAAGTTATGCTCCAAGGAATTTAGAAAGCTTACGAGTAGCTTAGCTTAAGTTTATATGTGATTTAGAAGTAAATTAGAAGTATCTTATAGCAATGCTCAAATATAGGTATCTTTATAAATTAAATTAATGAATATTACGAATAGGCTGACTCACTATGCTGATGATTTGGGTTATCTCATTGCGTCTTCAATATCTAGAAAGGTTTTGTATGTTTTAAGAAATGGCTATGAAACACCAACTAACATCTCAAAGGTTCTAAAGATATCTCTTTCAAACGTCTCGGCAAAATTGAAGGAATTGAATAAAAGGGGTTTAGTTGTTTGTATAAATCCGGAGAGGAAAAAGGGAAGAATTTATGTAATAACTGAAAAGGGAGAGCTTTTGTTAAGAAAGTTACCAAATGGTTATAAGTCAGACATCAACTTAGAATATGAAGAGTAAATCTAAGGGATATAGAGTTGAAAGAAAGATAAGATTAAAAATGGAAGAAAGAGGATGGATTGTTATAAGGTCTGGTGGAAGCTTCGGCAAAGCTGATTTAGTTTGTATAAAGGATGGAAAATGTATATTTTTTCAGGTAAAGTCTACTAACAAAGAGAAGCTCTATTATAATGGCTACATGGAAGAAAAACTTGGTGGTTTCCCTTTTTTTGTTATAGTTGATTTCGGTCATGGTGATATTGAAGTTTTTAAACCAGAAGAAAGTTTGGAAAGAGGGAAAGGAATTCCTATTGAAGATTTTCTTAACCAAGCTTAATACACGCAAGTATTTATATAGGTAGCTCGAATAATATTATGCCGTTGCTAGTGAAGGATTTGATGTCCAAGAAAGTCAATAAGATAGAGGATAATAAAACTGTTTATCATGCTTCTAAGCTAATGGCTAAAGAGAGGAGAGGGTATGTTATAGTAACTAAAAATGATAAGCCAATAGGAATTCTTACAGATAGTGATGTTCTAGAAAAAGTTATAGCAAAAGGAAAGGATCCAAAAAAAGTAAGAGTTAGAGATGTGATGAGCTCACCAATAATAACCATTTCACCAGAGGAGGAAATAGTTGAGGCCTCGAGGATAATGAGAAAGAATTTGATAAAAAGGATTCCAGTGGTTAAGAATGGAAAGTTAGTAGGAATAATTACAGATACTGACATAGCACGCATTAGCCCAGAGTTTATTAACATAATCGAGGAAAGACTCAAGGCAAAGGATGAAGGTATAGAGCCAGAAAGAAAAGAAGGAAGAATTAGCGGTTTTTGTGAAGAATGTGGTAATTACTTTGATATGCTTTATTATTTTGATGGTAGATGGATTTGTGAGAAATGTAAGGAATCGGAGGAAAAAGATTAGTTCTTAAACTTTAAAAAAAGATATGGAAGTTAAACTAGAGAGAGTAGGTATAGATAGAAAAAACAAAATTGTCTCAATATCTTCTTCTAATCCTTTTGTTGCCTATATTGGAGAAAAATTGATTGATGTATGTAAAAGGCTATCAGAGAGTGGACATAGAAGTTTGCCTGTTGTTGATAAAAAAATGCAACTTAAGGGAATAGTTACCATAACAGATATCTTGAACTTGTTTATTAGCGGTGGTAGCCTGAATGCTTATGTTGAGAGTATAATGTCTAGGGAAGTTATTTCCTGCGAGGAAAACGAGACAATAGAGTATGTGCTACAAAAAATGAAAATCTCGAAGAGAGGCAGGCTACCAGTTTTATCAAAAAATAAAGTTATAGGTATTGTTTCAGAGGCTGATTTTATTCTAGCTACGAGAGAGTTTAATGTTTTAGAAGATATTAAGATTGGAGAAGTCATGACAAGAAAACCATTTTTCGTTCCACCTTCATTTAGCGTTAGGGAAATTATTAGAACCATGGTAAATGGAAAGTATAGAAGATTACCAGTTGTAGATAATGGCGTTTTAGTTGGTTATGTAACGTCCAATTCTCTTTTTAAAAAATTGGTAGAAAATTCTTTTTCTGAGGATTTTCTAAATAGAAGAATATTTGATGTGATGACAAAAAATCCAATAGCTGTGCAACCATCAGAAAGTTTATCTTCTGTGATAAAAACGATGAAAGAGAAAAAGATTAGTTCCATGTTAATAGCCAGCGAAAAAAACAAGTTGGAAGGAATATTCACAGAGAGAGATTATTTAAATTTACTAGTTTAGTTATAGCTCCACGCTATTACTTATGGAAGTGGGTTTGTGAGTTTAAATAAGAAGAGATTTAGCTGCTCGAATGATTAAATCCATAATAACTTCTTAAAAATAGCTTTCGTTTCGATTAAAGTTTTGCTATATTAATTCAAATGTATCTATAACTTCATATATAGGTCCCTTCCAAGTTAAAGTGCTTTTCATCAAGCGTATTGAGTCTACGTAGATTACATCGTTTATTTCAGCTTTTGAAAATTCTATAAGCTTTTTCCTATCAGTAACTCTCTTAACTCTAAATAAAGTTAAGTGTGGCGGCTTTACATCACCACCAATTTCTTTTTTTATCGCTTCGCTCAAATCATTCAAACCAACAACTTCTATAGCTATAACTCTAGGAAAGTTTAAATCAGGAATAAATTTAACTTTTGTTAATCTAACTTCTCTTCTATTAAACTTTTTAGACAACTCGTTTAATCTTAGCTTTATTTCTCTAATTTCGTTTTCAGTCTTTTCTCCTAAAAAAGAAAGTGTTATGTGCATGTTTTCTTTTTCTACTTCCTTTCCCTCAACACATTTGCTAATGTTTTTCTGCAACTCGTAGACCTTCTCAGATTTTATGGGATAAACAGCTACAAAACATCTAACCATAACCTTTATTTACTTGCTTTCTAAATAAAATGAGGTGAAAGGATGCCAGCTAAGAATGTGAGAGTCTCTGAGATGATTGGGAAATCAATAATAAGCGCAGAAACTGGAAAGAAGTTGGGGATAGTAGCTAACATAGAGTTTATTGCAGAGACAGGAGAGCTTCTAAACATTGTAGTTGAGGATGCAACAAGAAGCTTGTTGGACTTGAATGTTAGAAGTGATTCAAAAGGAAGACCACTTATACCATTTTCTGCAGTAAGGTCGGTTGGAGATTTTGTAGTTGTGACAGAGAGTGAATTAATCTAATATTAGAGAGGTTTGCCTTTCCTTAACTTCTTTCTTTCCCTCCAGTTGGTTTTTTATTTTTAAAGCAATTTTTTCACCAACTACTCTACTTATAATTTCTATCGGGGCTTTTCTAAGATCTTCCAAAGTTTTAAATCCATAGTTATAAAGCCTTCTAGCTCTTATCCTTCCTATACCTTCCAGCATGATTAGCGGTAATAATTCTTCCTTTACTCCTTTTTCCATTCTAAGCCTCAATTTTTTCAAAGGTGTCAATACTTCCTTCTTCTTAATAACTAGCGCGATTTCATGTAAGGAATAAAGAAGCCAATCAGCTATTTGGATGCGAGAGTACAATTCTCCTGGAGTTAATGAATATTTTTGAAGTATTTCTTCTTCACTTTTTTCATTAATCCAATCTTCGAAAATCTTCGCCATCTTTATACTTTTCCCAAATTCTTCATAATCATACTCATCAGAGGGAACTTCAATTAGTAGCTCATTCTTTCTATTTTCTATTGTAGATTCGACCTCATCTAACTCTCCTATCCTTATTGATAAAAGTGGCTTCATTTCTATGGAAGAAGAAATTAAGTGGAGAAATGAAAATTCCGTAAATTTATTTCCAGACTTCAAAGCATCGAGGAAAATTTTTCCGGTTAATGGGTCGATGTATAGTTCTGATATTCTTTTTCCCAATCTTGTTGCTTCAATCTTTTCTTCCTCGATTTTAATAAATCCCCAATCCTTTAAGTATTGTAGAATATTTTCGATTTCTTCCTCTATCATAGAAATATCCCCATACTTAAAGGCGAAGAATGTAGATGAGAAAAACTCAAAAATTGATTTTTTCCTTTTACAAAATTCGCTTGAGATAAGAGCCAGTATATGCATTCTAAGAGCTGGTTCTGAAGCGAGTTTTGATGTAATCGGTTCTGGTTCACCAAAAATAAACCTTTCCATAAGCTCTTCAGCATCGTCTTCATTTTTAGCAACTATAATTGATTCTCCATAGCTGTCGAATCTCGGTCTTCCTGCTCTACCAATCATCTGATAATATTCCAGGGTTGGAATGTAAATAGAGCCATACAAGGGATGATATCTTTTTAAATCTTTTATTAAAACTCTAAACGCTGGTAAATCTACTCCAGCGGCTAACGTTGTTGTAGCAACCAATACTTTTATCAAACCACTTCTAAAATTTTCCTCTATTAACCTTCTTTGCTTTCCAACTAATCCAGAATGATGAAATGCTACACCATTCTTAACACATTTCGCAAGTCTTCTACATTGTTCTGTCGGAACTTCCAGAGCATTTTCAATTTCCTCAGAAACTTTTTTAAGTAATTCAGCATCGCTTTTACCTAATTTATTGGCAACAATTTTTGATAATCTTTCTGCTAATGCCTCTGTAGACTTCCTCGTTGAACAAAATATCAGTATTTGTTTGTTTTTGTTTAACGTATCCAAAACTATTGCTTCCTCAACATCAAGTTGCTTTTCTAGTTCGATAGTCGTATATCCAGGGAATTTAATTTTTGAGTCGTACGCAACACCTTGATAAAGCTTTACAGGCCTAAACTCGCTTTTCAAGAGCTCAGCATTTAGCCATTCCGCCAACTCTTCAGCGTTTTTTATCGTTGCAGACAAACCAACTATTTGAAGATTTTTAACGATTTTTCTCATCTTTGTTATCAAAATCTCTAGGGTTGGTCCTCTTGAATAGTCAGTTAATAAATGTATTTCGTCTAAAATTAATAGGCCAACATCTCTAATCCATTCAGCCCCATGTCTTATTAAAGATTCGACTTTCTCGTTAGTAGCAATGATTATATCATAATTTTGAAGCCATGGATCGCTTGAATCGAAATCAGAAACAGAGATTGCTACTTTATATTCATTAAAGAATTTCGAAAACTCTTCATACTTTTCAAAAGCTAGTGCAACTAAGGGTGAAGTATACAAAACCTTTCTACCCCTTTCTAAAGTTTTTATGGAAGAAAGGATTGCCATTAGTGTCTTTCCAGAGGCTGTGGGAGTGGAAACAATACAATTTTTTTCAAAAAGCTTCCTCTCTATAAATTCTTTTTGTGGTGGATAAAATTCTTCAATCCTTTTACTTTTTATTTTTTCAATCCACTTTTCTTCAAATCCAAAATTCTTCAATTCATCAACTTTCATATTTCATAATTGTTTTATTAATTATGTTTATGAAGTGGTTAGAATGAAAAAAATGATTTCTCTCGGGATAGAGGGAACTGCGCATACTTTTGGAATAGGAATAGTTTCTGAGGATGGAAAGATTTTGGCAGATGAAAGAGAGGTATATATTCCACCAGAGGGTAAAGGAATAATTCCGAATGAAGCGAAGGAACATCATGAAAGGGTAGCTTTTAAAATTTTAGAAAGAGCGATTGCTTCTGCTGGTATTTCTTTTGAAGACGTAAGTTTAATTTCTTACTCTGCTGGACCAGGATTACCACCACCTCTTCTTTTTACGGCTAAGTTTGCAAAAAGTTTGTCAGAGAAATTTTCTAAACCTCTAGTAAAAGTTCATCATGGCATTGCTCACATAGAAATTGGAAGATTGTTAACTGGTTGTAAAGATGCAGTAATTGTTTATCTATCTGGGGGCCACAACGCGATTCTTGCTTTTATAGACGATTCTTACAAGGTTTTTGGAGAGACACAAGATATAACTATAGGCAATCTTTTAGATACTATTGCCAGAGAAATGGGTCTTCCAATGCCCGGGGGTCCTAAAATTGAAGAGTTGGCGAAGAGGGGAAAGAATTATATTTACTTACCATATTCAGTAAAGGGTATGGACGTATCCTTTACAGGAATTCAGACTGCAGTATTAAAATTAATTTCAGAAGGGGTTAATAAGGAAGATATAGCCTTTTCTTTACAAGAGACATGCTTTGCTATGCTGACGGAAGTCTCTGAAAGAGCCTTGGCACATACAGAAAAGAATGAACTTTTATTGGTAGGTGGAGTAGCTTCTAATAAAAGATTGCAGGAAATGATGGGTAAGATGTGTGAAGAAAGAGGGGCAAAATTTTACGTAGTTCCTCCCAAATATTCTTCTGATAATGGTGTTATGATAGCCTATACAGGTCTATTAGCTTATAAAAGAGGGCTTCACAACCCATTTAAAGATTTAATAAAGTCAAAATGGAGGATAGACGAAGTAAAGTGGTTTATTTAATGGTTAAAAAATTAAGATATGATACTGAAAAGAGAGACTTTTGATAAATTTCTAAAAAAGTTTGGTGCTAAGAGAGTTTCGCCAGAAGCTGCTGAATTTCTTGCTAGATATATGGAAGAGAAGGCTCTGTTACTTCTTAAGGAAGCAAAGGGTTATGCAGAACACGCAAAAAGAAGCACTGTTCTACAAGAAGACATAAAGCTTGCAAGAAAGAATCTAAATTTATAGCCTTTAACATTACATTTTAAAATCATTTATGAAGATTGAAGAGCTTTTACAAGAATTAGAGAGAAAATCGGGTTTGAGTAGAGAGGAGTTGATGAAAAGAATAGAGAAAAAAATAAACGAGCTTGATAACTTGATAACTATAGAAGGTGCTATTTATTTAGTTGGTAGAGAGCTAGGTATAGAGCTTCCTTCCGAAAGAAGGAGAGTTACCATATCTAGCATAGTTCCAGGAATGAGAAGAGTTAGCTTTATTGGAAGGGTATTTAAGATTTCGAGAATCGTTGAGTTTGGGGTTGGGAGGAAGGGAAAAGTTGTTAATCTTTTTGTCGGAGATTCCACAGGGTATGTTAAGATACCGTTATGGAATGAACAAGTTAGTTTCGTAGATGAGAAAAAGATAACTATAGGTTCTTTGGTGCAAGTTATAAATGGTTTTTCAAGAGAAGGAATCTATGGCGAGGTAGAAGTTTCCTTAGGAAAGCTTGGTATGTTGAAAGTTCTTGATGTTGAAATTCCAGAAATTCCTAGTGCAGAGGAGCTTGTCCAGAAATTTTCGTCATTTGAAAAGACTAAAATCAAAGACATTAAACCTGGAAATTTTGAGATAGTTGGTTTTATAGTGAAAGTTTTCAAATCGAATTTTGTTTACAATTCTAATGGGGAAAAAATAATGGTCGTTCCAACTTTAATGGATGATGGAACAGGAGATATAAGGGTTTCTTTTTTTAGGGAACTGGCCGAAACATTAGTTGGAGTAAGCGTTGATGAGCTGGAGAGGATTGAAGAGAATGAGAGAAAGAGTTTTATCGAAGAGAGAATTTTAGGCAAGGAAATTATCGTAGAAGGAAGAGTGAGGAAAAACGAAATGTATGATAGACTAGAAATGATAGCAACTAATATCAAACCTTTTAACCCTACAGAGGAAAGTTATAAATTGGTGGAGGAGTTAGAAAATGAGTGAGAAAGAAATTAGGCTGGAAGATATTCCTGGAATAGGTCCAAAAACCGCTGAAAAATTGAGAGAAGTTGGCTTTACAGATCCTATGGCAATTGCTGTAATTTCTCCTTCTGAACTTGCTGCGATTGCCGAAATTGGGGAGACACAGGCTGCAAAAATCATAGCTGCTGTTAGAGAAATTTTGGATATAGGTTTAGTGACGGCAGATAAAATACTTGAAAGAAAACAAAAAGCTTTGAGAATAACAACAGGTTCTAAAGCATTAGACAATTTGCTTGGCGGTGGAGTAGAAACGCAAGCAATAACGGAAACATATGGTGCCTTTGGTAGTGGAAAAACGCAACTAGCTCATCAGCTTTCCGTAAATGTTCAATTGCCACCAGAAAAGGGGGG
>DAISZX010000005.1:0-21183 GCA_036824555.1 Candidatus Aenigmatarchaeota archaeon
ACAGCAAGGCATTTGGCTGTTGGATCTCACAATAGTGGGTTGGAATCAGACCGATTGAAATCAAAATACTTGAGAAAAACCTCTTTTGAAGTTTAGTTTTGTAGCATTTTTTCTGATTTTCTTTCAACGTCTTTTTTGAATCTTTCTTTCTCTAACACTATGTGCAAAGAAGGAGTGTTATTTAAAGATGTATGTGGGAACTGAATAAAACTTTCCTCGCCCGGGGTGGGATTCGAACCCACACGGCCTTTTCGGCCACAGCCTCTCCAGGGCTGCGCCATACCAATTAGGCGACCCGGGCATATAATTAATTGAGGATAAATAAATTTGAATATGGGTGAGAGAAAGATTCCTCCAAAGGGGATTGTTGTAGAGGCAATAAAAAAGGCTTTGTTTTTTAGAAAAATTGTTGAAACTCAGGAGGAGCTTGCTTCTCTTGTCCAAAAGGAACTTAAGAGAATTGACAAAGAATATGTTATTGGACCAACGAGGGTTAAGAGAATTGCCTTGGAAATTCCAGAGATAGAAGTTAAAGCAAAAACGAAAAAATCTGTTGGACTTCAAAAAATTGATAAATGTCCAATTTGTGGTTCTGGAATTGAAGAAAAAAGAATAAAAAATTTAGTAGGGAAAGAGATTGTAATTGGCTATAAGTGTAGTAAGTGCGGTTACGAAAGTGATTTAGAAGCATTCTTACCTATGAAATATGTTTTCATCTGGAAAGGCTAAAACATAGATTGAATGTCTATAGAGACGTTTTTCAAAAACACTGCAGAAATGTTACCACAAATTTATAAGCTAACATGAAGCATCAATTTTTGTATCAATAAAAAGGATTAATGGTTGATTTACTATAAAACCGCCACGTCTGTACATTTTTGTATTAAATCAACCATGATAGTTATTTTTGTTGAAAATTGTTCTTTTGAAAGTATTCTAATAAAATCATAAATGCTTTCCCCCAAATTAAACTAATGTGGAACCGAAGAATGGAGGAGAAAACATTTTTAAAACGGCGTTATAGAGGTATAGAAGAAAGTGGTCTATACAGTTTATATTCAACTCCTATTAGGATTTCTCAATCTTCAATACCCGACAAATTTAGATACACGCTTGAGGAAGAGGACGGTTTCTACCTACCGTATTTTCCACCATTTTACAAGGATGGGAAACTTTATCATTTTCATCCAACGGATGCCCTGTTTACGTTTCTCATGAGTGGATACAGTCCCAAAAGAGTAGAAGTAAAAGGCAGTAACATTTTTGCAGCTCTAAGTCTATCAGATGAGAAAATTTTGTTGTTCACCTTTCCTGAGACTTTTATTTTAAAGTTTATATTAGATGACGAAACTTTTGAAGAAGAAATAGACGGGTATTCTACTATCGCTTTTTATAGAGCTGGTAGAATGAGAGGCTTTCGAGTTTTAGAGTTTGAAGAAATAAACCAATTATTTGTGAAGTGGTTAGAGAAGTATGTTTATGATCTTTTAGGTAGGGTAGGAAGACAGGAAAGTTATACTAAAAGTTATATTATCTGAATAAAGCTTTAAATTCACTTTGTTAAATAGATTTTTATGGCTTTGAGACCAGGAAGAACGGTTAGAAGACTCGAAAGACCTTACACTAGAGTTAGTACGAAAAATCCTAGAAAGAGTTATGTAGTTGGTGTACCAATGCCAAAAATTCATCAGTTCAGAATGGGCAATCCTAATGTCGAGGCGGATGTAACTTTATATCTGGTTGCAAAAGAGTTAGCTCAAATAAGGCACAATGCGTTGGAGGCAGCTAGGGTAGTGGCACATCAGTTCCTAAACAAGAAAATCGGTATGCAAAATTATTATATGGTTATTTTAAGATATCCACATCACGTTATAAGGGAAAAACCAATTGCAACTGGAGCTGGAGCGGATAGGTATTCTCAAGGAATGAGACTCGCTTTTGGAAGGCCGGCTGGAGTAGCTTTACAAATAAGGAAGGAAGGAACTCCAATAGTAATGATTAAAACTAAAAAAGAATTCTTAGATATTGCTAAGCAGGCTTTGAAGAAATTTAGATATAAATTGCCGCTTAAATGCTCTATTGAAGTTGCTGAATAGCTTTTATTTTAATCTCTTTAAAAGTGAAGAGTAGATAATTGGTAGAACAATCGTTGCTTCCGCAAATAGATTTACTTGTCTAGCATTTTCCTTAATTTTACCCCAAGAAATTGCTTCTCTAGTTTGAGCACCACTTAAGCTGCCATCAAGCTCGGTAGCTGTAGTTATGTAGACTGCATAATCTAAACCATTTTTAAATTGGTTCCACCATATCACATGGTGCTTACTTATCCCCCCACCAATAATTAAGGCTCCGGATTTTTTTGCATTCCATATAATATCACTTAAATATTGCTCATCTTTCCAAATGTTAACGTTGAAATCCTTATGATTCTGCCAAAACTGCCATATCTGGTATCCAACTGCACCATCAGTTATTCCAGGAACAATTATGGGAATCTTATTTCTCCAAGCCCAATAAAGAATTGAATCTTCTTTCAACCTTTTTCCAATCTCCCAACAAAATTCAAAAGTTGAGAGCTCCTTTTTTTCTCCGTAAATTTCTTTTAACCATACTCTCATTTTTTCTTCTATAATTTCTCCATAAGACTCGCTAGGTATTAAAACATTTCCCAACCTATGAATTCCTTTTTTATGTAGTTCTACATCATCCATTAGGAAAGACCCTTGATAGTAATCTTTAAAGCTCCTAGCTATATCATGATCCAATGTCCCACAAGTCGTTATTACTATGTCAAACCATTTTTTCTTCAAAAATTCTCTAACTATTCCTCTTGCTCCAGTTGATATAATATCTGCCGGAAAAGAAAGAAATTTGACACAATCTTTCTCTTTAATCATTTTCTCTAATATTTCTATGGCTAAAAAGAGGTGTGGGGCCTGAAATCCACCAGAATCTCCCATTTTAGATACTATATCCTCTACACTCGAATTCTCATCTATTTCTATATCTTTCACTCTCTCCATGCACTAATTTTGAAATCTTTTTAAAATGTTTTGTTAAATAAAGAAGTATGGCAGTTTGGCATAGGGGATTAGAAGGAAGAACGCACACTGGAGCAAGAATGAGGCCAGCAAGAAAAAAGAAAAAGAGGGAGCTTGGTTCACAACCAACTTATACTAAGATTGGGACAGAAAAAAGAAAAGTTATAGATACTTTTGGTGGAAATATAAAAGTTAGGTTGTATCAAGCAACTTTTGCCAACGTTTTTAATCCAGAAACAAAAACAGCGAAAAAGGTTAAAATCTTGGATGTGGTTGAGAATTCTGCTAATGTTGATTTTGTTAGAAGAAAAATAATTACTAAAGGTGCTATTATTAAAACCGAGATTGGTTTAGCAAGAGTGACTTCCAAGCCTAGCAAAGATGGAGTTGTAAATGCAGTTTTGATTAAAGAAGGAAATGTCTCTTGATTAAAGCTTTAAATCCCCCTTCAAAATTATTCGATGAAGAGAGTTCTTACATATATTCCTGGTTTGGATGAGATATTAAACGGAGGAATTCCAGAAAGAAATGTAGTCTTGATAAGTGGTGGTCCGGGAACAGGTAAAACGATAATGTCTCAGCAGTTTCTATGGAACGGTCTTCAGCAGGGGGAGGCAGGAATTTATGTTGCGTTAGAAGAGCATCCAGTACAAATAAGGCAGAACATGCTTCAGTTTGGTTGGAACGTAAAGCCGTTTGAAGAAAAAGGGTTATTTGCACTTATTGATGCCTTCACAGCAGGGATTGGTAGGGCAAGGGAGTACGAAAAGTATGTGGTCGTTGATTTGAATGATTTAAGAGAGCTAATAGATGTGCTTTCCCAAGCAGTTAGGGATGTTAATGCTAAAAGAGTGGTTATCGATTCTGTAACTAGCCTTTATATTAACAAACCAGCTCTTGCTAGGGGTATAATTTTGCAATTAAAGAGAGTTTTAGCTGGTCTTGGTTGTACGACCTTTTTCGTAAGTCAAATAAGCGTTGGTGAAAGAGGATTTGGTGGGCCAGGAGTTGAACACGGAGTTGATGGGATAATAAGGCTTGATTTGGATGAAGTTGGAGGAGAATTGAAGAGAAGTCTGATAGTATGGAAAATGAGAGGTACAAGCCATAGTATGAAGAGACATCCGTTTGAAATTACAGATAGTGGAATAATTGTTAAATCTAAGGAGGTTTTGAAATTATGAATGAAGAAGATCAAATTCCCTTGAATCCTGTTGGAAGGCAAGATATTCATAAATTGGAGACAATTTTGTTGGCGGCAACTTTGCTTAGGCCAGAAGTTTTAGATTTGATCAGAACTTCAACTGAAAGAATCACATGGGTAGACAGTTTGGCTGTAGCTGCCGGGGCTTTAGCTAGAGAAAAAGCAGGAATGACAATAACACAAATAGCTGAGGAGCTTGGTAGAACTGAGCAAACCGTTAAAAAGCATTTAAAGGAAGAGAGTAAGGCTGGCCAGCTTGTCAAGGAAACTTATGAAATAATAAAAACTCTTGTGAAGGAAGGAAGGATGAATGATGTATTCCCATTAATCGCTTCGGAAGATGTAAAAGTCTTTAAGCAAATTGCCGAGAAATTCAAAAAAGAGAAAGAAGAAATTGGGAAGGAACTGAGAGAGATTAAGGAAAGGCTGGAAAAGTTAATAGAGAAGATTCAGCTTTGAGTTGAGAAAGTTAAAATTTAAAATACAAAAAATAAGCCTATGTCAAAAGTAGCTAAGATTAGACTTTCAACCTTTTTAAAAGCACTCTCTACTAGTTTATTTTCTCCTTTTGTTTCTCTATATGCTATAAACCTTGGTGCAAATAACTTCCAAGTTGGTTTGATTTCAAGCTTAACTACTCTAGCTTCTATTCTTGCACAATTCGTTGGCTTACCTTTTACCCTTTCGCTCAGAAGAAAGCTAGTATTTAACTTAATTTTTGATTCAATAGGCGCTCTTCTCTTTATACCAATGGCTTTCGTCAAGGAAGCCTCAGAGCTAATCCTCTTACTTGCTATTCAAGCCTTCTGCTTTTCCTTACCTCTTCAAATTTGGAATGAAGTTCAAATTAGAGCATTTCCAAAATGGAAAAGAGGGTCAGAAATAGGAATCTTAAACAAGATCTCTGGTTTAGGCTCATTTATTGCTTATGTGTTTGGAGGATATTTAATTAGGGAATATGGATTTATTTATCTAGTTTTCTTTACCGCTTCTTTTCTTGGTATAACTAGAAATCTTATTCTAGTTGGGATGGAAGAAGATAAAGTTGCTTTCAAAAGTTTTAGAGCGGCTATTAGGGAAGTGATAAATTTTAGGGGGTTTAGAGAGACCCAATTTAAAAGGCTCTTGTTAGCAAGATTCGTCTTCAATTTTGCAGTATCTATTGGGAGCCCAATGTTTTCAGTTTATCTAATAAAGAATCTTGGAGCTGATAGCATACAGCTGTCCATAATATCTACAATAAGCTTACTAGTTTCAGTACTATTCTCAGAAGCTTGGGGAAGGGTCGCGGATTTTATCGGTAGAAGAGAAGTTGTTTTGGCTGGTCTACCTCTGATAGCTCTTTTCCCTCTTTTTTATGCAATTTCGACAAATATGATAGACATCTATATTTTTACGTTTATCGCACAAATGGGGTGGGTTGCTTTTAACATTGGCATGTTTTCCTATTTAGCCGACATAAGCAAAGAGTCACCACAAATTTATTTTGTATTTCATGACGCGGTCGCTGGTATTTCTACGATAATTGCTTCTATGCTCTCAGGACATCTAGCAGAGATTTTAGGAATAAGGAATGTTCTAATTCTTTCCTTTTACTTACGAATTTTTAGCATATTCTTTTTCTTACCGCTTGGAGAAAAGAAAGGAAGCATTCCAAGAGGACTTTCCCCCTCCGCCTCCCCTCATGCTATCATTTCTTCTATTGAATCTTTTATCTCCATATATTCTTTAGTTTTTGAAGAAACTAAAAAGAATGTTATAGAGAGAGTTTTGAAAGAAATCGGAAAAATTTTGAGGCGGCATGTAAAGTGAGTTTTATGAATGGGGCCTATGTTTTGGTTTTAAAGCTAAACTCTAGAAAAAGAATAAAAATAGGAAGTTTAAATTTAGTTGAATTCGATAAGGGAATTTACTGCTATGTTGGCTCTGCTCTTGGAAGCTGGAGTATTGAAAAAAGATGTGAAAGACATTTAAAAAGGAAGAAAAAGTCGAGGTGGCATATAGACTATTTACGAAGAAAATCAGATATTGTAGGAATATTCGCATTTCCTAGTAAGAGTAAAATAGAGTGTGAAATTGCCAAAGCTATACTAAAAAGCGCGGATAGCTATATTCATAAATTTGGTAGCAGTGATTGCGATTGTATCTCTCATCTATTTTACTTCAGAAACAACGAATCTCTCTCAAGAATTTCCTCTATTTTTTCAAAAGGAATTCGAATTTACTAGAGAGTTTAATTACGTTTGTTTTTCTCTCCTTTATCTTATCGATTATTCCCCTAGCTGCCAACTTCTTCAAAACTCTAAAAGCCCTCACCTTTCCCATTTCTTTTGATATCTTCGCTTGAGTAATGGTTCCATTGTTATCGATCAACATTTGAATTACTCTTCTTTCCATTGGCTCCAAAAGCTCTATCCAGTTTTTAATTTCGCTCTTGCTCCTCTCAATTGTTGGCAACATTAGATAAAATGAAAACAAGCCAACTAGTATTCCAAATGAGGAAAACATTGGTATTAGAATTGGAATTGGAATAGTACATTTGCAGGCAGTGCCTTCAATTATGTGAATTTGGGCATAAAGCGTTGCAAGAGTTACCGAGAAAATGAAGCTAGAGACTAAAATTCCAAATATGAGTAGTTTTTTTCTTAGTAGCATGTTTATTATTTAAATCTATAAATAAATGGTTTCAAAATGTGAAACCAAAGCTTAAATAAGGTTTCACCTTAAAATTTATCATGCAACTAAGCGAGATTTTAGAAAGCGAAAGAATCAAAAATGCTAGAAATAGCTTTAAGATAGCATTTCAGACTTATCTCATAAATAGAGAAAAGGCGATGGAAGGAGTGGATTTAGCGAGACTAAAAAAAGAATTAAGAAGGATAAGAGAATTTTCGATAAAAAATTTACAATTTTTGAAATCTAAGGCCATTGAAAATTTAAAAAAACATGGAATTAATGTATTTGAAGCTAGAGACGCTAAAGAGGCTAAAGAAATTCTTTATGATTTAATACCAGCTGGAGAAATTGTTGTGAAGTCGAAGTCTAACGTTATTAATGAGATTGGAATTGAAGAATTTAAGGAAAGAAACGAGATTATAGAAACTGATTGCGGTGACTTTTTGGTTCAAATTTGTGAAGAAAGTGGAGTCCATCCTATAACTCCAGCTTTACATCTAAAGATTGAAAAAATGGTTGAGGCGATAGAAAAAAAGTTTGGGGTAAAGTTGGAGAAAAAACCAGAGGAGATAGTTAAATGGGTTAAGAATTATTTGAGGGAAAAAATATACAGAGCAAAAATAGGATTGACGGGAGCTAACATTATCTCTGCAGACGGTAGCATTTTTATCATTGAGAATGAAGGCAATATTTCTCTCGTTTCAAGACTACCAGAAAAGCACATTATAGTTGCAAGTATTGATAAAATAGTCTCAAGTAATGAAGATGGTATGATAATTTGTAAGGCCTTAGCGATTTATGGTAGTGGTGCCTCTATGCCAACTTATATAAATGTGATTTCTTCACCCAGCAAAACTGCTGATATTCAAAAGCAGATTGTTTATGGTGCTCATGGCCCAAAAGAAGTTTATCTAATTCTTTTGGACAATGGGAGAAGCAAGGCGATAGAAAATGGTTTAGAAGAGATCTTATACTGTATAAACTGTGGCTCTTGTTTATACTTTTGCCCAGTCTATAGACAAATTTTTGATAATTATGGATACAAATATTTTGGTGGCAGAGGGATCAGCTTAGTTTATCTCATTTTTGGAATTGAAAAAGCTTTTGATAGTGGATTATTCTATTGCACTACATGCTCAGCTTGTAAAGAAGAGTGTCCTCTGGATATTGATGTTCCTCACTTGATAAAGAAAATTAGAGAGATTGCGGCAAAGAATAATTTGACTACAAAAACTAATCTTGGAATGATAGAAAATTTGGAAAGCGTTGGAAACCCCTTTGGAGAAGCCCCAAAAGAGGGGGTAATTCCGGAAAAATTGTATTGCTGCTAGGGTGAGCAAATGAAGGATGCAAAAATTTTGGCTTTACTTGCTTTTGTTTTAATCGTTTTCATATCCGACTTACCAATTGTCCTTTCTGAAAATGAGGGAAGCGTTTGTATATATTTCTTTTATAGTAGCAGCTGCCCGCATTGCATTAGAGAAAAATCATTTTTGGAGGAGCTCTCTCAAAGATACTCTATAGAGCTGTATAAGTTTGAAATTAGCATGCCAGAGAATTCAAAAATTTGGGAAGAGATTTGCAAAATTTATGATACCAGACCTATTGCAGTTCCGATGACCTTTATAGGAAGAAAAGTCTTTATAGGTTTTACTCAAGGTGACCAAGAGATTTTCAATCCTCAATACAATGCCTACATTGGCTATAGTGGTTTGATTGAAAGAACTGTAAGGGAATACGCAGAAAGTGGTGGAGTAGATTGTCCTCTCTTGGTTAATGCTTCAGCAGTAAAGATTTTTGAAGGAGAAAAAGCGATTTATAAAAAGTTAATGGTGATTATTGCTGCTTTTCTTGCAATCGGATTATTTTCTTTTTTATCTTATAAGGGTAAGCTCAAAGTCAAGAAAAGAAAGGGATTTATTGCACTAATCTTGACTCATCTTTTAATGACACCATTTATAGCTCTGGCTGATCAACCAATTTTGAGAGGTGATGTTGGGAATGAGGTATCCCTTTTCCTCCTGGGTATGCTTTTGGGAATACTCGATGGAGCTTTCAATCCCTGCGCACTCTCAACGTTTTTCTTTCTTGTTGCTTATCTTTTAAGCATAGGGTCAAAAAGAAAGTGTTTAGTTATCGGACTAGTTTATTCTACGATGATTTTTATAGTTTACACTTTATTCATGCTCGGTTTTTTGAATTTAATACAGTATTCTGGAAAAATTTCCACCATTAAAAAGATAACTGGTATACTACTCTTTTTCTTCGGAGCGATAAAAATAAAAGATTTCTTACTTCCTGGAAAATGGTTTTCCTTAGAAATTCCAAGATTTTTTTCTCCATATATAGAAAGTTTGGTAAAGGCAGCAACAACATCTTCTGCTATAATTCTTGGTCTATTGGTAGCTTTAGTAGAAATACCATGTGCCGGAGCTTTCCCATTCTTTTACACAACGCTGCTTGCGTCAAAAGGAATTTATGGTATTGGAAATATTTTATACATAATTTGGTATAACATTTTTTTCGTTTCACCTTTGATTTTGCTAACGATTTTGTTTTATCTAGGAATCTCTAAAGTAGAAGAAGCGGAAAAAAGAAGGAAAGAATTAAGAAATTACATGAAGTTGATATCAGGTATGATAATGATTTTGTTGGGAGCTTTATTGTTTGTTGGGTGGGTTTAAGTGAAAATTTTAGATAAGATTCTTGGAGGAAATGTAGTTTACTATCCGGGATGCTTAACTAAGTTTGTCGGGAAAGAGTTAAAGGAGAATTATGAAAGAATATTGAGAAGTATTGGAATTGATTTTATAGAATTGAAGGAGAGGGAAGTCTGTTGCGGATCTCCTGCATTAAATGCTGGCTATAGAGAGGTAGCGGAAGATTTGATGAGAAAGAATTATAGAGTGTTTAAAGAGCATAGAGTATTTAAAATAATATCAAACTGTCCAGCATGCTGCAAAACGTTTTCTCACGATTATCCTTCTCTTATTAAAGAATGGGACATAGATGTTGAACATACAAGCCAAACGGTTTTAAAAGCTATTAAAGAAGGAAAATTGAGGTTAAGAAAAAAGATTGAGAAAAAGATAACTTTTCATGACCCATGTTACTTGGGTAGATACTTAAAGATTTTCGAGGAACCGAGAAAAATATTGGAATTTATTGGATGCAGCATTGTTGAAATGAAATTCAGTAGGGAAAGTTCTTTTTGTTGTGGTGGGGGTGGTGGAGTTCAGTCAAATTATCCTGAGTTAGCAGATAAAATAGCGAAAGAGAGAATAGAGCATGCCATAGAAACAAGGGCCGACGCTTTAGTAACTAGCTGCCCACTTTGCTATTATCACTTAAAGAAAAATTCAAGAGAAATTAAGGTTTTCGAAATTTCCCAACTACTAGTTAAATGCATATGACTTTTTATATTCAAAAATATTAAAGAAAATATGAATGAAACAGCCATCATCGATTCTATATATCGTTCTTTCGTTTCTTATACACCAAACTTACTAGGGTTTTTCTTGCTCCTATTTCTCGGATACGGAATCGGCAAATTAATTGGAAAGATTGTTGAGGAAATTGTGAAGAGGTCAAAGATAGAGAATACTATTTTCAAAGGAAAACCGATTTTTCCTCTTTCCTCCATCTTCTCAATATTGATTTCTTGGGGTATCTATATTCTTTTTCTAAAGGCTGGAGTGGATCTTCTAGGAATAAAAGCGATTTCTGATATTCTTTCCTCCATACTTTACTTCATTCCAAAATTTTTGGCATTCATTACAGTTTTCATTGTCGGTTATGTCCTCTCGGAATACTTGAGAGTTAGCATAGAGAGAAGCGATATAGAATACAAAAGAATTGCGGGAAAAATCGCTTTCTGGTTCGGTCTGTATGTTTCTGCATTAATAGCCTTACCTATAATAGGAATAGATGTATTTATTTTACAAGTTTTACTCATTGTTGTGGTAGTAGTTCTTCTTTTACCAATTTCAGCAGGACTAGCATTGGCTATAAAAGACGAGATTAGACCAATAATAAGAAAGCATCTAAGAAAATTTTCTAAAATTTAAGCTCATCTATTAAAGTTAATTAAATGAGGAGAGAACCAGCGGTAAAGGTTAGAATAAGCGATATCAAAAACGGAAGATTCTTCCCTGGTGAAAAAGAGAGTATGAAACCGAGCTACTTACTTACAACGTTTGGTAGAAAAATATCTAGAGTTAACTTATTTGCAACAGTAACTGATAAATTTGTTAATGAAGACGAAACTTATGTTTCTCTTACTTTGGATGACGGAACAGGTTCTATAAAGGCGAAAGCATTTAGGGATGTTGTGAGGCTTGTGAAAAATTTGGAAATTGGTGATATGGTAATAATTATTGGAAAGATAAGAGAGTGGGGTGACGATTTTTACATAAGCGTTGAAGTTGCGAGAAAAATAGAGGACCCAAACTACGAAATTTATAGAAAATTGGAGCTTATAAAAGAAATTTTGCCATACAAAAGAATGATTATTGAGCTCAAGAGTATGAGAGAAAGAATGAGCGAAGAGGAATTCATCAAAGAGGCGAAGAAGAAATTTGGGGTTGATGATGAGACTATTAGATTTTTGTTGGAAAGTGAAAGGGAGGAGGAGAAGGACTACAAAGCGGAAGTTCTAAAAATTGTTAAAGAGTTGGATAGAGGAAGTGGAGTGGATGTCATACATTTATTTGAAATAATGAAACTACCAGCTCAAACTTTGGATGCCATACTTACTGAATTGATTTCTGATGGAAAAATAGAGGAAGTGGAAGCCGGAAGAATTAGAGTTAAGGTGGGATAGATGAATTACGAGGAAATGCTTGAAGAGGCCTTTAAAAAAATCGTTAAAAAAGAGAGTAGAGACAGGTTTCAAATTCCACAAATAGAAGGAGAAGTTCAAGGGTCAAGATTTATAGTTAAAAATTTTAAGAAAATCGCTGAGTACTTAAAAAGAGATCCTAAACATCTTGCAAAACAGCTGTTACTTTCTCTCGCAGCTTCTGGCAGCATAGATGGAGAAAGCTTAGTCATTAATTCAAAAGTTAAGAAAGAAATGGTTCAGAAAAAACTAGAGGAGTATATTAAGAAGTATGTTATGTGTAAAATATGCAACGAGCCCGATACCAAATTGATAAAAGAGGATAGGATTTATTTTATTCAATGCGATGCTTGTGGTGCGAGGTATGTCGCAAAATAGATTTTGGTGCAAAGTTATTAGAACTAAGTTCGAGGTTTTAGTTGCAATTTGCGATGAGGATATTGTTGGAAAGGAAATAGAAATTGAGAAAGGATTTAAGATTGTTGCCAGCGAAAGGTTCTATAAAGAGAAGTTGATAGATGAGTTGGAAGCTTTGAAGTTAATGGAGGAGGCAACTGTGGGAAATCTTCTTGGAGAAAAAATCGTTAAGTTTGCAATAGAGAAAAACATTATTTCTCCTGAAAGTGTAATTTTAATCGGTGAAATACCTCATGCTCAATTTGTTAAAATCTAGAAAGGCTCAGTTTTACATAATTTCTGTAGTTGGTATAATAACGATACTATATTCTATTGGAAAGAGTTTAACTTCGTATTCAATAATAGACACTTCCGAAGTTCCTCTTAGAGACGATTTTTTCGTGTTTAATAATATAGTAGAAAAGACGATAGCAACTTTAAATGCAAGCAAAGATTGTGAGGAACTGAAGCTTTATTTGGAAGAGTTTAGAGAGGCAGTAATTAAAGCTTTCACTCCCAAGTTCAGGATAAACTACGAATATAAGATAATTTCGTGCACCGCTACCTCAGCAACCGTTTCTTTTAATATCACGCTTTACTCTATTTACTCAGAGATTGGAACTACGTTTACAAGAACAGTAAATTGGTAGGGTGTGCTTTCCATAACCCACCTTCTGTTTTAGGTAGCATTCGTCTAAGCGCCATCTAAGCTTGCATCTCATCGGTTGCATGAGCCCGTTTCACCCTTTAGCAAGCAACTCATATTTCAATCATCGTTAGCGCTTGCTAAAGGTCTCGTTTCTGATGCTCATGCAAGGCTTCTCAGCCTTTTTTACCTCGATGGGTGGAATTTCCTCACCTCCGCTTTTTTGCGGAGGCGAAGCTACCCGGAAAGCTCACCCTATAAAAAATTATTTCTGAAGCTAAAGTATTTAAAGACATTTAGGCTAAGTATAATGATGAAAGGAAAAGAAAGAAAGATCGTAATTAAGATACCCTCTCTAGCCCTCAAGGAAAATTTTTGGAAAATAGTTTCGGTGTTTTTATTGATAGCGCTAGTAGGTAGTCTTTATTTGAATATAACTGGAAAAACCGTATTTCCAATACAAAGGTATTCAGCAAGCGAGATTGGAGAAAAAGTTATTAAATTCATAAACAACAATCTAGTTCAACCTGGGACTTCAGCTTCTTTAGTTTCAGTCAGAGACATGGGGAGCTATTATGAAATAGTAACAAACTATCAAGGGCAACAAATACCCGTTTACGCCTCTAAGGACGGTAAGGTCTTGTTCCTTCAAGCAGTAAGTATGGAAAGATTTGAGCAGACAGTTAGCAGAGAGGTACAACAAACTCCAGAAGAAATACCTAAAAGAGAAAAGCCAGATGTTAAGCTATTCATAATGTCTTACTGTCCATTTGGTTTGCAAGCGCTTAAGGCTTTGTTACCAGTCATGAATTTGCTCAAAGACAAGGCATCCATCTCTCTACACTTTGTGGACTACATTATGCATGGAGAAGAAGAGGTTTACGAAAACTTAAGAATGTATTGTATTCAAAAAGAGCAAAGAGAAAGGCTGTACGATTACTTATTGTGCTTCGTTCAAAGTGGAGATTATCAAAAATGCTTGAGAGATGCTAATGTTGATGTAGAAAAGCTTAACGATTGTATGAATAAAACTGATAAGGAATACAATATTACCAAATTATATCAGGATAAAAGCACATGGTTAAACGGAAGATATCCCATATTTCCAATAGATAAAGAGCTTAATGAAAGATATGGAGTCAGAGGATCTCCAACGATGATAATAAACGATAAAGAGGTTAGGGTAAGTAGGTCGCCAGAGGCATTTAAACAAGCAATTTGTAAGGCTTTTGTAGATCCTCCCAAAGAATGTGAACAGACTCTTTCTACAGAAGTAGCATCTCCTGGAATAGGATCATTGTCTGGAGGCTCCGTATCTAGTGGTTCTTGCGGATAGATAGGAATTTTCTAATTATATCTACGCATTTTTTTCCATATTCTGTAAGCTCATAGTATACTTTCTTCTTTTTCTTTCCCTTCTCAATCCTTTTGATAAGCCCCTCAACAATTAAAACAGTTAAAGAGTAATTTATGGACGGTGAGCAAGCGACACAACTTCTCTTTAGTTCACTAAAGCTTTGCTTTCTACTTTCATCTAAGCTAAGAATTATTTTTAAGTTGGTTTCGTTTCCAAAAATTCTTGCCATCTTTTTCAACAGATTTCTCTTATCTCTCTTCATCAACATATTTAAATTTGTGGTATAAAAATTATACTAGGTGATAATGGTGAAAATAGACGAAGAGGATAGGATAATTAAGAAAAAGTTGGAGGAAATGAAAAAAAGGTATTTAGGAGAAGAGAACTATATTGAAGAAATTGAAATAGAAGTTGGTGATGAAGATTTTCAGGAGAAAGTTGTAGAGAAATCTAAAAAAATACCAGTTTTAGTAGACTTTTATGCAGATTGGTGTGGTCCTTGCAGAATGCTTTCTCCTGTGCTGGAAAAAATAGTAAAAGAGTATGATGGTAAATTAATATTGGCTAAGGTAAATGTAGATGAAGCTTATGTAGTTGCAAATGAGTTTGGAATTATGAGCGTCCCAACAGTTATTTTATTTAAAAATGGGGAGCCAGTAGATTATTTTGTTGGTGCACTACCAGAACCAAAGATTAGGGAATGGTTGAAGAGGTGGTTGTAAAATGTATGACGTAATAATAATTGGTGCTGGTGCTGCCGGTTTAACGGCAGCGATTTATGCTAGAAGAAGATTGTTGAAAACGCTGGTGATTTCTCTAGATATTGGTGGGCAGGCTTTGCTAACGGAGCAAATAGAAAATTACCCAGGATATCTAGATAAAAGCGGACCAAAATTAATGAGAATTTTTGAAAAGCAGGCAAGAGATTTTGGAGCTGAAATAATTATAGGCTATGTAAGCAAGATTGAAAAGGTTGATGATCACTTTAAGGTAATCAGCAATGTTGGGGAGTTTGAAGCAAAAACGATTATAGTAGCTTGTGGTAGAGTTCCTAGGAGGTTAAATGTTCCTGGAGAGGAAAAATTTTTAGGAAGGGGAGTTAGTACCTGTGTAACTTGCGATGCACCTTTTTCCAAAAATAAGGTGGTTGCTGTAGTTGGTGGCGGCAATTCTGCTTTGGAAGGTGTTGAGGTTGTTTCAAGGTTTGCTAGCAAAGTTTATTTAATCCATAGAAGAGATCAATTCAGGGCCGATGAGGTAACTGTTGAGAAAGTTAAGAATCTACCTAATGTTGAATTTATATTGAACACAGTTATAACGGAAATGAGAGGGGATAAGAAATTGGAAAGCATTGTTATAAAAAACGTGAAAACTGAAGAAGTTAAAGAGCTAAAAGTTGATATGGTATTTTTAGAAATTGGGCATGAAGCAAAAATCGATTTCGTGAAACATCTTGTGAAAACTGATGAGTATAACCAAATAATAACCAATAAGGCAGGAGAAACTAGCTGCCCAGGAATTTTTGCAGCAGGTGATGTCACAGATTCTCCTTACAAGCAGTTAGTTGTTGCTGCTGCAGAAGGGGCAATAGCTGCTTTATCCGCCTATAACTATATTGCTAAGAAAGAAGGTAAAGAATCTGTTAAAATAGATTGGAAATAGGGGGTGATTTTGTGATAGAAAAATTTATGGATGAGTTTGGTCCTGAAAAAATAATAGAGGTTTATGATCCAAAAGTGAAGCTTCATGGTTTTGTTGTAATCGATAACACTGCTAGAGGTCCTGGTAAGGGTGGAATTAGGATGACACCAACCGTAACTGTAGAGGAAGTTTTTAGACTTGCAAGAACCATGACGTGGAAAACAGCAATGGCTGATTTACCGTTTGGTGGGGCAAAAAGCGGAATAGTTGCAAATGAGCAGGATTTGAAGAATAGAGAAAGAAAAAAGCAATTGATGGTGGCTTTTGGTAAAGCACTAAGAGGAATAGCACCAAAAATTTATATCGCAGCCCCGGACATAAATACTGGAGAAGAAGAAATGAGATGGTTTGTCGAAGGAAATGGTAATCCAAAATCTACAACAGGAAAGCCTAAGGATTTAGGTGGTTTACCACACGAGCTTGGAAGTACAGGATTCGGAGTTTATCATTCGACTTTGGTTGCAGCAGAATTTATAAATTTAGATATAAAAGGCGCAAGCGTAGCTATAGAAGGATTTGGAAACGTGGGAAGCTTTGCTGCCAAATTTTTGCATGAAGCTGGAGCAAAAATAGTTGCAGTTAGCGATAGCAAAGGAACGATTTACAACAAAGAAGGTATAGATGTTTTAAAGCTCATGGAGATTAAAAGGGAAACTGGTAGCGTGATAAATTATAGACCTGGAGAAGTTTTACCAAACGAGAAAATTTTTGAGCTGCCCGTTGATATTCTAATTCCAGCAGCAATGCCGGATGTAATTAATGAAAGGAACGTAGAAAAGGTGCAAGCAAAAATTATTGTAGAAGCTTCAAATATACCTGCTAAACCAGAAATTGAGGAAGTTCTTCATAGAAAGGGAATTCTAGTAGTTCCAGATTTTGTTGCTAATGCTGGGGGAGTGATTTCAAGCTATGCTGAACATAGGGGATATGATGAAAAAAAGGCCTTTGAGCTAATAGAAAAGAAAATTGTGAGGAATACGAAATTGGTCTTGAAAGAGGCGAATAAACTAAATACGAAGCCAAGAGATGCTGCTTTGAGGATTGCGAAAGAGAGAGTTTTGAAAGCAATGAACAAGAAAAGTTAACTTTTTATTTTTACTTTTCTTTATTTTCTTATGCGTGCATTTGTATTTTCATTTTTGCCCAAAAAAGATGTTAACGCTGTAAAGAAGTTGCTTTTGAAGAAAGGCTTCATAGTTTCCGCTTATAAGCCGGATATAATAGTGAGCTTTGGCGGAGACGGAACATTTTTAAGTTGCGAAAGGAACTATCCTGGAGTTCCAAAAATTCTTTTGAGGAATATTGGTAAAAAGACAAAAGAGATTGATGTGAGTTTAAGTGAGTTTGAGAGAGTTTTGGAAAAAATAAGGAAGGGGTTGTATAAGATAATTGAGTTTGAAAAAGTGGAAGCGGTTTACGATAAAAAAAAGTTGGTTGGGCTAAATGAGGTTCAAATAAGGAATAGGCTACCAATAGAAGCTTTAAGATTTTCTGTTAAGATAAACGGAAAAGTTATAGAAAATGTCATTGCTGATGGGATTCTCGTCGCTACGCCATTTGGATCTACTGGCTACTTTTCCTCTATGGGTGGGAGAAAATTTAAAAAGGGGCTTGGGGTTTGTCTTAACAATCCTTACTATCCTAGAGAAAAGAGCAAAAGATGCATGATTGTTAGTGAAAGAGCGAGAATACATGTGAAAATTAATTATGGAGATGCTTATCTAGCTGCAGATAACAACAGGAATGTAGTTAATATAAAGGCCGGAGATGAAGTTACGATAAGAAAAAGCGAAGAAAAAGCAAAAGTTATAGTTGTCAAGTGATTACTTTAGTATTATCACATTTCTTCTCATTCTACCAAATCCTTTTTTCAACCCTTTGTATTTTTTCTTTTTTGGTTCTGGTTCTATCGAATCTATGTCCATAAATGTATTTAAATAGCCAGAAATTAAAAAGGATGATGATAATTGATGAAGAGTCTGCAAAAGCGCTAAAAGAAAAGTTTAGCAATGAGATGAGAAGAGAAGTTAAGGTTAAAGTCTTTCTAGATAAAGAAGAGAAAATTGAAGGATCTAAAAGATTCATCGAAGAATTTTTAAAAGAGTTAAAAGAGTTGTCAGAAGGTAAGATAAATTTTGAGATTTACCAAAAAGATTCAGAAGAAGCAAGGAAATATGGAGTAGATAAAGCTCCGACTATTTTGATAGATCCAGACAATTCTTACAAAATTGTTTATTTGGGATTGCCCTTAGGAGAGGAAGCCTGGGCGTTTATAGACACAATAGTTCAGGTTTCAAAAGATGAAAGCTTGTTATCGAAAAAATCAAAAGAAAAGTTGAGGCAATTGAAAGAAGAAAGAGAAATTATGACTTTTGTTACACCAACCTGTCCATACTGTCCTTATCAGGTTTTACTTGCAAACAATGTCGCAATCGAAGTAAAGGGAATAGTTAAATCAGTTTGCGTCGAAGCTTTGGAATTTCCAGAATTAGCTGAGAAATTTGAAGTAAGTGCAGTCCCCCACAATGTCATTAATCAGAAAACATCTTCTATTGGAGTTCAACCGGAGGAAAAATTTGTAGAGGATGTCTTAAAGGGTGGTTAACTTCCACCCAATACTCTTGCTTTTGGGAATTTTGGATATAGTATCTGGCATTAGTTACATTCTAAATCTTCCTCTACTTCCACTTTACATTCTAATTCTAGTAAAAGGTGTTTGGGGATTAACGACTGGCATTCAATATAAGGATTTATTATCGATCGTCTTATCAACAATAGATGCAATTTTTTCGCTTATAGCTATTTTTTCTATTAAAATTGACTTTGTTGCCGTTTTGATAATTATAAAAGGAATAATTTCTTTAGTCTAAAAAATAGGGAAAAAACAAGGGCAGATATTTCAATTGGTTTTACTTTAGTGGTTTTAGAGTTTTTATTCCAAGAATCTCGTAATATTCTACTTCTGCTCCTTCTTTAATTTCATTTTTTCTTTCTTCTGGTATTTCCAACTGAAGTTCCTCAAAGGTTTTTAAATCCATTAAATGTGCAACGTTTTCGACGACAGCCAAAACTTGTGCTCTTTTCCTTTGTAGTATCGGGACTTCTACTTCTTCATCTGAAGGCATAACTATGCTTCTCCTAACTCCATCAAATAGACCAATTGCTTCTACTCTTGTTTTTGCTGCTCCATGTTTTCCGCTAACAGAGGTTGTAACCTTTTCAACTCTGCAGGGAACTCCCTCAATAGTTATATAGTTGCCAGGTTTCAAGTTTTTTATAACCTGAGTAGTTTTTTCCATGTTTTCACCTCGCAGCCAATTCAACGTCCTCCTTTTTTACCGTCATTCTTTTAGCATGGGTAGCTAGCTCTATTGCTCTCTTAGATATTTTTTCAGTTAATTCCAATATGAAACTTTCTAGCTCCATCAAAGCTTCCCTCGATATCCTTTTAATTCCACTTTTTCTTGCCAATTTAATCAATGTGTTCTTCCTTATTTTTGCTTCAGTCATTAATTTTATAGCAACAAATAAATAAAAACTTATAATCAGGTTTTTCGAGCATAACAAAATTTAAAACTACACTTTTTTCATCGACTTCATTATTCTTCTCGCTTTTGGAACTAAGCTCTCTATCTTATCACTTCTCAACATTCCGCAACCAAAAAAATCATCCCCATTTTTTATTAAAACAAAGTTGTTTACTTCGCAGTTAATTAGCTCCTTCCACTTACAGTCAAAACCTTCCATAAAGCGAAAGACATTTTCATCATCTAAAACTGCAATATTTTTAGTTGCTTTTGTTCCAACAATCTGACTTCCCTCAACAGAAAGCTGAACCTTTTCATTTCTTTTGAGCTTTCCAAGGTACAATCCTAAGTAGCTTGATATCTCAATAAATTCTTCTTTAACAGAAGGAGAAGCTATATAGACTTCATTCTTCTTATTTATGAAAAGATTGTATTTTGATAAATCGATCTTAGCACCATAATTCTTTTCTATTATTCTTTCAACTTCCTTAACTTCAACTTCGCTCATTTTCTTAGCTTGCATACAAAGAACCCCTCCGTTTGATTATCGAATGGGAAAAATCTTATTGCATATTTTGCATTTTCAAAAACCTTTTTTCCATATCTCTCTAAACCTCTCCTATACTTTAACCCCTTTATTTCTATGTGCTCTGGTCTTAACCCCAATTTTTTTATCGCATATTCCATATTTTCTTCATTTTCTTCTGGGTCAAGAGAGCACGTTGAATATACCAAAATTCCGCCTTCTTTTAGAACTTCAGAAGCGGCCCTTAAAAGCTGTTTTTGTAGGTTACTTAATCTATTAACAACGTGTTGGCTCCAAAATTGCAAGACTCTAAAGCTGCTTATAAAAGTTCCGCTTGAGCTGCAAGGAACATCGAGCAAAATTTTATCAAACTTCATGTTTAACTTTTTTATGCTTCTCGCATCCATCATAGTAACAACGACATTAGTTGCTCCTATTTTTTGAAGGTTGAAAGAGAGAGCTTTAATTCTTTTAGGACTAATATCGTTTGCGATTATCAAACCTTCATTCTTCATTAACTCAGCTATTAGAGTTGTTTTTGAGCCTGGCGAAGCACATGCATCCAATATTAATTCCCCTGGCTTAGGGTCCAGTGCTAATACAGGAACTAGGCTTGCTGCGTCTTGAATGTAATAATAACCAAGATAAAATTCTTTAGTTTTTGCTATACTCTCTTGAGTTTCCACAAAAAAAGCGTTTTCATACCATGGAACTTCCTCAAGCTTCCATCCTCTAGCCTCTAATCTTTTCTTGAGCTCCTCCTTAGAAATTTTCAAAGTATTAACTCTGATACATTCTCTTGGTCTCTTGAAAAGACATGCTTCTAATAATACAAACTCTTCTTTCAAAATACTTTTAAACTTCTCTCTAAAGCCATGAGGAAATTCAATTTGCATAAATTATGTTTTTGTCTTTTTCGTTATATTCATAAACTCTAAATTTTATAAGTCCCTTTTTTCATTATTACCCTATCTATTCTAACGGCAATACCTTTTTTTGCTTCATACATTTTTTGGCTATTCATCTTTGCTATCCCAATTGCTATTAATTCGTTTTTCAAACTCATTATTGCTATTAACTCCCCCTCAACTATCCCTTCCTGAATTCTAACTATCCCTACCGGATATAAAGGCGCACCGTTACAAATTGCTTCTATTGCTGAATCTTTAACAAAAACTTTCTTAATATGACCAATAGCAAATTCTATTGGGATTAAAATTTTTCTTAAATATTTTTCCTCGCCCTCTTTCCAGAACTCAAAAGCGTCTC
>DAISZX010000018.1:0-5510 GCA_036824555.1 Candidatus Aenigmatarchaeota archaeon
TCAGCAACTGAACTTTTAATCAATCCAAACTTTATTATACCAGAAGTATCTGGTTGCACAAATTTTCTAACTCTCTTTCTCAAAAACTTCCTAAAATTGTTATAAACATCTTGTTTTGCAGCCAAACCAATTTTTGCATACTTTTCGCTAATTGGAACAACCCAACCAAAAAAATCTTTAGCAAAATCTCCAAACCAAAGCTCAACTTTATCTCTTTCAAATTTTCCATCGACAGTCGCTTGTACACCAACAAAAAACTCTTTCTCTTCAAACAAACCAAAGGTCTTAGCTACTGGAGAAAAAGCTCCGTCAGCTCCAACCAAAATTTTCGCATCATATTCCCCACTATTCGTAAAAATCTTGTAGCTACTTGTGAATTTTTCCACTCTAATAAATCTTTCTCCAAGTCTCGCTTCAGCTCCAAAAGCTATTGCCCTCTCAAATAAAAATCTATCTAATTTAGGCCTGTCTAAAACATACATTGGGCTTTTAGATCTTATCTCAAACCTCTTATCCTTAAAAATGAATTCCGCTCTGTTTACTTCGTTTTGAATAATTCTTTCATCTAATTCTGGCAAAAGCTCCTTTATTCTATAACTCACTAAACCTGTGCATTTAGATGGAAAACCAACCTTCTTATGCTCTTCTATTACTAAAACTTTATACCCTCTTTTAGCAACGATTTCAGCAACTCTATTGCCAGCAACGCTAGCTCCTATTATTACAACATCATACATTCTACCTACCGAATTTTCTTTCCTGTTGTGAAAACCATTTCAAAGCTTTCATAAATTCTTTTTTAGAAAAGTCCGGCCAAAGAGTTTTTGTGACGTAAATTTCAGCGTAGCTTGCTTGCCATAGCAAAAAGTTTGAAAGTCTTTGGTGACCACCAGTTCTGATAATTAAATCCAAAGGCTGAGAAACATATAAATGCTTTTCAATATCTTTCTCGGTAATCTCAACTTTTCCATATTTTATTAACTCCTCAGCAAGCTTCTTAACAGCATTAACTATTTCTGATTTGCTGCCATAGGCAACCAAAAAATTGAGAACCCTTTTCTGATACTTTGCTGTTTTTTTCATTAACTTTCCCATGACTTTTATCAGCTTTTTTGGCAATCTGTTCAATTCTCCAACAAACCTTACTCTAACCTCATATTTTTCTAGAAGAGAAAATTTTTTCTCATCATTGAGCAACCCATCAACATACTCTTCCAAAATTTTAAAAATATGTTTTAACTCTTCTTTTGGTCTATTCAAATTTTCTGTTGACAAAGTATAAATGGAGACTTGTGGTATTCCTGCTTCTAAGCACCAATTCAGAAATTCTTCCAATTTTTTGGCTCCAGCTCTATGACCTTCCCAGGGCGGAAGACCTCTTGCTCTAGCCCATCTTCTGTTACCATCAATAATTACTCCAAGATGGTTTGGCACCGTAAAGTTCATTAATTATTTAATTATAGCACGATATAAAAATCTAAATGGAGTTTGAAAAGGATTTAGCTGATTATGCGGTAAAAATTAGCAGGACAGAATATTCTGAGGCTAGAATCGAAGAAATTGTAAAAAAGGCTTTTATTCTTAAGAATGGTAAGTTCGAATCTTTGATAGAAGAAAGAGAAAAGGGTATGGGAGTTAGAGTTATTGATAATGGAGCTTCTTTTATTTCTTTAACTGAGCTTTCGAAGAGAAATATAAGAGAAAGTCTAAAATACGCAATAGAAGAGGCTAGAAGATCTTCATCTATTTCTATTTCTGAAGAAAAAGCTAATAGAGCAAGCTATAAGGTTTTTGGAGATATACCAAATGAGAAAGAAGTAAAAGAGTTTTTAGTTGATTTGGATAAGAGAACCAATTTGCCTTGGATAAAATCTAAGCTTTTTTGGTTAACTTTAACTATTACGAAAAAGTACTTTGTAAATAGTGATGGTAGTAAAATTTATTCTGAGATTCAAAGGTTTCACTTAGAATACAACCTAGTAGCTAAAGATGGCAGCAAGATAGAGCAAAGAAATTTTTTCTTTGGTAATTCTGGGGGCTGGAAGGATTTCTTAAAGCTAAATCCTGAAGATAGTATTGAAGCGGAAGCGAAGAAAATCATTAAGATACTAAATGGGAAGAAAAGTAAGAGAGGAAAGTATGATGTCATTTTTGCACCAGAGCTCGTTGGTATAATTGTTCATGAGTCTTGCGGCCATCCTTTAGAAGCCGATAGGATTTTAGGAAGAGAAGCGGCGCAAGCTGGAGAATCTTATGCAAAAATCGATTCAATCGGAAAAAAGATTGGAAGTGATAAAGTGACGATTGTTGACGATCCCACAGTTAAAAAAAGCTACGGATTTTATCTTTTCGATGATGAGGGGGTAAAGGCAAGAAGAAAGTTCTTAATTAAAAATGGTGTAATAAACGAGTTTTTGCTGAATAGAGAAACTGCTTTGCTGCTAAACACTAAAAGCAATGGTTCTGCTAGGGCTATGAATTTTGCAAGAGAACCTATAATAAGAATGTCAAATACTTTTATGTTGCCAGGAGATTACAATTTAGATGAAATTTTTGAAGATGTGAAAAAAGGAATTTTTATTAAATCTTTCACCGAGTGGAATATAGATGATGTTAGATGGAATGAAAAATACGTCGGCTTTGAGGCTTATGAGGTTATTAATGGTGAAATAGGAGATTTTGTAAGAAGACCTATAATTGAAACCACAACAGAAGAACTTTACTCCAAGGTCGACGCTTGCTCTAAAGATTTGGGATTCGTCGCCGGAACATGTGGTAAAGGAGAGCCTATGCAAGGAGTTCCCGTCTGGATGGGAGGTCCACACATTAGAGTTAGAGACTTGAGGGTGAAGTAGATGATTGATGAAGCTGAGAAGATTGTTAAGAATAGGGTTGATGATTGGATAATTAAAGTTGAGAAGGAAAGAGTAAAGCAGATAAAGATCGCTAATAGCAAAATAGTTATAACACAGATTTGGAATTATAACACTTTGAGTATATTTTTGGCTAAAGGCAAAAAAACTTTACTATCTTCAATGGCAATTTCTTCCAGCAGAGAAATCAAGAGGTTTGTTAGCGAATGTTTAAAGAAAGTAGACAGCGCTGAGGAAAACGCGAATTATGAAGGGATAGCTGAAGGTAAATTTAAGTACAGGAGTGAAAGTTATGACAAAAATGTTTTTCTTTATGACTGGAGCGAAAGAATAATAAAAACTTTGGATGATTTAAAGCAGAAGAGCGCAGGAGTTTTTTGGGAGGGTAAAGTTGAAAGGGAGATTATAACTTCGAAAGGGGTGAGGCAAAAAGATACTAATACTTATTTTAATTTTTCACTTAGAACCTTTGGAAAAACAAGTTTTCATCTAGCACAATACTCTTCCTTTGGAAAAGATATTGAAATAGAAAATATGGCTGAAAAAGCGAAGGAATACTCAAATTTAACTGAAAATCAAACTAAGATAAGAGAAGGAAGATATCCTGTAATCTTTATGCCTCTAGCACTTTCTGGAATTTTGTCTTATGCCAGCGTTGGTTTTTCTGCTTTTGAGGTTCTAGCCGGAAATTCTTACTTGGTTGACAAGGTTGAAAAAGTCGTTGGAAGCAAAATTCTTACTATAATGGATGACGGAACATTTAGAAAGTTCGATGAAGAGGGAAGACCAACACAAAAGAATGTTCTTATAGAAAGAGGTATTCTAAAATCTTACTTGCATAATACATCTACGAGTAAAAAACTAAATCAAAAGCCAACCGGAAATGCGGGAATTGTTTATCCACATCCTTGGAAAATAGAGGTTAAAAAAGGCGATTATAGCTTTGAGGAAATGGTTAGGGAAATGAAAGAGGGATTAATAATTACAAATAGTTGGTACACGAGATACACAAGCTTTGTCGAAGGAACTTTTTCCTCATTGCCAAGGGATGCAACTTTTTATGTCAAGAATGGAAAGATTGAGGGTTTTGTTAAGAATTTGAGGATAAACTCAAATTTTCTCGATTTCTTCAGAAAAGTTAAAGCGATAGAGAAAAAGCAATATGAAGTTAAATGGTGGGAGAGTTTTATACCGCTAAAATCTCCATCTATGCTTGTTGATGATGTACTCGTTACTAAACCTTTCTAAATTATATTTCTCTTTGCTGTTAGTGCGTTAAATTGAAAAATTATCTGCAATGGTTAGCAGAAGACGCGCTAGTCTGAAGTTCTAATTTTGTTATATTTTAATTATAACTTTGTTATAACTTTGTTTTTAGGGTTTGGGGACTCAAAAATCGATTTTTGAGAAAGGAAATTTAATAGCTAAGCTTATTTTAATTGAAAAACAATAGTTAAAGATGGTAAACTCTCAAAAAATCTTGATAATGATTGTTTTAGTAGTGTCTGTAGCTATAGTCTTAGGCAATCTTTTAAAGAATGAAAATTTGAAAGGAATGGATAGAGTTCAATATTCTGTACTAGAGTGTAGTATTGAAGGAGAAATTTACGAAACTTACTTTCATTATTTCGAAGAAAATAAAACTCTTTTAGTAAATAACGTGGTAAATTGCTGTGGTATTAATTTGTCTGTAAAAAAAGTTGGAAACACTTATTACATTTATGAAACTCAATATGGAGACCTTTGTAAATGTGTGTGCAATAGAAAAATTCTAATATATAATGTTGAAAGAGACTCGAGAGTAATTTTTATTTCTTTGGACAGCAAAGAAAAAATAATTTCTCCCAACTTAGAATTTTGTGGAAAATCCACTTATTCTGAATGCTCTAGCGATGAAGATTGTATAGTTACTGGCTGTTCATCTCAGATATGCCAGTCAAAACATGAAGAACTAGCAATAACAACTTGCGAATTTAAAGATTGCTATGATGCCAACAAATTTAAATTAATTTGTAAATGTTTTAATAACAGATGTCAATGGAAATAAAAAGAAGCTTTTATATAAGATTTCCCATTTTTTCTAATGAAAATTGAGTTTCTTGGGGCAATGGGCTGCGTGGGAGCTAGCGGAATTTGTGTAGAGGAAGATGGGGACAAAATTGTTCTTGATTACGGAACAAAAGTAAGGGAAGTACCACCGAAATTTCCGTTGCCAGTTGAAAGACCTAAGGCAATTCTTCTCTCTCATGCCCATCTAGATCATTCTGGAGGAATCCCACTATTAGTAAAAAAATATTCCACTCCAATTTATGCTTTAGATGTCACAAAAGAGTTAACAGAGCTCTTGCTACAAGATTCAATAAAAGTTTCTAGAGAAGAGGGAATAGAACTACCGTTTAATGAGTTTGATTTAAAGCAGACGATGAAGAATTTTATAATCGTTAGTTATCATAAGCCGTTTAAGATAGGAAATTTTGAGATTACTTACTTTGACGCAGGCCACATCCCAGGTTCTGCAATGATCTTTGTAAAATCGAAGAAAACTAACTTGCTTTACACAGGAGACTTCAACGATGTTAATACTAGGTTGTTAGATAAGTGTGAAGAAGATTTACCAGAAGTTAAAAATTTGGTGAT
>DAISZX010000006.1:0-20279 GCA_036824555.1 Candidatus Aenigmatarchaeota archaeon
TAGAGCAACCGGCTGTTAACCGGGAGGTCGTGGGTTCAAATCCCACCCGGGGCGTTAGGATTTTTAAACTTCTCTTGTGTATTTTCAGATGCTCAATTAGGATAATTTTGTCAAAGCGTCCCTCTCAAGGATTAAAGACATGTTTCAAAAATGAAAAGTGAGAAGATTTCCAATTGAGGTAAAAATCGTAACATCTTAACGACTAGCCAAGTTAATTATCAATTCTGCCAATTTATCGGAATCATAAACAATACCTTTAGATGAATTCAGAAGATTTGCGCCTATGAATTTTTTTTCACTTAACCCATCATCTATTTTAACTGCTCCGTAGACCCAATTGTTCTTCAGTTTGTAGCTGATAATTTCATCTTCAGAGGGTATCTGAGTGTTATAAATGATAAAATCTAATTCACACCCGATGTATCTTTCAACTTCTTTGGTAAAATCTAAAACAGAAAAATTGTTTGTCTCTCCCGTTTTTGTAAGGGGGGGACAAACGAATATTTTCCTTGCGTTGCTTTCCTTAATAGCGTCGCTCATGCCCTCTGGAAGAAAACACGGTAATATGGAAGAGTATAAATCCCCTGGGCCAATAATTACTAAATCTGAGTCTTCAACAGCCTCTACTGCTCTCTCATAGGCTTTAACTCTCGGTTTGAGGAATATTTCTTTAATTCTTAGATTTGGATCATGCCTTTTTGGTACGTCTATCTCATCTTCCCCCTCGATAGTTTCTCCGTTTTCTAAAACAGCACAAAGGGTCGTCCTTTCTATAGTAGCGGGAAGACACCTACCTTTAACTTCCAAAAATTGATGGACGATCTCTAGGACTTTTTCGTAGTCTTTCAATATATGCTCTAGACCTGCGATAAAGAGGTTTCCAAAACTATGTCCTATGTGTCCTTCTCCAAAATTTTCTTGTCCAAATCTGAGTTCAAAAAGATCCTTCTTCCATTTAGGAGCCTCTGATAAAGCTATTAGATGTCTTCTTATATCTCCTGGAGGAAGAACGTTTAATTCCTTTCTTAATCTACCTGAAGAACCACCACTATCAACCATAGATGTTATCGAAGTTATGTCTATCTTATATTTTTTAAGTCCTGATAAAACTGCCTCTGGAAGGGCTTTGCCTCCACCAAAACATACCACTTTCATATTATTACCATGAAATGTTAAAATAATAAACTTCTTCACACGTAGGAATTAAAAATTTCTTTGTGAGCCGTTATCATAAAGTCATTACTTATTCAAGTAATCTTTTAAGATTGATACTTAATTTATTAGGAATCAATTTCTAAAGCTGGGTTAAATCGCTAAAAGTTAATCCATGTGGAATTTTCTGCCATTTACATTTTTTAATGATTGCCAAGTTGAGATACACATCTTAAAAAATCGTATCATTAATTGCCTCATTACAAGAAACCTATATTTTCCAAAATCTTCTGTTTCTTATAAATGTTTTTTCTGCATCGAACAAAGCTTCAAAAAATTCATTTTCATCTTTAAAGTATTTGCTTAAAATTCTTTTCGCGTTCTCTACACCAACACCTCTAACAGAAAATGCTATTGCTGCTCTTTTGCCATATGTCATGAAAAGCGTTGCCTTAGCCAAAAACTTTCTAAATTCTTCCTCCTCATTCTTATTCATTTTCTTCCTCCTAACATACTTTTCAATAATTTTCTCCGCTTTCAAATTCTTTGGCCTAACTACTGCTAATAATTTAGCTCCACAATTTCTGCAAGCTATATTTTCTGGCATCTCAGCTAAAGTATAAACTTCCCTCCAGACACCACAATTCAAACAAATTAGTTTTACCCTACTTTCTAAAACTCTTTTTTTGAAAAGCTCCAACACATCTTTCGATTTTTCCTCATAAAATTCGATAAAAACTCTTTTAAGTCCAAGCTTTGCCAAGGGAGATGGTCCCTTTACTACGAAAATTTCTATCTCTTTCTTTTTAATTCTATTCAGAATCTCTCTCAATTTTTCTACGTCAAGTTTTTCGATTTTCAGTTCTTTTAAAGCCTCTTGCCAAACCACAGTTCCAAAAAATTCCTTGGCAAGCCCTCTAATAATCATTTTACTAATTTCTGCATCGCTCCTTATTATTCCAAATCTTTTGGCAACGTTAGTGAACCTAAGATAGAAAAGTTCGCTTTGAGAAATGAACGAATCCAAATCCTCCTCTAGATTTCCATCATAATTTTCAATTATTTCTTTTATTTTGTTTGCATGCATTTCACCAACTCGTCCTTCAAAGATTAAGATTATTCTATAAGCATCTATTTTACTTTTTGCAAAGTAATTTAATTTGCTTAGAATTAGCTTACTTAGCGTTTCGTTGACTCTATTACCAAAACAAGAGTGAATTACGATTTTGTTTTCAAAATATTCAATAAATATTTTACTATCATTGGGAATGAAATAGTTTGATTGCTCTTGAAAGAACTTTTTAGCAACGCGCAAACTACTTTCATCCATCGGATATTCTGAAACATCTCCACTCAAGATTTTTTCTCTCAACTTACCAACTTCCTGCGCTACATCAAAAGAGACTGGAATTAGCTCCCCCTCCCATGCCGGAATTGCCGCCTCAAAGTCCTTGCTCGGCTCAACATATATTTTATCATCTTCGATAGAAACTATCCTGTATGGCTCTCCCTTCAAAATAAATGAGTATCCCTCCTCCCCATACAAAGCTACAAACTCTTCATGTAAAACTCCAATATAGTTTTGATCAACGATATTATAGACTTTATACTCTTTTACATCTGGTATTGTTGAAAGTTGAGAAAAGTAGTATTCATAAGCTTTTCTCCTCTTCCTTATAACACCATTTTCCAAGGCACATATTCCTATTTTAACTAAAATATCTAAAACTTGCAAAAATTCGTTCATGGAAAGATCCTCATATGGTTTTGCTCTCTTAACAATCTCATAAGCTTTTTTCAAAGAAATATCCCCAAAATCAAAAGTCAATCCAACAATTTGGTGTGCTAAAACATCGTAAGCTTTATTGTAAATTTTAAATGATTCTAGCTCTCCTTTTAAAGCTTTCCTAGCAATTACAGCAGATTCAAGAATGTCATCTTCATCGATTGCAATTATTAATCCCATGCTCTTTTTCCAAAATTTGTGTCCACTTCTTCCAACTCTTTGTAAAAGTTGTACAACTTCTCTCGGAGATTGATACTGAAAAACTGCATCTACACTACCAATATCAACACCAAGCTGTAAACTTGAAGTACAAACAAGAGCTTTTAATTTACCGCTCTTAAAATCCCTCTCTGTTTTTTCCCTAATTTCTTTACTCAAACTAGAATGATGAACCCCAACTTTTATTTTACTTATGAGCCTTATTCTACTTGCCAAGACCTCGGCAAATTCCCTTGTGTTTGTAAAGATTAGCACGGAAGAGAATTCGTTCAACTTATCAAGAATAAATCTTATTCTTGCAGCACTTTCTGCGGAGGAAAAAATCTTTGCAGCATTCTTTTCATCTAATTGGTTTGGTATTGGATAATATACCATAATCTCCTTGGGTTTTTCCATTTCAACCCTAATTATCTCTGCTTTATTTTTAGAAAAAAACTCAGCAACTTTTTTTTCATCTCCAATCGTTGCGGAAAGCATTACTATTTGAAAGTTCTTTGAAATTTCTCTCAATCTTTCCAAAGCTAAGCTAAGCTGCACCCCTCTTTTCGAATCAATTATCTCATGAACTTCATCGATTATTATCCATTTAACGTTTTTCAGAAATTCTCTAATTTTTCTACCAACCAAAACAGATTGCAAAGCCTCTATTGTAACTATTAGCATATCGTTTGGAAACTCTGCCTGAAGTTTTCTCTCATAACTTGAAGTATCTCCATGTCTTACAGATATCTCCATCTCGAGTTTTTCAGCCCAAAATCTCAGATGTTCTAGCTGATCTCTATTTAATGCCTTCAATGGCGAAATGTAAAGAATGCTAGTTGGTCTAGGTCTCTCCTTTATCCAAATTTCGAAAATAGGTAATAGGGCAGCAAGCGTTTTTCCAGTTCCCGTAGGAGAGATAATTAAAGTGTCTTTGCCTTCGTAAATTGGTCTAAATGCTTTTATCTGGACTTCCGTCAATTCTTTGATCCCAAGCATATTTAAAGCGCTTCTAATTCTGTCGTTTAACGAATCAATCATATGAGTATTACAACAATTTTTATAAATAGAAGCATACATTACTAGATGGGAAAGGATAAAGGAAGAATATTGTTGAATAAGAAGGTTTTGTTTCTAATAATAACCTCTATTAGCATAAGCCTACTTGGGTCATTTCTAAGAGAGGACATGAAAGTTTATGCTACTAGAATTTCTTTGTCGATGCTTATTGTTGCGATATTACTCATGATAAACCTATATATAATAGGCGCTTTAGACAGGCTAAATCTTCCATACTCAAAGAACTTTTCAAATCTTTTGCATGTTCTGGCATTTTTGATCGCTGGCATAATCATACTCAGGGTTTGGAACGTAGATACAAGCTTCATACTTCAAAGTAGCGTTTTACTCGGTTTAATATTAGGTTTGGCGTTGCAGCCGATACTATCAAATCTATTTGCTGGAATAATCATACTTTCTACTAGATACGTTGAAGTCGGGAAGAGGATAAAAATACTCTCCTCTCAAATACCATATGGTCTAGTTCCTCTACCAGCATACAAATTTTTATCAGTTGAAAACACGGATTTAGGTTATAAAGGTTCGATTAAGAAGGTTACACTCTTTTATTCGGTGTTCCAATCAGATGAGGGAGAGGAAATTAAGATACCGAATGCCATCTTATTGAATTCAGTAATACTGGAAAGAGAAAAAGAAAATGCAATAGTTTCTGTTAGAGTAGAATTTCCATTAAAGCTCAAAATCAGTTTGGACAAGCTTGAAGATGAAATAAAAAAGGTTTTGAAAGATTATAAAATAATTGAAGGTCCGTACTTTAATGAGCAAAGCGATAAGGAGTATGTATTCATAACGCTAAAAGTTGAAACAAAGAAAAATTGGAAAGAAACAAAATCGGAAGTTTTGAAAAGATTGCTACTTTTGAAGAAGAAAGTTGAAAAAAAGCGCTAAGACTTAAGCTTTAAATTTTCTATCTCAAAATAAAGTGAATGCCTGCTAAGCTCTTGATTGGAAGAAAAGATTACTTGGCTACTGGAATATGCTTTGGGGCTAAAACAAAAACTAAGGATATGAGAGAATTTGTTTATAAAACGAAAGCTGATGGGTTAACCATTTTGAATTTGAAAAAAATAGATGAGAGGATAAGAATTGCTGCCAAATTCTTAGCAAGACATAGAAACATTTTAGTAGCTACCAGGAAAAAAATTGCAAAAAATGCTGCAGAAAAATTTGGGGAAGCAATAGGTGCAAAAGTTTTTATTGGGAGATTTTTGCCTGGAACATTGACCAACCCTAATTGTGAATATTTTTATGAGGCTGATGTTATTGTAATAACTGACCCTCTTTCTGATAAGAGAGCTTTACAGGAGGCTGTGAAGGCTAGAATTCCTGTGGTAGCAATTTGCAATACTTCCAATGAAACAAAATACGTTGATTTAGTAATACCAGCAAACAATAAAGGGAGAAAATCCTTGGCTTTAATCTTTTACCTATTGGCTAGGGAGGTTCTTAAAGGAAGGGGAGAAATAAAGAAGGATGAAGAATTCAAATACTCCTTAGAAGATTTTGTAGGAAAAGAGTAGCTTTTGTCGAAGTAGTGAAAAGAAAAAATCGGGGAAACAATGCTATTTATCTTGCATATCAAAGTTCGAGCTTCTCAAATGATACCAATTTATGAAATGGTCTACCTTTAATGTAAGGATATAATTTCGAAGAATCTGGCTTTTAAAATGGTTTTAACATCATTTAACTCTTATTAACTCATTCTTTAGCACAATACTAATTTTAGACTTACTTAGTGCTTGTCGCGCTTTTTTAAATGCATTGATTTTTTCAAAATTTTTCAAACGAAAGCTATTTAAATGTGTAGATAAATATTTTTTAGTGATAATTATGGCAGCTTAAGCTCAAAAAGTGGCGATGAGCTAGCTGCCTCTTTTCTGAAGATTTAAATGAAGAAGGAGGACACCTTGCTAGCCACTTTGGATGAATGCAACTCTTTAGCTTGATGCTAAAGGGTGAAGTGTTGAAGGTCGATGATTTGGAGATCGTTTCTGAAAAGAAAATGAAGAACGAACTGTCTTTAAGAGACCGTTAGATGAAACTACCACAGGATCTTGGGGTCAAAGGGTTTCCGGCCGGAGGTACGCCACCTGGTGGATGGCTCGGCTTGGGTGCCGAGGAAGGGCGTGGCAAGCTGCGATAAGCCGGGGTTAGGCGCATGCAGCCGTAGACCCCCGGATGCCTGAATGGGAATCCTGCCGCGTTAAGCGGCATTCCAGGCTTTTAAGCCTGGAAGGGGGACGCGGGGAAGTGAAGCATCTCAGTACCCGCAGGAAGAGAAATCAAACGAGATGCCGGGAGTAGGGGCGACCGAAACCGGCAAAGGGCAAACCGAACCGCTTGGCGATAAGCCAAGTGGAATGTGGAGTTGTAGGACCTGGGTACTTCCTAGCCCTCCGACCCGAAGTGGGCTGGAATGCCCCACCTTAGAGGGTGATAGTCCCGTAGGGGAAGGAGGGAAGGAAGATTCCAGGTATCCTGAGTACCATTGCCTGATTTGGCAGTGGGAAGCTGGGGGGCATTAACCTCCAACCCTAAACACATCCCAAGTCCGATAGCGAACTAGTACGGTGACGGAAAGCTGAAAAGCACCGTGCAAACGGGGTGAAAAGAGCCTGAAACCAGGTGGCTACAGTCTGCCAGGGCGGGAAAGGTGCTCCCTCGAAGCTGAAGAAGCGAGAGGGGGCTTACACCGTCCTGGCGTCCGTTTGGAAAAACGGGGCGGGGAGTGTAGGCGAGTGGCGAGGTTAAGTGGTGAAACCACGGAGCCGAAGCGAAAGCGACTTGCGCGCAGCTCGAAAGAGCGAGGCGCGGGGTATGAAAGTGCCCGAAGTCACTCGCCTACGACCGGAAGGGCCGCGATCTAATCCTGGCCAGGGTGAAGTCCCCCGAAAGGGGGATGGAGGCCCGATAGAGGTGGTGAGATGCCAATCCCTCTCGTGAGCCAGGATTAGGGGTGAAAAGCCAATCGAGCGGCCTCATAGCCGGTTCCCCCCGATATGCTCCGCAGAGCAGTCTCGCCCGAGGGTGCTGGCGGGGTAGAGTTACTGATCGAGGGGTCAAGGGCCGAAAGGCTCAGCCCCTCTGTCAAACTCCGAATCCGCCAGCCCCGTAGACGGCGGGAAAATGAGTGCTGGGGTAAGCTCGGCACTCGTGAGGGGAACAACCCAGACCGGGGTTAAGGTCCCTAAGTGTCGGCTAAACGACGAAGGGGTACAACCTCTTAGACAGCGGGGCTGTGGGCCTAAAAGTAGCCATCAGCTAAGAAGTGTACAACAACTTACCCGCCGAGAGGTTGTGCCCTGAAGATGGAAGGGACTAAGCCGACCACCGAGACCCCGGAGGCCGAATAGGCCTGGTAGGGGGGCGTGCTGCGTGGGCAGAAGCTGGGGCGTGAGCTCCAGTGGACCACGCAGCAATGCAGATCCCGCCGAAAGTAGCAGCCGAGCCGGGTGAGAATCCCGGCCGCCTGAAGCCCAAGGGTTTGCCGGCAATGTTCGTCAACCGGCAGTTAGTCGGTCCTAAGGGTGCCCTTAATCGGCGCACCCGAGGAAGGGAATCCGGTTAATATTCCGGAACCTAGGGGGTACGTGCCGCAAGGCTAGGGTGGATTGCCGACGCTTCGGGGTAGGCCGACGTAAGCTAACTGCTTAAGGCCTCGGAGTCTCGTAATGAGGAGAAGAGGCTGAAGGCAGGATGGGCTTCTCGTATGAGAAGTTCGGCCGATCCCTGGAGCCGGTGAAAAGGCAATCCACAAGGATCCCCCTAGACCGTACCGAGAACCGGCACAGGTGGGCTTCCTGAGAAGGGAACGGCGTGTCGGGAGAACCCACCCTAGGGAAATCGGCAAGTTGGCCCCGTATGTTCGCTAGAAGGGGTGCCTGTGGTCTTGACCATCCTGAGTCCTCCTTAGAGGACAAAGGATGGGAGGGACCGCAGGTCGCAGTGACAAGGCCCAGGCGACTGTTTAACAAAAACGCAGGGGACTGCTAGTCCGAAAGGATGAGTACAGTCCCTGAGGTTTGCCCAGCTGCGGTGTGTGAAACCCGGTTCCAACCGGGCTAAGCCCCGCAGAGCGGCGGCGGTAACTCTGACCGTCGTATCTCAGGCGGTCATCTGATTTTATGATCGCCGCCTTGGGCGACAGAAGTAGCATAATCCCTTGCCGCTTAAATGGCGGCCTGTGAACAGCTTAACGACCTGGGCACTGTCCCGGGGTGGGACCCGGCGAACTCGGCTTTCCGGTGAATAGGCCGGAGACCCCCAGTGGGAAACGTAGACCCCGTGGAGCTTTACTGCAGCCTGGCGTTGCTGTAGAGTCCTGGTTGCATAGAGTAGCTGGGACCCGCTATCAGGCGTAGGCTCCGGCCGAGGCCGAGGGGCAAGTGTAACACCAGCCTTCTGGGACTCTACGGCTTACCCGAAGAGGGGACAGCGCTAGGTGGGCAGTTCGGCTGGGGCGGCACCCCCTCGAAAAGGTATCGAGGGGGCCCAAAGCTCACCTCACCCGGGTCATGAAAAACTCCCACAATGATAAAGTCGCTCCCGAATGATTGAATGATTAGCGGGGTAACTTTTGATGGGAGTTTTTCACCCGAAAGAAATCCGGGGTAGAGTGCAAACGCAAAAGGTGGGCTGACTGGAACCCACAAAGCGAGGGTTCCAGCCGCGAAAGCGTGGGTTAGCGATACATCGGTTCCCCTTAATGGGGGCCGGTGGTATCAGAAAAGCTACCCCGGGGATAATGGGCCCGTGGCCGGTGAAAGCCCACAGTAAAGCTATCTGCGAGGGTCTACGTTTTCCTGCAGATAGCGACAGGCAAATTGACCCGGCGCGTTGGTGCGTAGCTGTCGGCTCCCCCCCTCCTGGCCGTGCAGCAATTGAGGACATTCGAGATAAAGCTTTGTATATGGAAAACTTCTAATATACTTCATAAAGATGATATGAATGTCCTCAACTGCAAGCGGCCAAATCGAGGAGGTAAGGAATAGAGAAGAATTCTGGGAAGTAGTTGGTCTTCTATTAGCTGATGGTACAGTAAGAAAAAGTAACCATTTTGAAATAATTTTCGCAGGAAAAGAAGAGGCATTAATAGAAAGATACAAAAAGTGCATAGAAAGTTTATTTGGAGATGTGCATTTTTCAGAGAGAATAGACAAACATCAAGTTAAAATTGTACGAGTTTTCCAGAAGAATGTAGTAAATGTTTTTCTACAGTTCCTTCCTCAATGGAAGAGGAAAGGAAACACTATTTTACAATTTCCTTCAATTACAAATCTGCCAGAGAATTTACTCAAAAGCTTTCTCAGAGGTTTTTTCTCAGCAGAAGGTTCAGTAATACTTGGCTGCAAATGGCATAAACTTAAGAAATTGTGGATTATCAACAAAAGAGTGCAAGCAAGTTCAAAGAATGACTCTCTAAAAAATTTTGTAGCAGAAATGTTAAGAAAGCTTGGGTTTCATCCTGCTGTGTGGAAAAATGAAGTCGTTCTAACGAGGAAAGAAGATATCTTGAGGTTTTCCAGGGAGATTAGGTTTATAGATGGGGTGAAAATTTCTAGGAAAAGCCGAAGATGGAATGGAGTAGAGAAGAATGTAATTTTAGATATTGTTGCAAAATTGTGTGAAGAAGGAAAAAATTCTTTTCGCTCTTTTGAAGAATGGGAGAATTTTTGCAAAACTTGCCTCCTCGAGGCTTCGGGTACAGGTGTCCACTGGTTAAAGGGGGACGCTAGCTGGGTTCAGAACGTCGTGACTGCATGCGAAGCACTACCCAAAGACGTAGCATCTTGCTAAGGATGAATTGGGTATCGTTCTCGGGTCGTAAACTTAAATCAAGATTTAGTGTATAGTATACTCTCTAGTCTTCGCATGCAGCGGCAAAGACAGTTCGGTCGCTATCTACTGGGGGTGCTGGCCGTCTGACCGGAAGGGAGCGCAAGTACGAAAGGAACGCGCTCCCGGGGCCTCTGGTGTACCGGTTGTCCATTTGGCATGCCGGGCAGCCACGCCCCAGTGGATAACCCCTGAAGGCATCTAAGGGGGAAACCACCCGGAAAAATAGACGGCCAATCTCTCTGCTGGGGCAACCCGGCAGAGAGACGAGGGCTGTTATAGACGATAACGTTGATGGGGTGGGGGTGTAAGCCGCGAGCCTTCGGGCGAGCGGTAAGCCCGCCACTCCCAATCGCCCGAGCCGGCTGGAAACCTGATAAACCCAAGATCCTGTGGTAGTTAAGAGTGAGTATAAAGCTTATTCAAACCTTTCTTAGATGAGAAATCCTCTTATTTAGTCTTTCTAACAACTTTAATTCTTCGACATATAGCTCTCTTTCTAAAAGAGTAAACACATTCTTTAACTTTTCTTCAGCTGAGATTCTACTATTTTCTACTTCATAGAACTTTTTGAAAAGTTCCTCACTTCTTGGATAGAACATGGTTTCTGCAATGGTAAAACCATCAATATAATACTTTTTTGCTATAGAGTCTGCTTCTCTTAGTGCCGCATAAAGATGTTTACAATATATTTCAATGTTTCCATGAGAAACTAGTTGAAACTCGCAAAACCTACAAGAATGAGAGAATTTGTATGGATAGAAAATTTGTTGGTTATTAGCGATAGTTTTCGAAACATATGGTTTGTACTTAATTGCCAAAACATACTTTTCCTCCGTTCTACTTTCTGGAGAGTAGATAAGAAATACTAAATCGATTGAACTACATTCACCTCTACTAAATGCTTCATACTGAGATAAAATATCCTTAGGCCAGATTAGCTCTGCGCTTGTGTCTCTACTCCTTAGCCAAATTCTAGGATCTAAGCGTGGATCAAAGTATATACGGTATTTTCTTCTAAAATCGTTTTGATAGCTTCTTAGCAGTTTTAGATATTCCTTGGATATCATTTCACAAATTCGAAGAAAAAGGTTAAATACTTAAGTTACTTAATTTCCCCAAACAGCTTCCATCCAAAAGGTATGCTTCTGAATTGCTCATATCAATAACTTTCTCGAAAAGAAAATCTGAAGGAAGCTCCTTATTTAGAAGTAGGCTTCCTGCCAAATCACTAAAAGCAGGCAGAATTATAATTTCTTGCAATTTTCCTTTTTCTATTTTTGGTCTAGCTTTCATAACAACCTTTTCTATCTTTTTGAAGTTCCCTTTTCTAATCTCTATCGCTGCTTGTAAATGACCTATAATCCATGTTTTGCAATTCCAAAGTTTGGAGAAAGGCCAAGCATGACCATGAAAAAAACCGTAATCTTTTATTTTAAATCCTCTAGTCCCATAAACCTTGTAATCTTGCAAAATTTCTTCAAGCATGTCATCGTGATTTCCTTTGCAAACGAAAATTTCTTCAAAAACTTTAGAAAGACTTTCAAAAAAATTTCTGACATATTCTATCTCTTTTGCTGAAGCTACAGGCACCTTATGTTTTACATCGCCAAGAACAACAATTCTTTTTGCATTAGTTTCTTGTTTCGCTTCTTCCAAAATTCTCAAAAATTTTTCTGATTGCAAAGAAACATTTATTCCCTTCTTCCTTAACTCAAATTCTATTCCGAGATGTAAATCTGTTATAGCCAATAAACCCAACTCTTTAACAAAAGCTATTGGTCTGTTTTTTAGTATGAACACCATTCAAAAGTTTTTGTTAACTTAAATTTAATGTTGAAGGTAAGGTAATATATGAGGGCCCCAGCTGTTGCTGGTTACTTCTATCCTTCCAATAGAAAGGAACTAGAAAAAATATTAACGACTTTTTTTGATAAAGCTAAAAAGGAAGTGAAAGAAAGAGAAGATGCTATTGGAATTGTTGCTCCTCATGCTGGCTACATTTATTCGGGGTTGACCGCTGCATATGCCTATGCTGCTTTACCAAGAAAACTTAAGAAGACGATAGTAATAATTGGACCAAATCATACTGGTTATGGAAGCGAAGTTTCTGTTTATCCTGGTGGAAAATGGAAAACTCCATTAGGAGAAGTAGAAATCGATGAAGAGTTTGTTGATGATTTAATTAGAAATTGTAGGTTTGCTGAAAAAGATGAGATAGCTCATATTTATGAACATTCAATAGAAGTTCAGCTTCCTTTTCTTCAGTTTTTGTATGGAAGTAATTTTAAAATTGTTCCAATCTGTCTGATGAATCAATCATTAGAAGTTGCAGAAAGTTTGGCAGATGCTTTTATTAGAATTAACAAAGAATTCATTGTTGTAGCAAGTAGTGATTTAAATCACTATGAAAGCTATGAGATTACTCAAAAAAAGGATATGGAGTTGATTAAAGCAATAATTTCCCTCGATTTGAAAAAATTCTATAAAACTTTAGAAAATTTAAATGTTTCTGCATGTGGATATGGAGCGATTGCAATTTTAATGAGCTTAACAAAAAAGCTGAACGGAAAAATTGAACTGATTAAACATTCAACTTCTGCCGAAACGAGCAAAGATTATTCAGCTGTTGTAGGATATTGTGCATTGGTAGCGATTAAAAGTAGCTAGCTTAATTTAAAACCCATTGATAAGGTTTTACATTTATCCTAGACCTAAAAGTTGCATAAAATTCTTTAAACTCAATTCTCACAACCTTTAAACCCTACAAAAGTTCTATAGCTCTTACTTACAAAATAGATTCTTAAAAAATCTAAATAGCAACTTGGGCCTGGCGGGATTCGAACCCGCGACCAACCGGTTAAGAGCCGGCTGCTCTACCAGGCTGAGCTACAGGCCCAAATAAATTTTTCTACTATAGATTAAAATTTTCAATGAAAAGGGAAATAGAAGCTTTTCTAAAATTGAAAGAGTTAGCAGAAAAGATGAATGATGAAATTGCATGCATAGTAGTTGAGGGTAAAGAGGATAGAAAAGCCTTGCAAAAGATTGGATACAAGGGAAAAATACTATATTTTAATAGTTTAAGGAAAGTGAAGAATTTAGGTAGAAAGATTGTAATACTTAGTGACTTCGATGAGGAGGGGGAAGAAATTGCGAAAATAGCCTTAAAAGAATTGGGAGAAAGGAATGTGGAAATGTATTTTAGAAGCGAGTTCAAGAAGATTTTGAAATCTATAGGAAGGAATAACATTCAATCCATAATAAATCTTTGTAAGAAGTATGAAAGGATGTATCAATAGGATTTGTAAGCGACTAAGCCTTTAACGTTTTCTACCTTAACAACTTTATTAAATCCGGCTAACAAAAGTCTTTTTATCATACCTTTGACTAAATTTTTTCCGGAAAGCTTGCCAGGTTCTCCAGTATAATGAAAAAGCTTTCCCCCACTTTTAAGAACTCTGAAAAGTTGGGAGTAAAATTCAAGAGAATACAACTCAGGAGCTAGGGAAAATCGAGGCGGATCGTGAATAATAAAATTAAACTTCTCATCTTCAAAATTTTTAATTACTTCAAAAGCATCCCCAATTATCAACTCTATCTTCGGGTTTTCAAACAACTCTTTAGAAAATTCATTCTGTCTCGCAATTTTTATCACATTCTCATCTTTCTCAATCGTTACAACTTTTTCCACACTCTTTTTTCTGGCAGCCAATATTGCAGTATATCCTAGTCCCGTGCAAACATCTAAAATTTTACCATAAATTCTCCCTAAAGCTCTCAATTTCATCTCGCTATCAGTTTTCGGATCCACATCTTTTATTCTATGCATATGAATTCCGGAAATCTCTAAGGTTGGCCAAGTTGATGTTGGAACCAACTTGTAAAACTTTTTCGTCTTTTCATCAAAAAACTTAATTTCCATAAATTTAGTTACTTAAAAAATTCTAATCTTTACTCTAGAAATCTCTCCTCTTTCGTTTTTCTAAAGCTATATCTGAAAACTAAATAGAAAAAGACAATCAATATAGCAGCTACTAAAGCTAGCTTTATGTCTATTGGGGTAACTGTAGTTGTTATTGGTAAAGAAAATGCCTTAGAGTCTACAATGTTTAAAGCTGATGGGGCGTAAAACTCTATAACACCCTTTCCTACTAAAGTAAAGGAATATGTTCCGCTAGTAACATTGCATGGAATGGATGCCACTATTGCTATGGTCTTAGTCTCATTCACATCTACACTAACTTTCTCAGGGTATCTAATCCAGTGAGAAGCCTCTCCAGCTATACTTAAGCTCAAATCACCTTTAGTACCGCCAATATTAGTTATCGAGACAAAAATTACATTATCGCTACATGCCTTAACATTATATATCTCTTTTATACCAACTAAAGGAACTTCTTTTTTACTTAAGCACACTCCATATCTACAACCATAAGGACAGTAGTCTAAAATTCTATAGCTAGTTGCACCACTAACCTCTCTTACTTTAGCTATAAGATAATTGCCCTCGCAAAACCTCTCTAAAACTTCAAAGCTTTGAGCATAAGCTAATTGAATCGCTATCAGTGCAAAAAATATTACTACCAATTTTCTGCTCATGATTAATTATTGCACCGAAAAGCTTAAATATCTTTACTTACTAGTGATTAAGGAGTAAACCATTCTATTTCGTAGTATTTGTGCTGAGAACCTGGAAGTTCTATTCTGTTGGCTAAATAGTAAGTAATGCTTGTCTCTCTATCGTTTATAGCTATTAAAAGTCTTAGCCCAACTTCATCAGCTACATCTAAGGCGCTGGCCAACATTTTTCCGCTTAAGCTCTCATCCTCATTCAAAGAAATAACAAGAAAAGAAGGGTCGTCTTTTTCTGGCTTCTCAACCTGATTTCCACTCTTCCTATGCCAAGCAACGAAATCTATTGGCGTTTTTTCCTTCAAATAATCTTCCTTTTTCATTCCGGGAATTGCCATTATAAAAGTCTTTCTAACGCTATGAGCAACTCTAATTGCCCTTGACCATTCGCTCATCGGCATGCTAACTTCTTTGGGAAAAACATGGATAACATGCTTTGAATGCTGCCACTCCTTTTTCTCTCCAACAGGCTTCGCTCCCGGAAAATAAATTCTGAAATGGGTCCCAAATTTAAAGCCAGTTTTTAAAACGAATCCTTTATCCCTCCAATCTTCATAAACTTCCAAAGTCCTAGATGCATAAGGTATTCTCTTTTCAACCTCTTTTAACACATCTTCAAAACTCAATTTTTTATTCGATGAAATATCTAGAATATCTGCTCCTTTTTTGGAGAGATAAAGCGTTTCGATTGCGTCGAGCGTTAATGCACTTCCCCTCTCAACATTTTTATAAACTCCCCACTGACCAAACCAATAATTTTCAAAAAACTTTCTCGCTTCTCTACCAAAAGCCAAAGAATAGCATTCTTCTTTAATAAAAAATATTGGGAAGTTTATTTGGAAAGAGAAGTGTTTAGAAGGATATTTTTTGACAGGACTTTTCCCATAATTTTTCATTTCTACCCTTTCTGGTAAAGTTATGAATAGTCCTCTATCTCTCCAGTCCCTATAAACGTTGTATTTAACGAAAAAGTAGCTTGAGTAAAATCTTTGAAAGACTTTTGAAAGCGATAATTCTTCACTTCCATCATAAACTTTTGCCTTTCTTATATTAGCCAAATAGAATACTTCTACTGGATGCAGGTATATTTTATTGTTTTTAAACTCCCCTATGTGGCTATCCCTCAACTCCAAATTTGTAGAAAAGAGTCTATCTTTTTCGACAAAAATCTTAATCTCTCCTTTTTCTTCAATCATCCTATCTCCCTTAACACGCAATCTATTGGTCTGTTAATCATAATTTGACATAGAACATCAATTGTTTGATTTATATTTGGGTCTTTAATTTCCCTCGATCCTTTCAAACTTTCCACTCTGAGATACCTTTCGGTAGAATAACTTTCGATAACATATACATAATAATCTCTTGCCAATGCCTCTAAATAGGATTTTACTTCATCGTAGGGGGAGGTATAATTGAAGTAAATGATCGTAAAGCCATTTGATATGGCTAATGTCTTTTGAGGTTCAGACATATAACTTAAAATTCTCTGCGTTGGAAGACCTTTTCCTTCTTCTTCCCTATAAAAATAATCCTGTTTTTGAGTAATGGTGAAAGCGAAGGTAGAAGCCACCATAATCAAAATCAAAACCAACCCAATTGTGTTTTTTTCAATTTTCATAAAACTTTTTTACGAACGGATTAAAATTTTTCAGAACAATAATTTTTATGGTGCTCGAAAGCTTAGTTTCGCTAAAGCAAGGAATAAGAAATCCCTGGAGCGCTTTTTATTTATCAGCAATCGTATCCCTTATATCGTTCTCAATTTCTTTTGTCGTGTTTAAAGAAGATGTTGGGTTATACTCTGTAATTTTAACAACCCTCGGCCTAACACCTTTCATGACTAAGCTCAACATATATGAGGGTAAAATAAGTCTAGTTAGGAAAAATGGTGGAATATTAGATTTGCTTTTCTTCTATGCAAAAGACAAGAAATCAATAACCAAAATGGCTTTAATCGTACTCATACCCTTCTTACTATTTTCCTTATTCTATCAAAAAATGGAATTTATGCTATTGATGTTATTTCTATACTTTGGAGTTTTCCTGCTGTTCTCTTTAGTATTCCTCTCATTTTATAGAGAAATTATTTCTTGTTTCATTGCTGTCTTTGCAGGAATAACTTTGGTGTTTTCACTGCTCTACTTAATTCTTCCACCAGAGATATCTAGCAAGACCTTTAGAACGCAAATAGATGAAATCAGAGCGATTAGGGGATATTTTTGGTTTGGAGGTACATTTCAAACGATATTCATAAATAACGTTGGGGTTCTATTTTTAAGCTTTCTTTTCTCTTTTATTTATGGTTCTGGGGCCATTTTCATACTCGCATGGAATGCCTCTATATTGGCTACTGCAGCAAGCATGCTTGCTCAAAGTTTGGGTGGGATTACAAAGCTTCCAATAGCTCTCCTTTCTTACATGCCGCACGGTAGCTTGGAAATAGTGGCTTACTTTTTGGCAGCTGTTGCTGGAGGAATACTATCATACTATTTTACAAGGGGGATAAGAAGCAAAGTTGTAATAGAGGATTGTCTTTTCTTGCTCTCTTTAGGAATGATATTTTTGCTTTTGGGTGCAACTGTAGAAACGGCAGCATTAATGAGTTAAAATGAAAAATAAATGGCTGGCTTTAGTGGCTCCGCCTGCTTAGCCTTTTCCAATCCGCTTTTTTCTTCAGAAGTAATTATTACTCTACTTCCTACTTCTTTTTCCAGCAACTCTCTACCCTCTTCCAATATCTTTATCTCCTCATCTTTTGAGAGGAATATAGGCATCTCCCTTTGAGATACAATCTTCTTGTAGAATTTTGCTACATACTCTTTATCCCTATCTTCAAAATTTTTCAAGAAATCCTTAAGCTCAACTTTCTCCCCTCTTAATAATTTTTCAGCTAGGCTAAACTTCCAGTCAGCTGCAACTATTATATCAACCTCTTTCGGCTTTTCACCCACAAGCTTCTTTATTTCCCTTATGTCTTCAATTACAGACTGTAAAAACTTTTCCATTAAAATGGGCTTCTCTTCAAATCTCTCAAAATCTGGCAATTTCGCTTGAAACACAAATTTCTTTCCACCAAGTTTTTCCCATAGCTCCTCAGCCAAATGGGGGATTAAAGGCGAAATTAGTGGAATAAATATCTTTAAAACTTTCCTCAAAACTCTTCCATTAGCGTTGCTCATATTTCCAACTCTCCTAAAATACCACTCTAAATCGTTAAGGAATTCGAAAAAGAGAAGCTGCGTGGCTGTTCTAAATTTAAGATTCTCATAAGCATCTAGGGCTTCCTTCCCTATTTTATTTATTTTCTCCACCAAAAATCTCTCAACATTCCTAACTTTTCTACATTTTGCTTTTTTCAAAGAGTTAATTATCTCAAACATGAAGCTAATCCTCTCTAGAAAAACTTTAATATTTTCTCCTCTCCAATCAGCATCACTAAGACCTTCTGCAGAAGAAATGATGTTTATTCTCGTCAAATCGCTTCCTATTTCTTCTAATAATCTCGATAGAGGTATAACGTTTCCCTTGCTTTTACTCATCTTTTCCCCGCCGACGTTAACAAACCCGTTAACTGCAATTGCTCTTGGCCAATACTTCTCGTCCCATATTGCGGTATGGTGAAAGAGGTAGAAAGTTAAATGATTTTGTACTAAATCCTTTCCAGAAGTTCTTAAATCAACTGGATAGAAATATTCAAATTCTTCCCTCATCTTTCTTAAAAGACTCTCCCTAATTCCATACTTTTTAGCAATTTCTTTAGGACTTCCTCTTCCAAGAAATATAAAATCGAATAGCTCATCGCTTACCTTCTCAACCGGAATATCTTTGAGATAGTGATAAATGGTATAGAAACTCATGTATATCGTCGAATCGCTCAAAGTTTCTACAATCCATTCCTTATCCCATGGTAACCTAGTACCAAGTCCTGTTTTTCTAGCACAAGCCTTATTTTCTAGCCAATCAACAGTATTAATAAATTGTTGGGTGATTTCTTCAGGATAGAACCTCATCCTCTCAATACATCTCTTAACAGCTCTTTTCCATTCTTCATCCGAGTATTTCAAAAACCATTGATTTTCAAGTATCTTGACATGACATCTAGTGCCACACCTGCAAATAACTAAGCCAGTAGTCTCCCAAATGTAGTCCAAGGAATCCAAGGATTTTAATAACTCAACTACTCTCTCTTTAGCCTCTTTTACAGGAATGCCTTCGAAAGGACTAACTATCATTTTTCCCTTATGAAACTCTTTTTTATACAATTCTTGAGTAGCAAGCTCGAGTTTCTCTACTTGGGACTGATTTTCTATAAGATAAACCTTGCATACTTCCTCAGCGGGAATACCTCTATAATCTTCCAACTCTATGATCTTCTTAGCAACGATGTTCTCAACACCAAGTTTCCTACCAATTTCGCTTTTCTTCAAATCTTCTAGAGCTACGTAATCGTATGGAGCATGGGCGGGAACTGACATAACTATTCCAGTACCAAAATCTAAGTCTACAAAACTTGCTGGTAAAATTGGAACTTTTTCTTTTGTTATCGGATTCTCTACTAATTTTCCGATAAGAAAATCAGAATTTATTATCTCAATTTCTTCAACATTTCTTAATTGATCCTTAAGTTTTTCCGCAGCCCTTTTACTAACTATCCATTTTTCTTTATCTACCTTTACTACAACATAATCCTCGTTTGGTTTAACCCAAATGTTAGTTACACCAAAAACTGTTTCCGGCCTTAAAGTCGCACAAGGAAAAATCTTTTCACCAAATTTGAACTTTACAACAAAGAATTTAGTTGGGCTTTCTCCCTCACCCTTCAACCTATCATGGTCTCCAGTTGGGCTTTGGCAATGTGGACACCAAACAACTGGATGTGTGCCCTGAACTACGAAACCCTTTTTCCTTAAAGTGTTGTACTGCCATTCGATGAATTTATTGTAATGAGGTGTAATAGCTGTTATGAAAGTCCTCCTCCAATCTATGCTCATTCCGCTTTTTCTAAGAACTTCTATCCATTTGTTCATCCAGTATCTTGCAACAAACTCCGGACCCTTCTCAATAAAATCTTTTACATCTTTATCTGTGGCGCCAAAAAGTTTAAAAGTTTCTATTTGAGAAACATCACCACCTTTAATTCTCTCTATTGCTCCTAAAATGGGCTCTCCTGTTGCATGAAAGCCCTGTGGAAATAAAACGTTAAACCCCATCAATCTTTTAAACCTTGCATAAGTATCTGCTCTGAAAAAGGAGTAAGTATGTCCAACATGAGGTGCGCCATTGACATAAGGATACGGAAACGTTATGAAAAATTTTTTCCTTTTTTTATCAACGTTTGCTTCAAAAACTCTCTTTTTTTCCCATCTCTTCTGCCATTTCTCCTCTATTTTTTTAATTTGAGCAAAAGTTAGACTCATTAAGTAAATTTGAAATATATGCTTAAAGCTTTATTTTCCAAATCAAGGATAGAATAATGAAATGCCCCCGTAGCTCAGCTTGGATAGAGCGGCACCCTTCTATCGAGAAGGTTTGACGAAAGGATGAAAGGTGACGGTCGCGGGTTCAAATCCCGCCGGGGGCGAATTAAAAT
>DAISZX010000019.1:0-5302 GCA_036824555.1 Candidatus Aenigmatarchaeota archaeon
AAGCTTTAACTTTTGTCACTATCGGCTCTTTTCCACCAATAATCAAGTAGTCCTCCCTTTCCAATTTTCCATCGTACAGAATTATATCAAGCGTCAAACCCAAACCTTTTACTTCTTTCACTTCCAATATTATTCCCCTTGCCTTATCAGAACACTTCATTTTTTCTTTCAAGAATTTTTGGGATAACCCAGCCAATAGTGCTAACAATTCTGCAATTCCCTCTTTGGTAATGGAGCTAACGGGAACAATTGCCACTTGCCTTGTGAAATCTGTTACTCTATCAAATCTTTCACTATCAAAATTATATTCCGCTAAAGAAGAGACTATCATGTAAATTTTTTTATCTAATTCTTCAACAACGCTTTCTTCTTGCTTCGATACGCTCTCAAGAAAAGATGTAGTGCATTGATTCCTCCAACCAGGAATTTTGTCTATTTTTGTTGCGGCAACAACAAAAGGAACCTTGTATTCCTTTATGATCTTCAAACTTTCATGTGTCTGTTCTTGGAAGCCTTCATTAATATCAACAACCAGAATCGCTAAATCAGCAACATTGCATCCTTTTTCTCTCATGCTAATAAAAGCAGCATGACCTGGAGTATCGATAAACAACAAGCCAGGGATTTCAATTCGAATCTTCATTTTCTCTAACAAATCCTTCGACAAACTTTCTATTACTTTCTTAGGAATGAAACTCGCTCCTATATGTTGAGTTAGTTCTCCCGGCTCTAGTTTCGTAACGCTTGTCCCCCTAATGCAGTCTAGTAAAGTCGTCTCTATGGGTTTTAAGGCCCAGAGCCTTAAAACTTTCCATGATCGACATGACCGACTGTTATTACAATTGGGCTCCTTATTTCCTCTACCATTAAATGAACTCGATTTAGATAATAAAAGATTTTCTAATTTAAAAAAACTTTAGATAAGAAGAGAAATTGAGTGAAAATCTAGGAAATTAAGCAAGCGGACCATCCGCAATCTAAGCAGGTTACACAACCAGCTTGATAAACTAATCTTTCAGAACCACAAGCAGGACACTTTTCTATTTTTCCGTTTTCACTTTTCGCTTTTTCTATTTTTCCATTTGTGTTAAATTCTACAATCCACCTAGGCTCTTTTAGTCCAAGCCTCTTCATTATCTTTATCGTATCGTTTTTAATCAGCCTCAAAACCTCAAATATTCTTTTTTCTTCAGCCTGAGAAGGAGCATACAAAACTTGCTTAGATTTACTACCTTCTCTGTAAATTGTTACTCCTTTGCAACCCATTTTATAAGCAGCTTTATAAGCCTCTAAAACGTCTTCTACTGTTGTGAATGATGGCATGTTTATAGTTTTGCTTATTGATGTTGTTATCCAAAGCTGAGCAACTGCTTGCGCTCTCACATGATCCCACCATGGGATATCTAGAGCTGTAACGAAAACTTTTCTCAAATGTTCTGGAATTTCTTCTATTCCCTGCAAACTACCTCCATTATCAGCTATCTTCTTTAGAATGTTATCATTATAATAACCTTCTTTCTTCAACTGTCTTTCTAATTCTATGTCAGTATAGAAAAAGCTACCAACAGTTACTCTTTTCTCAAATACAAGAGAAAATTGTGGTTCTATTCCACTAGAGACATCAAAGAACATACTAATGCTTCCCGTAGGAGCTATACTAGTCACTTCAACATTTCTTATCCCATATTTCAAAATTCTTTCTTTCAAATCTTCCCAATCTAGATTCCAAAGTTCTTTATGATAAAATCCTTCAACTGGCATCTCTCCTTTCTTATAGCTTGTCATATCGTAAAATGGAAAGACTCCCCTCTCTTTTGCTCTTTCTACAGAATAATACATTGCATAATAAGTCAGAAACTCACTTACCCTTTCAATGAACTTAAATCCCTCTTCGGAATTATAAGGAATTCTTAAAGCGAATAATGCATCAGCTAGACCCATATAACCAAGACCGATTCTTCTGACATTTTTACTCGCTTTTGCTATTTTCTCAATTGGATATTTATTAACATCAATAACATTATCCAAAAATCTATAAGCAACTTCTATCGTCTTTTTGTATTCTTCCCAGTCAAAGTAAGCATTTCCATTTTCGTCAAATTTTATCATTGCATAAAGATTTATAGAGCCGAGATTGCAAGATTCGTATTCATACAGAGGCTGTTCACCGCAATTGTGACTTATTATTCCATTGGAAATGTACCTATTGAAACCAGGAACGCTAAAGTCATAAACTAATTTCTCGCCAACATATTCTACTCTTGAAACTTTAACAAAATTGTCATCAATTTTAGTTTTCTTCAGTTTGTTAGAAAGTTTTTCGTTTTTATAACCTATCAATTTTATCTTTTCTTCAAAAATTTTCCTGCTATAGTTTTTGATTATAAGTTCAAAATAGCCGTTAGTCTCATATTCTCTCCTTTCACCATTTACAGTAATGTATTCAAACTTTCTCCTATAAGGCCTTTCATAAATCTTCGAGAATATACCAAACAAAGTTAACAAGAGTTGGGTTTCTTTTAACAAATCTTTGTTAGAGGAAGATAATCTTATTGCTCCATCTTTATCAACGTATCCATCTGCTGAGAAGAGGCCACTCAAAAATCCTTTAACAAATTCTGCGTTTGCTACAAAAACAATTTCTGGTAAGCTGGTTTTCTTTCTCATTAGCTTTTTGAAAATATCAACAACTTCTTTCTTGCTCGCATAAATCCACATCTCATTATTTCTCTCAAATTTGCTAACGTTTGCTTCGAATTTCTTTTCAAGCAACTCTTTTACATATTCGGAAACTTCTCTTTCAGACTTAGCATTAAAGTAGAAGAATACTTTTTCTCCAATATACCCATCTCCAACCAACCAACCTAACAGAAATCCTAACTCTCTATCTAGCTTAATTCCATCAACTTCTCTCAACCCATAATTCTCTATCTTATCAACATCAATTCTTGCTATCTTTATTTCTTTTCCTTCTGCATATTTTGCTTCTATCCAACCTTCTTTTGTAAGTATCTTGTGGTCTTCTGTTACCTCAACCTCCATTCCATTCTCCAAAATCAATTTGACAGTTGGCTTAAATCCGACTTTCCAAACCTTTGCATCGATTGACATTGGAGAACTTATACTCAACGTTTTTCCATGGATAGTCGTGTATAAAATTTCGCTTTCTCCATCTACTAAGAGTTTTATATTATTGCTCTCGCCATTATGTCCATTACTCAAATAAAGCAAACTCTCAGCCATTAATAGGCCATATGGGGTTAAAATTCTTGTATCTCCAGTTACGCAAGGATTAGTTGCTCTTATCAATCCTCTGCTCTCTTTCTGAACATTCCTTTTATTTATGTTATCCAAAAATAGTACTCCAGGATCTGCTGTTCTCCAAGCAAGAGTTGCAATTTCGTTCAACAAGAATTTTGGATCAACATAATCAACAACCTTTCCATTTCTAGGATTTATTAGAGGATATTTTTCACTACCCTCATAACATTTCCAGAAATGTTCATCCAACATTACAGAAATGTTGAAATTTTCAAATTGGCCTTCTTTTTCTTTTGCATGAATGAATTTTAGAATGTCTGGATGCCAACTTTCTAAAATTCCCATATTTGCTCCCCTTCTTTTTCCTCCCTGCTTAACAACATCTGTAACAACGTCAATTATCCTCATGAAGGAAACAGGACCGCTTGCAATTCCAGCAGTGCTTGCTACTATATCTCCCTCCGGCCTAAGTTTTGAATAGTTTATTCCTATCCCACCACCAGACTTGAAAATTAAAGCAGCTTCTTTTGCTGCATCCATTATACTTTCCATATCATCCTCTATTCCTATAACGAAACAAGCACTCAATTGACCCAATCTAGCCCCGGCATTAAACAAAGTTGGAGAATTAGGCAGAAATTTTTTGTTAACCATCAAATCGAAATACTCTTTAAAGTTATTGTAGTATTTTTGAAATTCCCCATTTTCTAACATTTTCAAAAACTCGCTCCACTTAACTTTCATTTTCCTTTGAGAGTTTAACTCATCATAAAGACTCTTCATTCTTTCTAGATGATATCTATTCCAACCTAAAAACCCACTTTCCGTTTTAAAGCCCAACTTTCCTTCATAAATTTCTGGGTTAAACTCTTCAAAAGGCTTAACCTCCTGTTTGCCTTCTTTATCAAAAACTCTAACATCATACAATAAATCTGGAATTACAATAAGCATTGCTACTCTTTCAAACATTTGTTTTGGTCCTTCTATTAGTTTTCCCTCTTCATTTTTCAATAAATACCTGCTTACCATCAACCTAATAGCATTCAAAGAAAATTTTTTAGCTACTTCTTCTTCATAAAATCCTTGCAAAAGAGCCATTTTTTCTTTTCTTATCTCCTCTTTTTTCTTCCTATAAGTTATATATGCCTTAGCAACCTCATAATTTCCACTTTTTACCAATACCTGTTCAACTAAATCCTGCACTTGCTCAACATTCGGAATCTCTCCAGGTCTTAATTGCTTTTCAAGAAGCATTACAACCTCTTCTGCCAATCTTTCTGCCAAACTTCTATCTTTTCCGCCGACCGATTGTATAGCTTTCCAGATAGCATTTGTGATTCTTTCTTTTCTAAACTCAACTACTCTTCCATCTCTCTTTCTAATTAACTGTATCATGTTGTTACACCAAGTACGAAATCTTGAATCACTAATTTAAAAATTTTCTCTCCTCCACTTATTAATATTTTTTACTTTATTTTCCAGATCTCCTCTTGAAATTGCATCCTTTTATTAATAACTCTCGCCAATACGAACAAAACATCAGAAAGCCTATTCAAATATGAAAGAATTTCATTTCTTATGACCCTCTTTCTTCTAGAAAATTTAAATGCTTCCCTTTCTACTCTTCTGCAAATTGCCCTAGCGACTTGAAGAGAAGATGATGGTAAGCTTCCGGTAGGATAAATAAAGTTTCTTAGCGGTTCAACCTCTTTTTCACACTTCTCAATCACATCTTCTAACCACTTTACTTCTTCCATTTCGACCTTTCTATCTAGCTCGGCTCCAGCAAGCTCTGAGCCTATTAGAAAAAGATGGTCTTGAATTTTTTTCATTATTTCATCCAAGTCTTTAAGTGTAGCATTTTTTCTGACATCCAAAAAACTTCGAGAAAATCCTATGAAGCTATTTAATTCATCTATATGTCCGATTAAGGCAACTAAAGGAGAAGTTTTATCTAATTCGCAACCAAAAATTCTGGTTCTTCCGGAATCTCCTTTTCCGATGTCAGGCTTCATCCTTTTATTTTTCCTCAAGCTTTTTA
>DAISZX010000001.1:0-69324 GCA_036824555.1 Candidatus Aenigmatarchaeota archaeon
CCATAAACGATGGAAGCACTGATAACACTTTAAAAATAATGAAAAAGTTTGAGAAGCATGGAGTAAAGATTATAGATAAGCCAAATGGTGGAAAAGCTTCAGCGCTGAATGCCGGCTTAAAAATTGCGAAAGGAGATATCATAGTTTGTATGGATGCCGATTCTATTGTATCAAAAAATGCGCTGAAATACACTCTTGGATACTTTAACGATCCTAAAGTAGCAGCTGTTGCTAGTAGTTTGAAAGTCTATAGACCAAAAACATTTTGGCAGAAAATGCAATTTGTAGAGTACATTTACAATATATTTTTGAGGAAAGTTTTGGCTTTAATGAATGCAGTTTTTGTTGTTCCAGGACCTTTTGGATTGTATAGGAGAAGTGTTTTAGAAAAGCTTGGAGGATGGGAAGAAGGTAACTTAACTGAAGATATGGAGTTAACGATGAGAATACAAAAGGCTGGCTATAAAGTTGAAACCTCATTAAACTCAATTGTCTACACAAAAACCCCGGAGACTTTTAAGAGGTTAATAAAACAAAGAATCAGATGGTATAGAGGATTTTTGATAAATGCCAGAAAATATAAAGAATTGTTTTTGAATCCTAGATTTGGAGATTTGGGAGTTTATGTATTGCCTTTATACATCATCTTTATTGTAGTGCTATTTATCTCGATGGCATCAACAATCTATTCGTTATATACTATGATTAGGGACTTTGTTTTGATAAACCTGAAAGCTGGAATAGAGATGCCAGACTTAAATCTGCGACCAATTGATCCACCTTACCTATTTATGAGCGTTTCAACTATTTTCTGGTTAGCTAATATTGTAATTTATGCCTACATTTTCTTCATAAGTATGCATATGAGTAAGGAAAGAAGGTTTTTAAGAGGTTTTCTAGTTTACTTCGTTCAAATAATATTTTATCCTTTTGTTTTGGCCTATTCTTGGTTGTTAAGCATATGGAAAGAAATTAGGGGAGCAAGGATAAAATGGGAAAGATAAGCACGAAAATTTATTTAAAGGCAGCATTATTAACTTTGCTAGTTTTCATAAGCGGGATAATAATTGGATGGTATTTAGACGAGACAAGAGTTTCATTTGTAAAATCGAAGATTGATGAGTTGGAAATAAGCTTATCGAATTTTGCTCTTGAGGAAGAGTTTTATAGAAGCGTAACTACTGATAAAAAAACGCTTTGCAACATTTACATTTCAAAAGCAAACGATTTGGCGATACAAGCTGGAAAGTTGGGTAGCTACTTGGAAAGTTTTAGAGAAATAAGCAAGTTTGGTTTGCATAACATTGAAACTTTAAAAGAAAGGTATTTCATTTTAAATTTAAGATTGTGGCTCTACATGAGAAAGCTTAGAGAGGAGTGTAATTATGACGTGTCAACTATCTTATTTTTCTATACCTCTGCTAAAAGGTGCGAAGATTGCATAGCGCAGGGAATCGTTTTGAATCAGCTGAAAAAAGACAATCCAGAAAAATATATGATTTTTGCTTTAGATGTTGATTCAAACCTTGGAATAATAAACTCTCTAAAAATCTATTTCAACGTTACAAAATTACCAACACTAGTAATAAATGAAAATCAAAAAGTAGAGGGGTTTATTACAAAACAGGAGATAGAAAAGCTACTAAAATAATTTATTGTCGAAGTTGTCAATATTACTAAATGAGCTACAAATACGTCCCAAAAGAAGTTAGAATAAAGTTGACTAGGAAAAGGATATTTTTAGTGTTAACAATAATAGCGTTCATTTTTTCACTTTACCTAGCATTAACCTATTTAATTCAATTGTACGAATCTTCCAAACCATTGAAAAGAATAACGTATATGGGAGTTCCGATGGAGTTCAGAGAGGATATAAGACTAGCGAAGAATATTGAAGTCTATCCTGACGAGTCTTTCATCAAATCAATTTTTTGGGGTAGAGAATTAAAGGAAATAACTATTGGAGTTTTGAATTACACTAATGAAACGAATTTGATCGGTGTTGAGGCAGTAGAAATAACTTTTAAGTTGTCATCATTCTATACTCTAATGAATATGAAAGTTTCGATAAAGGGAAAGGAAATAGGGAGTATAGAGGAGATAAGAGGAAATTCTACTCATCCGGCAATAGTAATAGTTCCCCCCTCTATAGCTAATGAAACCGCAGTAAGATTAGAAGATTACAAGCTAATTATCTCTGGAAAAAGTATAAAGGAATTGGATTTGGCAACAATAAAATTTATACTACTTGTTCTTGGAATTTAAAGTAGTTTGAGCTTACCAGTTATTTTGTCTATAATTTTTTCCTCTATCGGCCCTATTCCTATGCAAGTAACAGTTCCCCTTTTTAATTGTGTTAGGCCAGCGTCAGAAATTTTAACGTATTTTATCTTATTTGCTTTAAGCTTCCTCTCTATGCTCTCCAATTCTACTAAATCCTTAACTTTGACAACAACCTTCTTAGCTCCTTCTTTTCTCCACTTTTCTAAAATCTCTTCATCAACTTGTAGCGCGGCTTCTAAGCTGGCATGCGCTACATGTACTGCAAGCTTTCCCTTCCCCCAATCTAGATCCTTCCTAACGATTATGACTTGCTTAAGCATTGATTAATTTTGTCTATAAGTTTTAAGCTAAGAAGAGAATTTAAGTTTATGAACAATTTTGCTGAAAAAAGTTATTTTCTGGTGGGAAAAAAGTGCTTTTTCCATAGATATTGTGATAGCGGCTTTAAGACTAAGTGGACTGGATTGTGGAGGCTGAGTAGAAAGTACTTAGAATATTATGCTATAAAGGTAAATGACGAATGGCTCTCCCCAACTAATATTCAAACTTTTGTTGAGGAAAAGGAGGTAGTTAAGCACATATATTCGATAAAAGATTTTATCGTTGAAGAAAGCGTTTTTGTTCCAGAAAATGAACCAATTTTGATAATAGTTCTAAACTTAAGAAATACCACAAACCAAAAAAAAGATTTGAGGATTGAGGTTGAGATAGCAGCGAATATTAGGGATTGGAATGAAGATTGGTATGAAAGAAGCTATGATGTAACTTATAGAAAAAATTATTTTGTTGTTAATTCTGAAAAGGGAAAATTGATTTTTATTTCCTCCACAAATGGAAATTTTATTGGCTATCATTTTTATAAGGCGCATTATCCGGATGGTAAATTGCAAAGATGTTTCGTAACAAAGAACTTCTTGATTGAGGATAAAGTTAATGAAAATGAAGAGAAAAAGTTTAGTTTTATTTTCGCTTGTGATAGTGATGAAATTTTTGAATTGGAGGCTCTACTTAAAAATTATGAGCATTTAGTTGGGGAGAAAAGGTCTATTTATAAAAAAGTCTTGGAAGAAAACAGTTTTGTATCATCGATTAATTTTCTGAACGAACTTTTTAGAATAGCTATTTTTAACATGCAAAAATCGATAGTTGATTTTAATGGTCAAAAAGTATTCATTGCTGGATATCCATGGTTTACACAAGTTTGGGGAAGAGACTCTTTACTTTCAATAGCGCTTTATCCTTTCGATGAAGAAGCATGCAGAAACACTTTAAAATTGCTAGCGAAACATCAGTCTGAAGAAGGAAAGATACCAAACTTTATTTTGTTTAATGGAGAAGTCAATTATAATTCTTCTGATGCAACCCCACTATTTCCAATAGCTTTGGAATCTTACGTAAAAAAGTTCGGCGATTTGACTTTGGTTTTCGATCTAAAAGAAAACCTTTACAAAATATTCGAAGTTTATAAAAAGAGTAAGGATGAAAATGGCTTTATTTATTCATCTAGGAATTCAACGTGGATGGATAGTTTAGAAAGGGAAGGATATTGTGTTGAGGTTCAAGTTTTTTGGCAGAAAGCATTAGAATCATTGTCAAGATTTTTTGAAATTTTGGAGGATGAAGATATGGCAAAAGAAGCAAAAGATCTTGCTAGAAATTTGAGAAAAAACATTCTTAAAAAATTTTCTAAGGATAATTACTTTTTAGATAGAATAGGCAGTAATTTAGAAACAATAAATCCTATATTTTTGATGTGTTTTGGATTAGTGGATAAGAAAGATTTGCTTAAGTACATAGAAGAAAATTTTGAAACTGAAGTCGGTTTATCAACGGTTAACAAGAATTCCATCTATTACAAACCAAGTTCTTATCATTCTGGATGCACGTGGAGCCATTTATTGGCTTTGCTTTCCTCTATTCAATTTAGTAAAAAGAGGTGCGAAATGGCCTTAGAAAATTTGAGAAAAATATACTTAAAAAGCCAGGAGCATGCATTAAATTGTATTCCGGAGGTCTGGGATTCAGAAAGCGGGAGTTTATACGTGGATAAGCCAGTTGGGAGGGAGATTTCATCTTTCATTCAAACTTGGGGTGCAGCTTCTGTTTTAAAAGCGATAGATGAGATGCTTGGTATTGATGTAGACGCCTTGAAGAATGTAATAAAAGTTTCTCCTAAAATGGAAGGAGAATTTAGAAGGGTTCTGAAAATTGGTGGGGATGTAGTCGAATTAGAAATAGTTTTTAGGGAAGCGAGAGTGGATGTTAATTATAGGAGTAAGTTAAACAGGAACTATAAGATGGTCGTTTTGCCAGAAGTTTAGACCTCATACAAGTTTTCGTATTTGCTTGGGTTGTTCAATATTTTAGATAATTTGCTTATTGAAACAGAAATTCTTTTCGCTGAAATCTTCTTTATAGAAAATTTTCCGTACTTTTTGTTTTCAACTACTTTTAGCCAGCCATCTTGTATGAATAAATGATGGGGGAATCCTCTCTTCTTAACTATGTTATAATCGTGGCCGGCGTCTTCCGGAACAATTCCAAGAATCAAGCAATCTTTCCCAATAGATATTAAACGATGAATAAACCTAGGGTGAATAAAAGCAGATGTTCCTTCTTTCATTTCAATGATTATCGATTCCTTCTTTTCTAAATCAGAAAGCAGCAGATAGCATTCGTTCTTCAAAACAGTATAAAACTCTCCTCTATTTTTTTCATGTTTGTGACCATAAGTTAAAAAAGTTTCTCCATTTTTTGTTATAGAAAACCGACCAAATTTCAGGAGAGTTAAATCTAAATTCAACTTAAACTTATCTTTAATTTTTTTGTATACTTCTATCCCTTTCCACAAGTTATAAACATAATAAACAGTTGTATCACCAAAAAACTCCAAAGCCCTTTTAGCATTTTTCAAATCTAATATAACACCATCCCTTATCAACTCACTCATTTTTCTTTCCCAAAAAACTGGCATTTCTTCGAATTCTATACTAAGAGTTACATCTCCACTAACTTTCATTCCCCTGATATTCATTTTAAAACTTGTTTTTCACTTTAATAATCCTCTTCCAAAAGTGATTATGAAAGAAAACCTTTCACCTCCAAAGGGGTTTAGGGATTTTCCGCAAGAAGATGAAATTTTAAGAAAGGAGATTTTTGCTAGAATTGAGGGGATTTTTCAAAAGTATGGGTTTGATCCTATCGAAACGCCAATAGTTGAAAAGTGGGAGACTTTATCTGGAAAATATGGAGAAGAAGCAGAAAATAGATTGATTTGGAGATTTAAATTGCCTTATAGCGAGAAAGAGTTTGGGCTGAGGTACGACCTAACAGTACCTTTAGCAAGGTTTGTTGCAAGGTTTAATCCGAGATTTCCATTTAAAAGGTATCAGATAGGGAGAGTTTTTAGATACGAAGATCCGCAAAAAGGTAGGTACAGAGAATTTTGGCAATGTGATGTTGATATCGTTGGAGAAGGTTCTCCTTTAGCTGACGCTGAAATTTTGAATGTTGTTGTGGATGTTTTTGAGGAGTTCGGTTTCAAGAACTATACCATTAAGATCAACGATAGAAGGATCTTGGGAGAAATTTTTGAAAAGTTTCTTGGAATTAAAGATTATTCTACAATTCTCAAGATTTATAGAGCGATCGATAAACTGGATAAAATTGGAAAAGAAAAAGTTTTTTTGATTTTAAGAGGGTTAAATCTTGAAGAAAAAGTTTTGAATCAAATAGAAAGTTTCATAGAAGCTTCCAAGCTAAACAACTATGAGATCATTAGATACTTAGAATCTTTTAATTCAAGTGAAATAAAAGCTGCGCTAGAGAGTTTTAAAAAGATCTTGGATTTCTCAAAGAAAAAGGAAAGAATAAAAATAGATTTGTCTCTTGTTAGAGGTTTGGACTATTATACAGGAATGATTTATGAGGCTGTCGTTGAAGAGCCAAAGATTGGCAGTTTGTCTGGTGGAGGGAGATATGATAATTTAATAGGAATTTTCTCTGGTAGTAAAATTCCAGCTGTTGGTGGTTCTATTGGTGTAGAAAGATTGATAGATGCTGGCTTAGAGTTGGGAATTTTCAAAAAAGAAAAGAAAACATATTCTAAGGTTGGAATTGTTTATACAAAAGATGTTGACGTTAAAAAAGTTTGGGAGATGGCTGATTACTTGAGAAATAAGGGAATAAATACTTTTATCCCTTTTGAAGGCTACTCTGGAATTTTAGATGGAATAAAAGATTTGGATAGGAGGGGAATACAATTTGCGTTGATAGTTGGTAAGAAAGAGCTTGAAGAAGGAAAGTTGACATTACAAAATTTACTAACAAGAGAGAGAACGCTAGTTAAATTAGAAGACGTGGAAAAAATAGTCAATGGTTAATTTTTTCTTTCAAACCTAAAAAATGGGCCGGTGGTCTAATGGTAGGACGCCGCCTTCGCAAGGCGGAGGCTCCGGGTTCAAATCCCGGCCGGTCCAAAAAAGATTTTAATTATGTTTGTCAATTTTGGTGGGATTTTAAAGATGGAATAAATGCTATTTGCTAAGTAGTTAAAGTTTCTAGATTATAGCGCATTAATATCCAATCAAAAGAAATTTAACACTTATAAACTTTGGTCAATTCTCTACTTTGTTGGTGCTGGCAAGTATGGTGGATATTCTTCACAATGGATAACTCTTTTGAAATCGTCGACACTTACTATGAAGAGACCAGTTTTATTAGTTCTACAAATTTCATCAGAACCTTCTTTAATTTTCTCAAACGAACATACTATATTTTTATCCTCATCAAATATCTTAACGTTTTTCAAGTCGTAATGCGCTTTTATTACGATAACTTTATCTCTACAATACAGGAAAAACTGATCTTTAGAAAAATGCTGCTGTTCTATGTTAATTTTATAATACCAATGTGTCGCTATTCCCGCAAATATAGTTGAAGATATACCTAACAAAAGAACGCCAACTTTGAAAAAATCTAACTTAATTTTGCTTGTATTCATAAAATAGTGTATAGGCAACAAGTTTATAAGAATCACTTCAATCTCTCAATTATTATTGCCGGACAAACTCTATTTATCATCTTATTATTCTCTAATTTTTTTACAAACCTATTAAGCTCTTCGCTTGTTTTAAACACAACCTTTGCTAAAAGCATGTGATCTCCAGCAGAGGAATACAATTCTTTAACGTCTTTATCGTTTTTTAAAACTTCTATAACTTTAATTAGATGCTCCGGTAGCGCATCAATCCCTATTAAGGCTGTCACGCTATATCCAAGTTTCTTGTAGTTAACCTCTAGAGAAAATTTTATTACCTCATTTTTTAGAAGCTTTTTTATTCTCTTTCTTACAGTAGCTTCACTAACTTTAAACTTTCTGGCGATTTTAACGAAAGGGACTCTACTATTTTTTTCTAACTCCATAATCAATTCTATATCCGAAATTCGAACCATAATGTTTATAAATTCGAACCTTTAAATACTTTTTGGTGGTGTGTATGGATATGGAGAAAGAGGTTCATAGGATGCCATTAATAGGAGAGAAAGCACCGTCATTCAAAGCAAAAACAACACACGGAACAATAAGCTTTCCAGAGGACTACAAAGGAAAGTGGGTAGTTCTGTTCAGCCATCCAGCAGATTTTACTCCAGTATGTACAACAGAATTTTATGCGTTTCAAAGAAGGTATGATGAATTTAAAAAATTGAATGTTGAGCTAATTGGTTTAAGTATAGATCAAGTTTTCAGTCATATAAAGTGGGTTGAGTGGATTAAGGAAAAGTTAGGAGTCGAAATAAAGTTTCCAATAATTGCTGATGATCTAGGAAACATAGCAAAGCTTTATGGGATGATTCATCCAGGGAAAGGAACCAATACTGTTAGAGCAGTATTTATCATAGATCCAAATGGAATAATAAGAGCAATTCTCTACTATCCACAAGAAGTTGGAAGAAATATAGATGAAATCTTAAGAGTTGTTAAAGCTTTACAAGTTTCGGATAAAAACGGGGTTGCACTACCAGCTAACTGGCCAAATAATGAATTAATTGGTTCAAAGGTAATAATACCTCCAGCAACAAGCGAAAAAGAGGCTAAGGAAAGGTTAGAGAAAGCAAAGAAGAAAGAGATAGAAGCTTATGATTGGTGGTTTGCATACAAAGAAGTAAAGGCAGAGTAAATGAGATGGGTTTGTCAAGTTTGTGGATACGTTTACGATGAAGAAAAGGAAGGAAAGAAATTCGAAGACCTTCCAGAAAATTGGAAATGTCCAGTTTGTGGAGCACCAAAAAATATGTTTGAACCAGAGGACTGAGAGGTATGGAATTGAATAATATTATAAGGGGCGAAGATTGGAAAAAAGAAAAGCATGTTCCAGTCATAGAAGTAATAGAAAGGAAAAATGGGGCATTTGTAGTAAGGGTAACAGTTGGTAAAGAGATTCCTCATCCAAATACAACAGAGCATCACATAAGATTTATCGATCTTTACTTTTTACCAGAAGGAGAACAATTTGCATTTCACATAGGAAGACAAGAATTTAACGCTCATGGAGAATCGACAAAAGGCCCAAATGTTAGTGGAATATATACAGAGCCAATAGCTTACTTTACATTCAAAGCAAACAAAGGAGGAAAACTTGTAGCATTTTCTTATTGTAACATACATGGATTATGGTCGAGCGAAGAAAAACTAGAGATTTAGAGGTTTTGAAGAAGAAGGTAAAGGAAGCAATAAGAGATTTCAATAAATACAGGTCTCCAGAAGCCAATGCGAAGCTATTGAAATTCGATAAAAAAGAAATTATCGTAGACTTCAGCGGGACTTTTTGCAGAACATGCGGCTTTTACGATTACTTCGATGACCTAAGAATATTCCTAGAAGAGAAGGGAATAAAATCCAAAGTTTCAATGGTAGAAGAAAAGGAAAATGGAGCAGTCGTTATCTTCAGCTTGTAAGCTCTTTTACTTCTTCTTTACCTTTTTCCAACTCTTCTTCTTGTTCTTTATCCAATTCTACTAACAATGCTAAAAATTCTCCAACGTGTGTTTTCTCTTCTTTTGCTATATCAAGCAAAACTTTCTTCACTTTTGTATTTTTAGCTTTGCTTGCAAGCTGTTCATATAAATTGATAGCGTCTAATTCTGCTATTATTCCTACTCTAAGAATTTGCTTGTCCTCATTTGCCTTATCAATTTCACCAGGAATTTTAGACATCATTAATGAATTTGAGAGACAAATATAAGAATGAAAGCATTTTGGATTCCTTGGTTACACATGCATCAGCCTTTGGTTTTTATTGGAGAAAAACTCGAAAGTAATTTAAAAAAGATGCTTCTATCGAAAGATTCAAAGGAAAGCTGGGACGCAAAGCTAATAGCTAGGGCATACAAAAATCCAGCAACTTATGTTGAGAAGCTCTCAAATTACAACCCAAAGTTGGTCTTAGATTTTTCAGGTATTCTATTGGAAAGTTTAAATCAGCTTTCAGATCTTCTAGAAGATGTTTATGTTGGTAATGAAAAGGTTGGAAACATAATTGAAGCCTACAAAAGAGTTTTGAATAAATATCCAAACTCGATAGAGTTTGCCGGCTCATCATATTCCCATTGCTATTTTCCAGTTACTCCAGAGAGGGACTGGAGATGGCAAATAGAAGAATGGCAGAATGTTTTTTCTTCTATTTTTGGGAAAAATCGCCTAAAAAAGGTAAAAGGATTTTGGCTTCCGGAGATGGGAGTTCCGTCTTATGGGGACAAACTGGCAAAATTGATAAAGATTTTGAAAGACTTTGGATACGAATGGTTAATATTACCAATATTTGCAGTTAAGGATTATCACAAGCTTAGTTATGAGCAAAAAATTTCACTGGTCGTTAAACCGCATAAGGTTAAAATAAACGATCAAGAAATTACTGTTGTCTTCTCCACACCTTACTACTTCATAGACCAGCAGGCTGGTGTCTCAGCTTCTTACATTTATGAACAATGTTTGAAAGCATCTGAGTTTTCAAAGGATAAGCCAGCCCTAGTGATAACTGCTAGCGATGGTGAAAACGGAAATGTGATGATGAATGAATTTTTTCCTCAAACATTTACTGAGTTTCATACCAAAATAAAGGATGATAAAGTCTCTTCTATGCTAATTTCAGAGTTTCTAGAAGAGTTCTATAAAGAGGAAAAGCTAGGAGAAGTGGAATTAAGTTTAATTGGAGCCTCGTGGGTCGGAGGACATGAGAGATGGATATGGGGAGAGAAGAGAGCGGCTATTGCTAAGAAAATAGATGAAATAAGCAAGATAGTTAATGAAAGAGTTAAAGATAAAGATTTTAAAGAGCTTTTAAAGCTATTGTTAATAGCTGAAACCAGTTGCTATGTTTATTGGGGAATAGACTATTGGTTTTCTCAGGGTGAAAAAATTTTAGAAATTTTAAAGAGCAGAATTGGAAGAAACGTTTAAAAAGATTTTGGGAAATCTTTTTAAATAGAACTTAAATAATTTTATGAGAATTGCCTTATTTTCCTGGGAATCTTTGCATTCAATATCTGTAGGTGGTTTATCAGTTCATGTCACAGAATTGGCCGCTGCTTTACAGAGAAAAGGGCATGAGGTTCACGTTTTTACTAGAATAGGAGATAATCAACCAATCTATCAAAACATTGATGGAGTCCATTACCATAGATGCCCATTTGCATTTTGCTCTGATTTTGTTTATGAGATGACTAATAACATGTGTAAATCTATGGTTTATTACTTCAATGAAACTGAAAATTATGTTGGTAATTTTGACATAATTCATGGCCACGATTGGCATGTCGTTTTGGCATTGGATGAATTAAAGAAAGCAAAGGGGAAAAAAGTCGTTTTTACGCTTCATTCAACTCAATATGGAAGGGATGGAAATCATTTTAATGGAGGAAAGGCGGGGGACATCTCAAACATAGAATGGTATGGCACGTATATTGCTGATAGAGTTATTGTTTGCTCGAATGCAATGAAGGAAGAAGTTATGAGAATTTACAGGGTGCCTGACTGGAAGATAAGAGTTATACCAAACGGAATTTGGGCAGATAGGTTTAATGGTAGCATAGATCCATGGAATGATGTAAAAAAGCATTTGGGTATTGGAGTTTATGATCCAATGATAGTTTATGTTGGAAGGATGACTTATCAAAAGGGAGTTGACCTACTAATAGAGGCCATTCCAGATATTTTGAAAGATTTTCCAAACACCAAATTCGTTTTTATTGGCGATGGATACATGAAAAGTCAATTGGAGAAGAGAGTTACCGAGCTAAATCTATGGCATGCCGTTAGGTTTACTGGCTACATTCCAGATGATTGGAAACTCAAAATAATTAAAGCTAGCGATGCTGTTGTTGTTCCGAGCAGAAATGAGCCTTTTGGGATTGTTGTCCTAGAAGCATGGGCTGCAGGAAAGCCCGTAATAGCAACTCATGGCACTGGTGCTGGAGAGCTAATATGGCATGGCGTGACTGGCTATAGAGTTTATCAGGCTCCAAATTCAATAGCCTGGGGAGTAAAGGAGATATTAAGAAATCTTGATCATGCAAGATGGATGGGTGAGAGGGGGAGGTATGCTGCTCAAACTGTTTTTACATGGGACAACGTTGCAGAACAAACTATTAAAGTATATGAAGAGGTATTAGGATGAGGATTAAGAAAATTTTACTGCCGAAATGGGTTCCATGGTTCGTTTTGGTAGTTTCGATTTTTTCAATTTTACTAGTTTATTATGGGCTAGGAGAACAAAAGAATATAACTTCTAAAACATTTTTAATAACTTTGATTATGTTCGCTTTCATCATTTTTGTTTTGTTTTTTATTTCCTATAGGCAAGTTCCCTATTTGATATTGTTGGAGGTGAGAAAATGAGATGTTGGTTTTGTGGTAAAGAGGCTGTAGCAGTGTCGATGGGGGGAAAAGCAGTTTGTAGAGACCATGCAAATGTGATAGATAGAATATGCTTTGCAAAATCAGATACGAGCACAGGATATGCAACGTATGAATGGGTTCATAATGTTGTTCTAGCACCAGATGAATGGATAGAGTGGGAAAGTTGGGAGGGAGGAAAAAAAGTAGTTAGAACCTAAACTAGTCTTACACCAGGCATTATCCACTTTTCGCTTTTCCACTCTTTCGCCCTTTCTATTATTTTTTTCGGTGTTTCTGTCAAAGCCTTTTTAGCTTCGCTAATTTCTAGTCCAAGAGTAACTAGGTAGGATATCAAAACTTTCGGATCTTTGATTTGCCAATGAGATAGTGCCCCAGAGGAAACTATTAAAGGGAATTTGAATTTTTTATAAAGCCTAATTATTTCCATTTGATTCGCTATAACTTTTTTCCTTTCGCTTCCTTCACAACTCAAAATTTTCCTAAAGTTTATTTCTATTGCAACTTCGTTTTCCTTTGCAAATCTTGCTAAAACATGATTTATGCCACAATCCACCCTCTCATAGTCTGGATGAGTCAAAATGTCCACACCTCTACTCTCAACACCTACTCTATTCATAAAATTCGTTCCACCTCTAACTAATATCAAATCAATTTCTCTCCTTCTCTTTAACAGCTTTTTTAGTTCAAGCTTATTCGTCGCTTCAAAGCCTAGGTAAATTTCGAAGTTATATTCCTTACTAACCCTATCAACCTCAACCTTCAAGATATTTTCTTCCTCTTTTTTCAGAGGATAAGAGATGAAGCCGATTCCCTTATAACCAAACTCTTTTGCAACTCTAACTATATCTTCTAAGCTCGATTCCCCAGAACTGAATGTACTATGAATATGAAGGTCATAACTCATTTAATTCTTTTCTCTTTAATCAAATAAATCAAGCTTCCAAAAAATAACCAAACAATTCCAATAATTTTGGCATTATTTTCAAGAAAGGCCATAAGCATAATACAGCTAATAGTTCCAGCTACTGGTATCGTAGGATGAAACGGAAGCTCGAAAGCTGGTTTCTTGTGCATTTTCCTCTTAATCATTATCAAGCTAAGGTTTGTGAAGATGAAGTTGAAAAGAGAACCAAAACTGACAATTGAAACGACAAGGCTTATACTCCCAGTAAGTACTAGCAATATGCTTATTATAGATGAGGCTATTACTGAAAAGACAGGAGTTCCGAATTTTTCATTTATTTCAGAAAAAAGTTTTGGTAATAGATTGTCTCTTGAGAGCGCAAATAGTGTTCTAGAGGAACTATAGATGCTCGCCAGCGCAACGCTTGCTGTAGCGACTAAGGCACCAAATGTTACGTATAAGCTTGCATACTCATTTCTTGTTATAACTTGGGCTACGTAAGATAGAGGATGGTCAACGTTTCCAAGAATTCTCCAATCTACGGAACCAACACTAACTATAGCCACTCCAATATAAGCTATTAGGCAAATTAAAAACGATAAAATTATGGCTAGCGGAACATCTTTTTTTGGGTTTTTAGCTTCTTCCGAAGCCATTGCTATTGTTTGAAATCCCAAGAAAGCGAAGAAAACTAAAGAGCTTGCTGTCAAGGTTGATGAAAATCCTCTGGGGAAAAACGGAATGAAATTGTTGGTGTTGAAATTTTTTAGAAGAAAGAAGATACCAACAAAGATTAGAAAGAACAAGGCGGAAAGCTTTATTGCTACAAACACTGATGATATTCTGGTTGTTATTTTTGTCCCAACGATATTAGGTATTGTCAGCAGAATTATAAGAAGGATTGAAGATATGATGAGAAAATCTTTAGGTAGAAATGGAAAGAAAAATGAAAGTAGGTATGCTGAAAATCCAAGAGAGACCGCAGCCACCGAAACAACGTTATCGAAATATCTCATCCAACCGACTAAGAATCCAAGAAATTTTCCAAAGGCCCTTTTTGTATAAGCGTAGGAACTTCCAGTTTCTGTTATCATGGAAGAAAGTTCAGCAGTTGTTAGTGCTGTTAGCAAGGCAACGAATCCGGCGATCCAGAATGATAGTATAACTGATGGTCCAGCGATCCCCGCAGCTATTCCGCTAACAACAAATATGCCAGCGCCTATTATTTGAGAAATTCCTATATCTATTAAATCCAACAAGCCTAACTCTTTCTTAAATTTACCCATTTTAAATTTTCTCCCTACGCTCTTAAACCTCTAGCCTTTTTACCAGCAGAAGTCAACCCTCTAAATACCCTTCTTCTATGCTTTCCACTCGCTATCCAATTTATTTTTGGATCCGATTTAATGTTTGGATGGTTTGGGTCGACGAGAATAACTTCAAACCATTTGTATTGACCATCTTCTCCAACATAATAACTATTCAAAACTTCTAGATTTGGAAACTTTCTAGCAGCCCTTTCTTCGGCAATCCATTTATCAGACTTTCGTGCAGTGAATTTAAGAAGGCCAGCGGAAGAAGGCTTCCTACCACCACTTCTTTCGTATAACCTCCTAGGCTTTCCACCCTTTCTAACTCTAACTCTAGCGACGATAAAACCTTGCTTAGCTTTATATCCTAGAGCCCTTGCCCTGTCTAATCGAGTAGGCCTTTCTATTCTTACCACAGCTGGCTGCCTTCTCCACTCTATCAACCTTTCCATTTTCAATTTTTCCATTTCTTCACTACTCTTCTTCCACAAATTTCTGATTGCTTTGTATAGATTCATAGGAATTCAATTGAAATGTAAATTTAAATCGTTAAAATCAAACTCTTTTTTAGTGATAGTATGCATCCATTGTTGAAAGCCTTAATAGGAGTCTTGATAGTAGTTGCAGCACTTTACTACATATTTTCAGGAATACCAGGGTATGTTAAGCCAGCATTGAGTGACGTTTTAGTAGTGCTAAATGGAGCGATTCCACTATTTCTAATATTGCTAGGAGTCTTCATTGCTTGGTTAGAGTGGGACGAGTGGAAGATCGAGAAAGAATTAGCTAAGGAAGAGAAGAAGTTAGAGGCAGAGAAAAAAAGAGGTAGAAAAAGAAAGTAGTTTAAATAGCCTTCCTTTTATTTTTTATTTTTGAATAGGAAATACTTTCTATGGAGATTCCATATAAAGAATTTACAAAGCTAGAGTTGAAGGTTGGAAAAATTATTGAAGTTGAAGATATTCCAAATTCGAACAAGCTTTACAAATTAAAGGTAGATTTCGGTAACGAAAGAAGAACAGCCGTAGCTGGGATAAAACAGCAGTATAGACCGGAAGACATTCTAAATAAAAAATTTGTTTTTGTTACGAACCTGGAAAGAAGAAAAATAATGGGAATAGAATCTGAATGTATGATTTTAGCAGCAGAAGATGATGGTATAATTGCGCTTCTTCAACCAATAAAAGATGTTAAGGAAGGGAGTATAATTAGATAAAATGGAAGAGAAGACCAAACAATACTTACTAAAAATTGCTAGAAGAGCGATAGAAACCTATGTGAGAACCGGTAGAATAATCTCAAAGCCTAAGGATTATCCTTTAGAGCTAGAAGAAAAAAGGGGAGTTTTTGTAACAATCAATAAAATTCTTCATGGCAAACCAGAGCTCAGAGGATGTATAGGTTTACCATATCCTAGAAAACCATTAATAGAGGGTGTAATAGAAGCAGCGATTTCTGCCACACGAGATCCTAGATTTCCGCCATTGAGTGAAGAAGAGTTGGATGACATTAAAATTGAAATTTCGATTTTGTCAGAGCCAAAGAAGATAGAAGGGAGTGCTAAAGAGGTCATAGAAAAAATCTTACCCTTTAAACATGGGGTAATAATAAAGAAAGGGTTAAAAAGCGCGCTGTTTTTGCCTCAAGTTTGGGATGAACTCCCAAAGAAGGAAGTTTTTCTTTCCCAACTTTGCTTAAAAGCTGGTTTACCTTCGGATGAATGGAAAAAAGAGGGAATGGAGTTTTACGTATTTGAAGCTGAAATAATCGAAGAGCATTAAATATTTTTAGCTTTCTCTAAACAAGTAGAATCTTAGATGAAGCTAGCGATATTTTTATTTTTGTCGCTAACTAAATAAAAAGAGGTACGAAAGATATGACCACTTTACACTGGATAATTCTAGCACTCTTGCTAAACAGTTTAATAGGCTTAATTGGTGTATTTTCTCTATTAGTTAGAAGAAAGAAGTTGGATAAAATAATTTTTCCTCTAGTCTCTTTCACTGCCGGGGTATTATTTGGAGGCGGATTTTACCATTTATTTGTAGAAAGTCTTGATGAGTTAGGAGTAGTGAGCTCTGTCAACTGGTTTACTGTTGGATTTATTTTATTCTTCATACTTGAAAAGGGCTTGAAGTGGCATCATTGTCATCTATTGAAGTGTAAAGTCCATCCCTTTAGCTACATGATATTTTTAGGTGATGCCATTCACAACTTAATCGATGGTATAGTTATTTCTCTAACATTTCTGGTTGATGTAAATCTAGGAATTATAACAACTTTATTGATAATAGCTCATGAAGTTCCGCAAGAACTTGGAAATTTCGCTACTGCCATATATGGAGGGATGGAAAAAAGAAAAGCAATTTTATTTACTTTCTTGTCCCAACTGACTTGTATAGTAGGTGGTCTATTAGGATATTACCTAATGTCTGATGAGCTATTTTTACCTCTATTGCCGATAGCAGCCGGTGGCTTTATTTACATCGCTACATCCGATTTGGTACCAGAACTTCATAGAGAAGTTAACCTCAAAAAATCTATCCTATCTTTTACCTTATTCATTCTCGGACTTATTTTTATAATTTCCCTTAGATTTTTCGAAGTTTAACAATATTTAATGACATCAAACATCGCTGGGGGTGGGATTTGAACCCACACGGGCGTAAAGCCCACCGGCTTTCTTCATTATTGTTCAGTCCTTGAGTTTTCAAAACTCAAGGCCGGCGCCCTACCTGGTTAGGCGACCCCAGCACTAAAAATAATTATGCTGCTTTGCTTTTAAACAGGCATATAGGTTTATCTGAAAATTTTTTAAATTTCGCATCGTTTTCTATTAATTTCTAGTTTATTCATGACATTCATTTTAAATTCAAAAAGATAATTGATGAATGGAGTATTTTACGATAGATGATTTCAATTTAAAGGGGAAAACTGTTATAGTTAGAATAGATGTTAACACTTATTACGATACTTCCTCTAAAAAACTTTTTGACTCTCCCAGAATTAAAGCTCATTCAAAAACAATAAAAGAGCTTCAAGAAAAGGGGGCTAAATTAGTTGTTTTGGCTCATCAGGGAAGAAGAGGGGACGAAGATTTTATTGGTTTGGAAAAACATGCCGAACTCATAAATAAATACTTGGACAAGCAGATCGAGTTTGTTGATGACATCGTCGGAGAGAAAGCCAAGAAAAAGATAAGAGAGTTAAATGATGGAGAAGCAATACTTTTGGATAATGTGAGATTTCTGGATGACGAGACAAAAGAGAAAAGTATAGAGGAACATGCGAATTCTACGATAGTTAAAGAGTTGGCACCACTTGCAAATTATTTTGTTTTGGACGGGTTTTCAATCGCTCACAGATCTCATGCTAGCGTAGTAGGCTTTTCTACAGTTCTTCCTTCAATGGCAGGAAGAGTAATGGAAAATGAATTAAATGCGTTAAGCAGAGCATTCTTCGATTTTGGAGAAAAATTTAGAATAATCGGCACTCTTTTAATTCATGATTTACCTAGGTTTCAATTAAAGTGGGATGTTTTTATTTTGGCTGGAGCAAAGGTTGATGATTGTTTAAAGGTTATGGAAAGATTGCTGAAGTCTGGTAATTTGGAGATGAAAAAGATTTTACTAGGGGGTCTCATTGCTAATCTTTTCCTACATTGCTCAGGGATAGATATAAACGATGACAATAGAAAGGTTTTGCAAGACATGGGTTATTTACAATTGGAGGATAGAGCAAGAAGGATTTTGGAAAATTACAAGTATTACATAATAATGCCGGAAGACGTAGCCATAGAAAGAGATGGTAATAGAGTTGAGTTTGATGTTTCGAACATTCCTGAGAAAGGTTTGATTCTAGATGTCGGAAGGAAAACTATAGAAAAATTCAAAGATGTTCTAAAAGATGCGAAGTACATTATAGTGAAGGGTCCTTTAGGTATGTATGAAAAACAACCATTTTCTATAGGAACGAAAGAAATTTTGGAAACGCTATCTAATTTAAAATCTTTTAGATTAATTGGTGGTGGTGATACTTCTACAGCCCTAGAAGTTTTTGGAATTCCACAAGAGAAGTTTTCTTATGTTAGCTTGGCTGGAGGCGCTCTGATAGATTATCTTTCTGGAAAAGAGCTTCCTGGAATTAAAGCTTTGGAGCTATCTTATCGAAAGTTTAAAGTTTAGTACCATGTTTCACAAAAACTCTTGCGATTTTCTCCAGAAATCGTTTCTTGTTTTCTGAAAAAACGAATGCGCTAGCTATCAAAACTCCATCTACTCCAATATCTAATGCAGCCTTAACGTCTTCCTCATTAGTTATACCAGCTCCACACATCTTCACGATATTTGGGTTTATTTCCTTAACTACTTTAACAAATTCCTCAAGGGATTTAGCCCTATATTTTGATACAGCTTTACCACTTGCAATTAATTCTGGTGGTTCGTAACTTAAAGAATATGGAGACATTTTGGCAATTTTTTTCGCTTCTTTTATGGTAGAGGCTAAGGCGAATATTTTAAAGTTATACTTTCTTGCAATTTTGATTACTCTTTCTATTTTCTGGATAGGGAGTTTTCTTTCGGAGTGATTTATCAAAGAACCATAAACTCCATATTCTTTCAAAGAATTGAACGAAATGCTACCAGTAAACCTCCCCTCTTCTACATCATCAACATGCTGAGCCAAAACAGGAATTTTAACATTTTTTATAACCGATGGGATGTCCAGAAATTGTGGGGATACAAAGATTTTGACTCCATACTTTTTTGAAACAACTTCAGCAATTTTTGCAAGCTTTATAGCTTTGTTTCCACAAGCCTCTCTATATGCTTTAAAGTTTAGGACAATCATTTATGAACAATCCTCCTAATTTCCTTGAGCAAGTTTATTGCTTCCTCATCTTTTCTCATCCAGACGTTTCTTCCAATCGCAACCCCAGCCGCACCAACGCTCATAACATCCTCAACGATTTTTAGCACATCACTTTCTTCTGAAATCTTTGGCCCACCAGCTACCAGAACCGGAACAAAACAATCTTTAACAACTTTTGAGAAACTCTCCTTATCGCCAGTATAGTAAGTTTTAACAATATCGAATCCAATCTCTGCTCCAGCTCTGGCTGCATACCTTATTGCTTCAGCATCATATTTCGACTTAATCTTCTTTCCTCTTGGGTATGCAAATCCAAGAATTGGCATTTTGTATTTATTAGCTTCTTGCTTTATTTCCTTAAACATTCCAAACATCTCGGCCTCTTTTTCAGAACCAAAGTAAATCGTGCATGCTATTGCTTTGGCTCCAACTTCTTTAGCCTCCTTTACACTTGTTACAATTTGCTGAATTTGGTTTTCATCGGGAGATAAACTAGTTCTAGCTGTTATTTTAACGATTATCGGTATTTTGTTGGAAATGTTTTTTATCTTTCTGGCAACCCCGACATGAACTATTAATCCATCAACTTTCCCATCAACAGCTATTTTTGCAATTCTTTCTGGAGAAATATCTATTCCATCATAAACGCTTGGACCATGCTCAACAGCATGGTCAAAAGCCAGCAATACGGCTTTCCCATCTTTCATTATTTCTCTAAGCTTTTTCTCTTTAGACTCAAACATTTTTCTCACTCATAAATTCCATAACTTCTTTTTCACTAGGAAAATAACCTTTACCTTTGCTAATTTTTAGCGCAGCATAGGCATTTGAGAATTTCATAGAAAATTCGAAAGAAGAAGTTTTTGAATAGGAATGAACGAATGCCGCTGTGAATGAATCACCAGCACCTGTAGTATCAATCACCTTCACCTTATAAGCTTTAAAAATTTTAATCTCCTTTTCAAAAATCACAGAACCATTTTTGCCCATCGTGACTATTACATTAGAATTTGAAATTTTTTTTAGCTTTCTACATGCCTCTAAAGGATTTTTGGTTTTAGTCAATTTCATCGCTTCTTTCTTATTCATTATAACAAAGTCTGATTTTTTGAGTAATTTTAACAAATTATTTTTCTGGTAATCTACCATAGCAACGCTTGGGTTACAAACCACCTTCACTCCATTATTTTTTGCAACTTTTATTGCTTTTTCCAAAAATCTAATATTTTCTTTGCTTATCATGCTAGTAAAGATAAACCACTCGCATCTTCTAATCGAGTCTTCATTTAGATCATTTTCATCTAAAAGATTATTTGCCCCTCTATAAGTTAATATAGTCTTTTCTCCGCCATAAATAAAAACGAGGGAAAATCCAGTTAAGGAATTCTCTATACCGACATTTCTAATAGATATACCACTTTTTCTCATTTCTTTCAAAATCATTTTTCCATAAGTGTCATTACCGACCTTACCGAAAAATTCGACATTGTTTCCTAGTATAGAAAGAACTTTTGCCACGTTAAATCCAGAGCCACCAACGTCCAAAGATATTCTATCCAACTGAATTTTATAGTCGAATGGAAATGCAATCATATCTTTCAAAAGAGAAATATTTTTTGAAGGATATATTGTTATATCAATTACAAGAGAACCAACTACACAAGCTCTCATTACTGTATTTTTTCTCTTTCAAATAAATTCCTTTGTTGTATGAAAAGCCTTGCCTTAAAATCTGCTAATATTCCCATAAAATTCGCAAAAGCTTCTTCTGGAGTACCGAAACTACTAAAATATTTATGAACATCTCCATCAGCCCACCATTTATTACAAATGTAATAATAATGATCGCTTTGTTGCAAGAGCCTCCAAATTTTAATTAGTTCTTGATTTCCACACTTTTTAACGATTTTCTCCAAGTTCTTAACTTCTTCAAAAACAATTTGTTGCATTCTATTTCCCAACCAAGCTGATACATCCCTTTCCATATCAGCCCAAGAAACTGTTGAAAACTCGAAGACGTCAATCTCTCCAATGGGTTGATACTTCTCGATTACTTCGCTAGCCTTCAGGAATTCTAGGTTGTCATACCTCAAAACCATGTAGGGTAAAGCTCTCAAAAACCAAAATATTCCACTTTCCTCTGGTTGGTGCTCACCAAATGTTTCGTAATCCATAAAAATGTTTATAACTTGACCTGGAGTAGCGCTTAGCCAGGCTGCATATTTTTCCGCTGTTAAGGGCCATTGATCCCAATTTCTTGCAGAGAATCTGTAACCAATGTCGTCACTCAACCTATAATTTCTCAACAGTACTCTTATTCTTTTGTCTGGGGTGGGGTCATTTGGATAGCAGTACTTTCTAATGTAGACATAATTTGGATTTCTCCATTGTAATATTCTCTCTGTGCCTTCTGTAAATATGGCTTTAAAACCTAAACTTTCAACAATTTTCGCAATCCTATTATTGTAAATCATTTCTGTATTAACAAAAACTTTTGGTTCAACACCAAAATAATCTCTTAGCATTTGCTTATGCATCTCTACTTGTTCTATAAATTCGTTTTCACTTTCATATAGACTAGCTAAAGAATGAAAGTATGTTTCTCCATAAAACTCAACTTCCTTTTTTTCTGCCAGTTGCTTGAACGTAGACAAAACATCCTTGTTAAACTTTTCAGCGCTCTCAACAAAGGTTCCAGTTAGGCTAAAACCAATTTTAAACTTCTTTTTTTCATGCTTCATATTGTCAAGAATTTCTAGTAGTATGCGATTTGTTGGCAAATAGCATTTGTTTGCAACTCTATCAAAGATCCACTTATTGAGCCCGTTGTTAAAATACGAGTCAAACAATTTTCTATCTTCTATAAAACCATTCGCCTGAAAATTAGCAATTCTAAAAGGCTGATGTACCTGAAATGATAAAGTGACCGAGGGCATAGATTACTTTTATCTTCGATATAAAAATCAGTAACTCCAATAGTATGAGAACCATCTTAACTCAGAACCAACTAAAGAAAGAAGAAGGGCTTTGAAGAATTTACCAATAAAGGTAGCAACTAAAAACTTTTTAATTTCATACTTTCCTATACCAGCAGAAATTCCAACAACATCGAAGGGAAACGGCAGGAATGCTGTAATTAGAATTGCAAAAAAGCCATACTTCTTAAAGAGTTTTTCAAACTTTCTCAAACCCTTTTTGTGTTTACTTTCTAGTAATTTATTTCCACCCAGTCCTATAAAGTAGCTAGTTAGTTCTCCAATCGACATCCCAGCTGCAGAAATTACGGCAAGTAGTAAGGGATTCATACCATATGCGGAGGAAAGGATAATTATCAAGTAGAGTGGAGCTGGCAGGAAAATGGTGGATGTAGAAATAAGGCTTATTAAGAAAACTCCAAGATACCCGAAAGAAGGAAGTAAAATTTTTGCAAGAAGTTCTATCATAATTATCCTATGTAGCCTTTATTCTCCTCTTTTTGCGCAGGTACTACCACGGGAAACGGTAATGGAGAAGGTAGTCTTATTTCATCCGCAAGAAATATTGCTAAGGTTAAGCATTTTTTGAAGAGAAAGTTCTTTACCTCTAGATCTGCACTTTCCGGCAGTCTCTTTTCTTTCTTCCACATTTTTATGGCATCTTTGACGTCCTTACCTTCATATAGCAAATTCCCATGCATCTCTATTTTTCCAAAGCCCTCTTTATACTCTACAAAAAATTCAAAACCAATCTCCAACACTTTTTGCTTGTTAAGAATTTCTATTTCTTTTTCCTCAACTGAAATCAATTTAACAGAAGATGAGATGTCAACCTTACCAGAAATTTCTTTTGTTTTGCTTGCTTCTATCTTTGTAAAATTGTATCCAATTATCATCCATTCAATTATTTTTTCAATTATTTAAGCCTAATTTTCTATTTTTTCGATGAGAGAAGTCTTACTATTATCTATTTTTTTCTTTGCAGTATCAATTTTCTCAATATATCTCGGAATCTTAACGAGAGAAGCCATATTAAGTGGTAAAATAGAGCCAGTTTTTCAAAATCCTTCCGACTACAGAAACTCTTTCTACCTTTTAATTCTGATTCTTATTGGTACTGCAATAATGCTGGCTCTAACAAAGATAAAGTTCGAGTTTATTAAAATTCTAGAAAATATTGCTCTCCTTTTTCTAATCTCTACAACATTCTCCTATTTTTTACCATCCCCCTTACAATTCCTACCTTCCCTATTACTAATAGCTCTATCTGAAGTAAGACCATCTTTCCTTCTAAAAAACGTTTGTCTACTTCTATCTGTTCCATCGGCTTCCGCAATAATAGGTGCGTCGCTAGACTACAGAGTGGTACTCCTGTTCTTCTTTGCCTTAACGCTCTACGATATAATTTCTGTTTTTTTGACGAAGCATATGGTTTATCTTGCAGAAAAGTTGATAGAAAAGCCCACTGCTTTAATTTCTGTTTTCCCTTCAGGAAAAGTGAGAAACGTAAGATTTGGTAAGGGCGTGAAAAAAATTGGGGTAATCGCACTTGGTGCCGGAGACTATTTCATGCCATCTTCTTTCTCCGTTTCCCTATTACAATTGGGAATAAAACATGCTTTATTTCCGCTCTTCTTTAATACAATAGCTTTATTTGTTTTGTTTTATTTACTAAGTAAAAGGAAAATTACGAGACCCCTACCAGCCATACCTTTCTTATTCCTCTCATCTTTGGCAGCCTTATTCGTTTCATTTTATCTCTAGTTTATATTTTTAAACCATGGAATAAAAATTCTATTGATGAAAACAAAGCTGATAGATAAGTTGTTTGAAATCTTTGGAAATGAGGAAAGAAAGAGAAGGATTGAAAAAATAAAGGAAAGGGTCTACGAGGCATTATCATTACCGACAATCATATTGTTTGGGCTTTTGATAAAAATCTTACTCTCATTCGTAGGTTGGGTTAAGGCATTATTAATCTCTTGGGGAATCTTGGATGGTGTTATCTCTAACTATATTTACAGGGAGGAAAAGTTTTTCCCCTATCAATTCCTACGGTATGGAAGGATAATAGCTAACTTAGGTGGAATAATTTCTCCGGTACTTCCAATAATCTGGAATATATCCGACGGAATCTACAGTATGATCATCTACGAAAAGGCGCATCCCGTTGAGAACCTTTCGAGGCTCGGTAGAGTTCTGAACGGAGCAATGTTTGTTGCGTTAGCCTAGAATTTATAAGAATAGGACATTAAGAAATAAATTATATTGGAGCTTTGAGAGCCCCGTCGTCTAGCGGCCAAGGATACCGGGCTTTGGTCTATTCAACCAAAGCTTTGATAAAGGATGATAGGAAGAAACCCGGGGACGGCGGTTCGAATCCGCCCGGGGCTATTCACCTAACAAAAATTCTATGTCTTTCTTCCTTATTTTGAATTTCCTGCAATACCCTTTTTACAATCATTCTTTTTGGATCTGGTATCATTTCAACTCTTCTTTTTATGTCCTCGAAAGATTCGAAAGGTTTCTTTTTCCTTTCTTGAAGTATATTGAACAAGTGTTTTTTACCTAAGCCAGGCAAGAGCTCTAGAGAATGCATTCTGGGAGAAAGGGGGGTGGCAGTATTAAAGAAATTAACAAACCTACTCTCATTCTTTTCAACAATTTCAGATACCACTTCTTCTAGTGTATTTTTTGCAAGGCTTGTTAATTCATCATAAGTTATTCTCCTCTTAATGTATTCAACCACATCTCTCTTACCACTTCCAATATAAAGTCTATCCTTAGGTTTAACTTGGGCATCCCTCTTTACTACAACCTCAAGTAAAGAAAAATATGTTTCACCAATACCTTGTACAGTCGGCTCAGGCCTCTTATCTGTGGCTTTCCCCATCGGAAGAAAGTCTAGAACTATCAAATATTCTTCTTTGACCAAGAACATCACCCTACAAGAACTTCTTAACAATTTCAAGTATGGAGTTTAATTCCGAATCTTCAAACAAAGTGTAATCTTTGTAAAGTATTGTTCTGAGTTCATCCTTTGTTGTTGGTAAGAAGTTACATATTTGAACGACATGTTCACTCTTCAATTTTTTTATTTTAGAAAGCTCCTCCTTCAACTTTTGAACTTCCTTAACACTCAATTTTGTAAATTTTGAAAGATGCTCTATTGCATTATTTTGCTCATACCCCAAATTTTTAGTTTTCTTAGCTTTTTTATCCATTATTTCTTTTGCTTCAGCAAACGTTATTGGCTCTTCAGATAATACTTCCATAATTATCTCCAATCTTTAATTATCTTCTTACTTTAAAAGTAGAGGCTTCAAATGTTCTGGTCTAGAGATTATTTTTTTCTCCTTACCACCAACCTTAACTTTTACAACGTATGCTCTTCCCCTCTTTTCTATTACCTCTCCTACCATTCCTTTAAATCTTGAAAATGGCATTCCTTTAAAGCTCGAGGGTTCCTGCTCTATTACGACCTTTTCTCCTATTTCAAATTTTTGAATGAATTTTGTAATAGTTGGTCTATACCTAGCTTCTCTTGCCAACTTCTTCCTCGTTTTTACCCTAAATCCTTGGGACTTCTTCACCATTTTATCCCTCTATGTTTATACTAATAAATCTTTTCTTAATTGCTCATAGACACCTGGATTAAAAAATCTAACTATCTCTAATGCAAATTCTATTGCTGTTCCAGGACCTTGAGATGTTATAACGTTTTTATCAACCACTACTCTTTCATCAACAAAATTCTTTATCTTATCCTTCATCATAGGATAACAAGTAGCTTTCTTCCCCTCCAATATCCCTATTTTTTCTAATATCGTTGGAGAGGCACAAATGGCTGCTACAAGCTTACCCTTATTGTTTAAGGCCTTAACAAAGTTTAAAACTTGTTGGTTGTTTTCTAGATTTTTATATCCCGGGTTCCCTCCTGGTAAAACAATTCCATCATAATCTTCAGGCTTAACATCGCTAATCGTCTTATCGCATAGAACTCTTATCCCATTCCTTCCAGTAACAACTTCATCTTCGATGCCAACAACATCAACCTTTATTCCACCCCTCCTCAGAACATCTATTACGGCAACAGCTTCAATCTCCTCAAAACCCTCGGCAAGAGGAACCATCAACCTCATTCACTCACCCCTGTGAATCTTGATAACATCCAATAAAATCTTTTTTGGAGTGTTATTTAAAATTTCGCTAACGTTCGGCTTAGTTCTACCATTGTCTCCGCTTATAAGCTCCTTCACGTAAAGTCCTGCAGAAGTCCTGATTATCAACTCTAGCGTTTTTTTGTTTATCAGCTTATACGAAATCTTTATCACTCTTCTCTTCCTTTCTTTATCAGCTCTCCTAGCTAAAACTCTTGTTGGTGTCTTTTGAAATATTATAGCTCCGTTCAACTTCTTCAACTCCTTAACTTTTTCCTCATCTATTTCTCTTTCAAAAACTACAATAGCTTTGTAAGTTTTCTCCGACCTCTCTGTCTTTATCTTTCTTATTAGCTGCTTTCCATTTTCTATTATCCTTAGATTTCTAACCTTAACTTTTTTCGACTTGTTTATAGTTTTTTCAATTTTTTTCAAGTCTATTTTCCTTATCTTTGGCTTAACAATCTCTATAACAAAAGGCCTCCAAGCTAAGCATCTCGCATCAATATCCTCTCTGCCCTCTGCATGTATCTTGCTTTTTTTCCCTTTCGAGGCTTTTAGTAATGGCTTTTCTATTATCATTTGAACTGAAGTTGGATACAATAAACCCTTACCCTTACACTTTTCACATCCCTTACCCTTACAATTAGGACAATACCAGGTTGCCTGTGGTATGTTTCTTGAGAGCTTTTGATATTCTCCATAAACATAAAGGCTTTTTACTTGTAAGCTTATGACATCTTTTTCTAAGTCAACTAAAACTGTTATGTCTGCATTTTCTCTATCAGCTTTTTTCCCCATCTTATTTTCTATAATTTTTCCAATCTCTCTATTCAAAGTAGACTTCAAAGACTCATAAAATTCTGCTCCAATTTCTTCTATCATTTCCTCTTCTTTTTGTAATAGTTCTGGAGATAATTTTGTTCCTATCAGAAATGTGTTGAACTCGTACTCTTTTAATTTTTCCATTATCTTATTTGCAATTTCCCAAATTCTAGAGAAAATATCTCCGCAGAAATAGCACGATTTTTTAGTTGCTTCAAATTTTCTATTTCTAAAATTTATTCCATGAAAGTTGCTTAAGTCAATATCAAGATTTTCTCCAGAATCAAAAATCATGGCCAAAAATTTCCTTATTATTTCCCCCCTCTCGTTATTAGATTTTCCAGTTAGCAAATTGCCAAAAGCTCTTCCCAAGCAGTAATCACAAACGTAACCTTTTTTCATTAGTCTCAAAGCGTTTTCTACTATCTTCATAATCCTCTCCTGTCCATTTCATAGTTCACAATTGCTATGACTTGGGAACTGAGATACTCTATTTTTCCAATCGATATCTTTTTTATACCGTTTCTTAAAAGAAATGCCTCCTCCTTTTTCGGTATACCTTTGTTATCCCCTAAAATAAAAACTGCGTTGTTCTTTATTTCAACATTCCTTATATCCTCCCCATCAGCATGCAAATAAAAAACATTTTCATTACCATACTCCTTAACTTTATCCTTCACCACTTCCTCAAAGCTTTTTTTCTCTACGTATATCCCGGCTTCCGAGCTATTTTTCCCAATCCCAAAATTCCTTATTGCTATCTTTATATGGGATGCTATATTCCTTTCATCTGGCGAAACATTTTTCAGTTCATTTGTAAAGAAAGTTATTGTTAATGGCGGAGAGGGTGGTCCATTGAGTATTACATGAAACTTAACATCTTTTCTCAAGGAATATGATAAAAATATTGCAGTTGAAACGCATCTAGCTACTAAATCCATTCTCCCGGCGTTTGGTAAATCGTTAAGCTTAAAATCTTTGGTTACTCCTCTAGAGAATAATATAAATTCTCTCATAATCTCAAACCAAATCTTTTCATAATTTGCTCTAGTTGACCTCTCTTTAAACCCTTAATTCCACCAATACTCTTCATAACTTTCCTCATCTTAAAGTATTGATCTAAGAGCTCTCTAACTTCTTCTTCTTTCGTTCCACTCCCCCTAGCAATTCTTCTTATCCTGCTTTCATTTATTATTTCTGGATTTTTCCTTTCTTCTGGAGTCATTGATTGTATCATATATTTCCATTTTTTCATCTTCTCCTCTTGCTGTTTTAATAAATCCTTTGGTAAACTAAATCCTGGAATCATTGATATTATGTTGGAAAGAGGCCCCATGCTCCTTATCGACTCTATTTGTTCGACAAAGTCCTCGAGGCTAAATTCTCCCTCTACAATTTTCTCAATTTTCTCTGGTTTAACTACTTCTCTTGCCTTCTCTAACAGAGTTTCTAAGTCACCAAGTCCAAGCATTCTTGAAACAAACCTTTTTGGGTCATACTTTTCAAATGCATCAAATTTTTCCCCAGTGCCAATGAACTTAACTTTAGCTCCAGTAACACTGCAGGCAGCTATCGCTGCCCCACCCTTTGCTGACGAATCCATTTTTGTTATTATTATACCAGTTATCCCAACAAGCCTATTAAACTCTTCAGCTTGCTTTCTTGCTACCTTTCCTATATCAGCTGGCAAAACCAATAAAACTTCATCAGGCTTTACTATTTCTCCTAATTTTTTTAACTCCTCAGCTAGTTCCTTATCTAAGGCATCCCTACCAGCAGTATCGTAGATAATATAATCGTAGTCCTTGAGCTTCTCCAAACTTTCTCTTGCAGTTTCAAAAGCGTCCTTACCGATTAAAAATTTAACGTTTATTTTTTCCGCAATTTGTTTTAGTTGTTCAAAAGCTGCAGGCCTATGATAATCCAGACAAACTAAAGCCACTTTACCCCTCTTTTTCAAATAGTAAGCTAATTTTCCTGCGGTGGTAGTTTTTCCACTTCCGAAAAGACCAATTAACATTATTCTCTTTCCATTGATATCGCTAGCCTCTCTGCCAAGAATTGAAACTAATTCATCGTAAACAACTTTAATCAAGTACTCTTTCAGCGTTAAACCTTCAGGAATTTTTTCCTTTAAAACCTTGTTTCTAACTTTTTCAACAAAGTTGTTAGTTATGTCGATATCAACGTCTGATTGTAGGAAAATAATCTTAAGTTCTTTCAAGAAATCCTCTATGCTTTTCTCATCAACGCTACTTTTCCCAATTATTTTTCTAATTGCGTTTTTCAGTCCTTCAGAGAATGTTTCTAACATAAATCAATCTTCCCTTTTAACAATTTATTCGGCTTAAAAGCTTAGCAAATTATCTAGAAACTCTTCTTTATCAAAGTATTTGATATCTTCGTAATTTTGGCCATTACAAATGAAAAGTATAGGTTTTTTTAACAAGTAAGAAACTGAAAGTATTGCTCCCCCCTTTTCATTAACATCTAGCTTAGTGAATATCAATGCGTCAACTCCAACCTCGTTAAAAAATTTTGCTTGATTTAGGGCATCATTTCCAGTTAAGCTATCTATAACTAAAACTTTTAAATCTGGCTTATTAACTCTAACAATTTTTTTCAATTCCTCCATTAAGTTCTCATTCGTATAACTTCTGCCGGCAGTATCCGCAAGTACTACATCTATCCTTTTCGATTCGGCATGCTTTTTTGCATCAAATATGACTGCAGCAGGGTCAGCACCATATCTTTGCTTTATAACAGTTAAACCAATTTTCTTTGCATGTTCTTCCAGCTGCTCAATAGAAGCCGCCCTAAACGTATCTCCAGCAGCCATAACACAGCTAAATCCTCTCTTTGATAAAAAATTTGCAACTTTTGCTATGGTAGTTGTTTTTCCAGAGCCATTAAAGCCGAAGAATACTATCAAGTAAGGTCTTTTTCTTCTTATTTCATCTTCCAAATTTATTTTTGGCAAATCCAAAATCTCACTCAAACTCTTTCTTATGGCACTGACTACGAATTCTTTTTCCTTACCCCTCTTTATTTCTTTTCCCTCCAATTCATTAATCAAATCCTCTTTTATCTTTCTTGCGACTTCATAAGCAACGTCTGCTTCTAAAAGCTCTATTTCTAAGTTGCTTAGGATTGGCTCTAAATCTTCTCTTTTCAATCTTTTCTCTAAAACTTTTTTTACTATTTTCTCCTTAAGCTCAGAAAATAGGTTTTTGTTCTTCCTAACTTCTCTTACCTCTTCCTCTATTTCTGGTATCTTACTCTCAATTTTCTCTTCAATTATCACCTCAGGCCTTTTTACAATTTTCTCTTTCTCTTCTTCTATCTCTTTCTGCTTACCAGCTATCTTTTCGGCTATTTCTTTAAATTTTTTCTTCAGAAAATCAAACATTCACTCTTTCACCCTTCTTATACTTTCTACTATCCTTTTCTGCTGGTTAAGTATGTTTCCGATCTCCTCTTCTATTTCCTTTATAGCCTCTTTCAAAACATCAATCCTTCTTCTCAAAATTTCCGCTGCACCATTTTTATCCAATTCTAAAATTACTCCTGCACCAATGTTTACTAAAAATCTTTCTTCTGTCATTTTTCCTTTACAATAAACTCCACTACCAATTGAGAAAAGAGAATCCGTACCTTCTTTCAACTCTTCTAAAGAAGAAATCGTATTTTCCATTTCTTCAATCTTTTCAACAATTTTCTCTCTTTCCTCTAGAAGAGCTTCTAATCTAGCTTGCAAGCTCGAATATAGTAATACCGCTTCTCTTTCTTTCTCTTCCATAAAATCTTTTTCTCCCATACTATTTACTTTTGATGTTTTTACTAGGCTAAGTTATTGAAAGGTTAATTGAAAGTACTTTTTCATTACTCACTCTACTACCTTTAATCTGTTTTGGCTACTAGATTTGTTATATAGTTTAATTAGTTTAGAAGAAAGCTTATGGACAAAAGCATCATATCAAAGCGGTTAACCAAAATGAGTGTTTTTCTCGAATAACATTTATGAAAGATTAGCTTTTGCTATCTCCATTTGTTCAATCTCTTATTTTTTAATCTGTTTTGAGGCTAGTTTTACTCGTAATGTAAAGTTTTGAGTAACAAAATTTATGAAGCCTTTTTTAAGCTTATAAATTTTAGACGATAAAGAATGATTGGTTGGCGGCCAGATCGGGAGGGAAACACCCGGTCTCGTTCCGATCCCGGAAGTTAAGCCTCCCGGAGGTGTGGAAAGTACTGCCCCGCATGGGGTGGGAAATCCACGTCGCTGCCAACCGAATTTATTAATTTTTTTATTATCTGAGTAAACTCTAAAATTATATATGCCCTCGTCGTCTAGTGGTCTAGGATGCAGGCCTGTCACGCCTGAGACCCGGGTTCGAATCCCGGCGGGGGCGCTTGAAAGGCTCTTTCCATTTTATTAACATTAAAGGAGCTGAAGTCGAAAATAAAATCCTAACTTCGAGTATGTTATAATTTGAGAGAAAAGATCGTTTTGGAAAGTTAGAGACTATTTGCTAAAGAGTTAAAAGTTGAACAATTTTAATGTATAGAACCTCTATTACACCCTTTTGTAGCATTTTCCATCCTTTCCTATGTAAAATCCTTCAGGACAAGTAACGCAAGTGTTATTGTAAGTTTGATAGCCTTCCGGACATTCTACACAAGTTTTGTTGTCGGAAGCTAATCCAGTTCCGTTTGGACATATATTAACGCATTTGTTATTGTAGGTAAAGGGATAATCCTTGGGACAATCCAAGCAAATATAGTCTTTATTTCCGACTCCTGTGCCGCCAGGGCATTTGTTATAACAAGAACCATTATAATAAAATGGATACTCTTTTTTGCAAGGATTTTTGCAATAGTATTTTATTATTGAAGTGTTGAGAAAATGTAGACAATTCTCAATTATCTTGCCTATTTTGTATGTGGTATCAAATGGTATCCATACACCATCTTCAGTTTCAAAATATTGAAATTCCTTCTCTTTTGAGTAAAAAGAGAGCTCGTTGATTAAATCTTCTATGTTTTTGGTCGGGAAGAAGACTTCTGCCCATGCATGGTGACAATTAATAACATATCTTATCCTAACAAAACTCCCTATAGAAGCACTCATAGAAGCAAAAAGTATCGCTTGGTCATCACACTTTCCGGCTTTGAGCTTTAGGGTTTCATTTGGAGGTAAAGCTTCCGAATAACTTCCTGGCAAATATCTGATGTTCTCCTTAATCCACTTATACAACAAGAAATTGTAAAGTAAGTAAGGAAATGTCGAAGCTCCGTAGTTAGGTAAGAGAGAAATCGTAAATTCTTTCAAGCCTTCAGGATCTATTTTCTCTTCGCACTCATAACTTACAAAAGCGTCAACAAGCTTTTTGTATATAATATCGACTTCTGGCTGAAAGTATATACATTTTCCGGTTCTATTCTCATAAATTTGAAGATATCCTATTTCACATTTTTCGTAACACAACCCTCGAAAATATATTGGATATTTTTTTGGACAGCTTGACGACTCATGTAAAATTAGAGTAGATTCAGCCCTTTTTAAACTCTCGTTTTCCATTTTAAATTCCAATATTGGAGTAAATTCCTTCACAGTCTGGTTGAATTTATATTCTTCTTCAACCACGAAAAACTCTTTCAAGCTATGAAAAATTAGAGCTAAAATTAAGATAACAATCAAAAAAATGAACACTTTCTTCATCATTTTTATCCCCTCACAACCAAGCCAAACTCTTTAGCTTTTTCCACAACTTTTCTATACTCTTCCCTACTTATCCTTCTGTTTATCTTCTCGTTTTTAATCGCTTCAAAGCAAGGATAGTATTGATCCATTATGTTCACTATGCATTTTCTTCCTAAATTTTTAGAGATCCATTCCAATATTGGAAAGCTACAACATTCAACATGGTTCGGCAAAACTAAATGCCTAACAACAACTTCAGCTTGTTTGCTAGCAATCAAATGATTCCTACTTACAACATCCCAATAATTTTTCACTTTTGTCAGTTCTTCAGAACATTTTCCTGGTCCAAATTTAAAATCCGTTAAATAAACATCGACAAAACCGTCTAAAAGCTTCATAGAGATTTCGCTCATGTACATGTTACTATTCCAAACAATTGGAACATTTTCCTTTACGTATTCAAAAATTTCAAAAATTTTATGCAAGTAAGGAGTTGGTTCTCCGCCAACAAGGTTTACATTCCTACATCCTTCTCTCCTCCTCCTTTCTATTATTTTTGCTAGAACTTCTGGCTCAATTTCTTCTCCCTTCTCTAAACGATAGCTTATCGTGTAATTCTGACAAAATATGCATTGCATGTTGCAGGACCAGAAAAAAATCGTGTGAGAAGGTGTAATAAAGCTTTCCTCACCCATGTGAATGAATTCAGAAGAAATCCTAACATCATTACCTACCTGACAAAAGCCTTTTAAGCCAGCTTTTCTATCGGCTTTACACTTCCACTCACATAACTGACAACTTTTCACAATTTCATTAGCTATAATTTTCTTAAGCGTTAGGAGATTTGTTTTGCGAAATCTAAGCTTTACATTTTCATCCCACTTAACCTCTTTAAGCAAACTATCATGCAACTCTAATAGCTCGTCTAAGGTAGAGTCTTTTCTTATTTCCACATCAAAACTCTTCAGGATAAGAAATTTTGCTGCAGAGCGATTATGAACTACACTAACATATCTCTTTAAAATTCTTCTTATCTCTTCATCTTCAAGGGCATAAACTGCATCTGGTCTTAAATACATAACATCGAGATTTATTATTTCTTCCATATTAATTTTATGTCGAATAACGATTTTCCATTTTTTAGAAAGTTATACGAAGAATACAGGAGTTTTGAAAAGGATTTTTTCTTAGAAAACTACAGATATTGGGTTGGCAATGAAAATGTGTCTCTGAATAAAGCAAGGAATGGAATTTATGCTAAAATAAAGACATTTTTATGCTTTTTAGATTTTTTAAGGACAATTTACTATTCTGGAGACATTTTTGAGGCAATCAAGAAGCATAACGAAGATATTTGGTTTGGCTATGAAATTTTGAGCTTTCTTTTGAATAAAGATCTAATTAAAATAAAAAACGGTAGAGTAATATTCAAAGAAAGCTTTGATGAATTTTTTATTAAACAATTAAGCGAAGCAGAGATAATTAGAAAGCTTAAGCGTAAGTTGAAAAGAAAGCTGGAATTAGAAAAACCAATGCTATACAATCTAGTTCCAAATTCTCATTTTAAATGGAAGTCAAAGTACGATCAAATACCAATAACAACTAAATCAGCTATCTCAATTTTATCAAAAATTTCACAATATTATCCTATAAAAGCAAGCTTTGCTTTTATTGGTGACGATGATTTTCTCTCCATACCATTTTCAATTATTTTTAATATTCCTACGTTTTCCCTAGACAAAGACAAAAGTTTGCTTTCAGAGGTTGAAGGTATAAGTAAGAAACTAGGGCTCAACATTAAAGTTATTGAAGCCGACTTTGTAAGAACAAAAAAAGTTGAGAATTTTTACGGATGTTACACAAATCCGCCTTACAATTACTTTGGCCCTCTTAAATTTTTAAGCTTCATTTTACACTCTCTTGAGAAAGAGGGAATAGTTTTCATGGTTTTAGGAAGTGATATGGTTGGGAGAAGATTTGTGCACTTGCAGAAGGAGATAGCCAATCTAGGATTTTCGATAAAGGAAATATTTCCATCGAGTGTTTCTTATAGATTTCATCTTCACCATAAGGAAGATGAGTTAATTTACAAAAAGATGAAGAGTTTGGGTATAGATATTAAAGAAAAAGAAACTCTTTTTGCGTCTCTATATGTTCTAGAGCATGTTGGTAATGTTAAAAAAGTTAGCAGAACCTCAAACATTTATTCCTACGTTTGAGATTTTCAATCAAAAAATAATTTAAAAGGAAAATACAATAAAAAATTAGGAGACTCAGGGAGCATGGGTAGTATATTGAAACATGAAGGTAAAGCATTTGAATGTAAAATTGGCCAATTGTAGAATAGACGAAAATTTGTTTAGCGACGAGTCTTTTATCGAAAAAGTTTTTGATGAAATTGTTGATAAACTAAAAATGACTTTTATCGACAAGATATCTTTCAAATTCAATCCCCATGGCTTAAGCATGCTCTACTTGATTGCCGAAAGTCATATTGCCATTCACACTTGGCCAGAATACAAGCTGGTAGATTTAGAAATCGTGACATGTAAAGAAGAATCTGATGTTATAGAAGGTTTGAAAGTTGCTATGGATTATTTCAAGCCGGAAAAAGTTGAAACTAACTACTGGGAATATACTCACGAAGAAAAATAATTTATATGAAAATTCCTTTCGATCCGATAGAAAGAGCTGAATTTTTTGAGAAAGTTGTAATGAAGGATAGTAAGAGGAGATATTATAGATTTAGGTTTGCGCCATATTATGGTGGAATAGTTACTGCCGACACTCTTGGCTGCTGTTTTCTTTGCGCTTATTGTTGGAATTACTTTAAGAATTTAAATCCAAAGAATTTTGGAGAATTTTATTCTCCAGAAGAAGTTTCTAGAATAATGACAGAAATAGCAAGCAAGAAAAAATGCATAAAGTTTAGGATAAGTGGTGCAGAGCCGATACTTGGCAAAAATTCATTTCACCATCTTTTGAAAATACTTGAGCTGATCAAAGAAAATTTTAATGAGTTTGAATTCATCATAGAAACAAATGGATTAATTCTCGGATATTATCCAGAACTAATAAAAGAGTTAAGGCCATACAAAAAATTTATTTTTGTGAGAGTATCTTTAAAAGGTTGGGATGAATATTCTTTTGAGAAAATTTCTGGCGCAAGCGGAGATTATTTTGCTTATACAATAGAAGCCCTTAAGAAATTAAGAGACAACGACATAATAGCTTGGCCTGCTGTGATGTTTGAGGTATTTGGTAAAAATGGTTTGGAAAAGATAAAGGAAAGATTGAGGAAAGAGAGTATTAATACTGACATTGAAGTCGAATATCTGGAAAAATATAAGTTTGTTGAAGAAAATTTGAAGAAGAGAGGATTATTCTTTTTTTAATTTATGCTCAATTTCATAAACAAGCTTTTTAGTTTTTGTTACAGTATCAGGATTTACTGATATCGAATCGATGCCGCATTTAACTAAAAATTCTGTTATTTCAGGGTAGAAAGAAGGAGCCTGCCCGCATATAGATACGGTAATTCCTTTTTTGTGCGCTTTCTTAATCAACTCTTTCATTGCTACTAAAACTGCTTCATTTCTTTCATCAAAATACCCCATGTTTGCCAAAATTGATGAATCTCTATCTATTCCTAAAACAAGTTGAGTCAAGTCGTTGCTACCAATTGAGAATCCATCGCAATATTTAGCAAACTTTTCTGCTAGGAAAATTATGCTTGGTACTTCAGCCATCAGCCAAACTTTGAAAGTTTCACTTCTTCTCAAACCCTCCTCTTCCATTATTTTCAAGACCTTCTCTAGTTCCCAAGTAGTTCTGACGAACGGCAACATTACCCAGACATTATCTAGTTTGTATTCTTCCCTAACCTTTCTAATTGCCCTGCATTCTAGTCTAAAGGCCTTTTCAAATTCTGGAGAAATATATCTAGAAACTCCACGCCACCCTATCATTGGATTTGCCTCTACAGGTTCATACTTTTCTCCGCCAATTAGCTGTCTATACTCATTTGTTTTGAAATCACTAAACCTAACAACAACAAATCTCGGATAAATAGCTTTTGCAACCATTGCTATTCCTTCAGCAAGCTTATCGATATAATTTTGTTCTTTACCCTTCTCAATCATGTAATTAGGATGCTCTTTAATCCATTCAGCTATTATAAATTCAATTCTCATCAATCCTATTCCCTCAAAAGGTAAATCTTTGTATCTTTCAATTTCTGTCGGAACACCAAGGTTCATCAATATTTTTGTTTTTGTTTCTAGTTTTCTAGCCTCTTCCGTAGGAACTTCCATGATTTTTTCCCTTTCTAATAACTCTTTAACTTCCCCATCATATACAAAACCGTTTCTAGAGTCAAGCGTTACAATCATTCCATCTTTCAAGACTTCTAGTGCATTTGATACACCAACTATACAAGGAATACCAAGTTCTCTTGATACAATCGCAGCGTGACTAGTAACTCCACCCTCGCTCGTTATTATACCGCTAGCAATTTTCATGAATGGAACCCAATCTGGAGAAGTCATCTTAGTAACAAGTATGTCTCCCTTTTCTATCTTTTTTCTTGCCTCCTCTATTGTTAAGCAAACTTTAACCTTTCCTATTGTTGCTCCAGGAGAAGCAGGCAAGCCTCTTAAAATTGGAGGCTTTTCTACAACAATTTTTGCTTCCTTTTTCTCGTAGAATACAGTAACTGGCCTAGATTGCACCAAATAGACTTTTCCATTTTCACTAGCCCATTCAAAATCTTGTGGAAACTTATAGTGATCTTCCAACTTTTTTGCTAGATTCCAAAGTTGCTTTATTTCATCTTCAGTTAAGCACAAAGCTTTTCTCATGTCTTCAGGAACTTTTATTTCTTCCAATTCTCCATCCTTTTTTGTTATTTTCATCTTTTCTTTAGTACCGATATGAGTTTCTACAACATTTCCAGTATTCTTATCTATAACATACGTGTCAGGATTCACCTCACCACTGACAACAGCTTCTCCCTGCCCATAAGAAGCTTCTATAACAATTTTACTTCTTTCTCCCGTAACAGGATGTATAGTAAAACCTATTCCAGCTTTATATTTTCCGTTCAAATATTCATCTTTACTCAAAACTCCAAGTTGTTTTTGGACAACAACGGCAATATAAACCTTTTCGTGCTTAAATCCTTTTTGCTGTCTGTAAAAAGTTGCTCTTGCAGTAAACAAGCTTGCCCAGCATTTTTGTACAGCCCTTAAAACATCCTCCTTTCCTTTAATGTTTATTAAACTTAGTTGCTGACCAGCAAAACTAGCTTCTTTTACGTCTTCTGCCGTAGCAGAACTTCTGATAGCAACATACTCTTCATCTTTGCTAAACTCCTTAGATAATTTTTCGTAAGCTTCGATTATTTCTTTTCTTATTTCTTCTGGCATCTTTGCATTTTCAATTAATTCCCTAATTTTTTTCGTATTTTCCTCAAGATTCGTAGGATTATTAAAATCTGTTTCTTTTAGAATTTGAATGATTTTTCTTTTAAGTTTGGTTCTTTTAAGAAATTCTTTATAGGCTTCGGCAGTAACAACAAAGGCTTGTGGAACAGGTAGGCCAGCATTATACATTTCTCCTAAATTAGCTGCTTTACCTCCAACCAAAGGCAAATCATTTTTTGACAATTCTTTTAACCACTTTATAAATTTCATAAAAGGTTATTCTCTTTCTTATTAAAAAGTTTTATGAGAGTTGGTGTTCTGTTTAGTGGGGGTAAGGATTCAACCTTGGCTTTAATTAAAGCTAGCAGAATGCATGACGTAAAATGTTTAATTTCGATTATACCTGAAAATCAAGAGAGTTATATGTTCCACGTTCCGAACATTTTGCTAACAAAATATCAAGCCGAAGCAATGGAAATTCCAATAATACAAAAAATCACAAAAGGAGAAAAGGAGAAAGAGTTAATTGATTTGAAAAAAGCAATCGAAGATGCAAAGGAAAATTTTGAAATTGATGGAGTTGTTAGCGGAGCAATTAAATCAAATTATCAATATTCGAGAATTAAGAGAATTTGCGATGAATTAAATCTTGAATTGATTTTGCCACTTTGGCAAATGGATGAAATAGAAGAGTTAAAGGAAGTAGTAAGAGAGGGAATTATTGCAATTATTGTTTCAGTTTCATCTTACCCATTAACAAAAGACTTTCTTGGAAGACAGATAGATGAATCAATAATTAAAAAATTTATTGAATTTAGAGAAAGATTCGGTCTTAATCCTTCTGGAGAAGGAGGAGAATACGAGACCTTTGTTACAGATGCTCCTGTTTTCAAGAAAAAAATTTTGATTGAAAATTATGAAATTTTTTACGACGAAAATTGGGGGATAATGAATATAAAAAGCGTTAAGTTGATTGGAAAATAGTTTAAACTGAATTTATACTTCCAAGCTAGCAAGAAAAAGTGGCACGTCTTCTCTTGTTAGAAGATGTATTTTTTCTAAATGTTTTGGCTTAATCCAGCTTCTGCCAACTCTTTTTACTTCTATTCCAATCTGTTTCTTACCTAATTTCACGACTATATCAACTTCGCTTCCATTTCTCCAGTAAAAAGTTTCATACTTTCGTGATAAATGAGACGCTACTGTAGCTTCTAGAATTGATGGTTCATCTTTCTCTGCTCTCACAAATTCACAAATAGTTTCATACAGAAATGGATCAGTTATATGGATTTTTTTATTCTTTCTTGAAACAACTTTCGAGTCGGGAGATAGAAAGTTTAATATTTCGACCACAAACAACTTTTTCAAATCCTCTACATATGCTTGTGTTGTATGGGGAGATGCTATCGAAGTCTCCCTTGAAATATTTAGCCAACTAATTGGAGTGCCCCTGGAATTTATTATGTAAGATAAAATTTCTTTCATGTAACTTTCATTCCTATTAAATTTTCTAAAATCGTTTTTTAACCAATCTATATAAATCTTTCTTGTCTCATAAGAAATTTTCCCTTTAGAATAGAATTCAATAATTGGTAAGGGGAAACCACCAGTATAAAGATAATTGTTGAAAAGTTGAACTAGAATTGATAGGTGAACTCTATTAGCACTCATTGCCCTCTCAACATCTTCAACATCTCTCCTAACTACTTCAATATTTTTAATACAATAAACATAATCTCCAAAGCTAAGTGGATAAAAATAAATATCTATTCCTTTTCCTCGCCTTCCAGGAAAATATTCTTTCTGTTTTAAAATATCTAAGCTTGCCGATCCGCTAACAATTATAACATCGTTTTTAAATATTCCCTTATCTATTCTAGCTTTAACAGCTCTGTACCATTCATCAACAAAGGTTATTTCATCCAAAATTATAAAAGAAGACTTAACTTTGTTTGCATTCCTAAAGGCAATGTAGTTATCCAAAATTTCGCCCAATTCTCTAAAATCTGTTAATTCATCGCAAGAGTAGTAAAATATAGATTTTGGGTCGTTTCCACCTAAAATGAGCTCATGAATGTATATTTTCAAGGCTGTTGTTTTTCCTACTTGTCTAGGTCCGACTAAAAAATTGAGGGAGAATGGTTGAAAACTGAATAGCCTTAATATGGGTGGAATCCATTTTATTGGCGATGTTTCCCACTCCTCATATTTCCTATCCTTCTCCCCATACCACCAAGGATTTTGATCTTCCATTTGCAATATTATTGCAAATGCATTTAAATAGTATTTGCAATATTATTGCAAATATACATATTTTTAAGGTCATGGTTTATGATATACCTTACAATTTTTGATAGTTTTTCAGGAGAAAGGAGAGTGTTGAAAACTGTATTATAACACTGAATCAAAAGTCTGTGAGAACCAAAGGCATTTTGTGTTCTGTAAGGAAAATAACTATTTTTATTACTTTTTGAGTGTATCAGCAACAAAAACACCTTCCTTTTTTAGCTATTTCTGCAGACCTTATTATCAAAAAAAAAGGGGGGGGCGAAAGCTTTATAAGCTCATAGAAGAAATTCTAAAATATAGATCCTCAGCGTGGATCTTTTTTTTAGATCCATGCTGAGGATCTATTAACTAGCATAGGAGGTGGTATAAGATGAAAATTAGGGCGATTGAATTTAATCAACATGGGAAGAGATTTTACCTTGCTGCAATGAAGGCCAAAGACTTAGTTAGTAGATATAAGGTCGATGTCTGGACACCAGAAAATGATAGTGGGTATCAAAGAGTTTTATCTGCATCTAGAGTTAAATCCTTCGCTAGGTTTGTAATGGAAAAGGGCATCTCGCCACTTTCAATACTTCTAAACATAAGAGACGTAGATAAGGTCCGATACGAGAATGATCATCTAATACTACCAGATGACATTACCCTATGGGTAGTTGATGGTCAGCACAGATTGGAGGGACTAAAAGAAGCTATACAAACTGACGCAAGTCTTAAAGAATTCGAGATTCCGGTGGTTATAATGCAGGAAAGAGAGGTGTATGAAGAAGCTAAACAGTTTGTAATAATAAACCGTACACAAAAGGGGGTCAGGTCCGATCTCGCTGAAAGATTTCTCCAAAAAATGGTAGAAGAGGAAGGCCGACGTAGATTAATCGAACAAAGAGATAGAGGCATTCTGAGAGAAGTTTTGAGAGGAATAGAGTGGAAATATAAAGCGATAAAAATAGTTGACGAATTAAATACCAATGAAGATTCTCCATGGAAAGATTTGATAAGACTCCCAAACACACCAAGGGGTAAAACTATAATTGCACAAAAATCTTTCATGGATTCACTCCAACCAATACTCACAGATGCTTTCTTCGAAACAAAAGACGAAAATCTTATAGCTAAAGCCCTCATAAACTACTGGAACGCGATTAAAGAATTATGTAGAGAAGCCTTCGAAGATCCAGAAGAGTACGTAATTCAAAAAACTACGGGAGTTTTTGTACTACACAAGATATTTCCAAAGGTGACTGAATATTGTGTCAATGAAAAGGGTAGAAGGGTACTAACTAAAGAGAAATTTAAAGAGGTTCTTAGAAGACTAGGAGATGCTATGAGAAGTGAGTATTGGCATCGACAGGGAGAAGCCGGGTTGCGTGGAACCAGCCAGAAAACTTTCAATTTATTGGCACAAGAATTAAAAGAGAGACTAGAAGTAGAAGAAAGTCCATTGAGTCGTCAAGAAATTGTAGTTTAATAACTTTGGTTTTTTACTTTTTTATTTTTTGGAGCAAAGTATAGAAGTCAGCGGAAGCCAAATTATAATGTCTTGGTAGCCTAATACGATCCTTTTTCTAAGAAATCCATTTTATGTTTGATTATTCGCCGGGGGTGGGATTCGAACCCACAAGGGCGTTAAAGCCCACCGGTTTTCTTCATATCTCTCAGATCTCGATAACTCGAGACCGGTGCCATACCAGTTAGGCGACCCCGGCCCATAATAAGTTATTACTAGCAAAATTTAGAAAACTTCAGTCCCAGAGTGTTTTCCTTCTATAGCACTTATTATTTCCTTTGGATTTCTGCCGTCAATAACTATAAGTTTAATTCTACTTTTCTTTAAGAGCTTTGCAGCCTTTAAGTCAAATAGCCTATATTCTCCAGGCCTTTGAGGATTTTTTGAAATTATTTTTATAAAATCATCATAAGTTAGTCTTTCAAATTTTTTAGCATCCTTGAACTTATTCGGATCTTTATCATAAATTCCATCTACATTCGTTGCGTTGATAACAACATCTGCTTTGATCAAAGAGGCAAAGTAGGCGGAATCAAAATCTGTAGAACAACCAACATCATAGCCAGCACAAACAAGAACTTTCTTTCCAAAATGTTTTTTGACCTCTTTTGAAGCTTCTTTTAAACTTTTCCACTTAACTAAGTAAGAATTTTTCACTAGTGTAGAAAAAGTTGCAGCATTTATGTGAGTTGCCATTATTCCTATAAAATCAAGCATTTCATTACTTGCCTTTGCTTTTCTTGCAATACTTTGATAAATTCTTGCCGTACTTCCGCCACCACAGACGACAATAATCTTGTGTTCTTTTGAAATTTTATTTACAATATCAGCATATTTTTTAAAATTATCATAGCTTAACTCTTTGGTCAATAGCGAGCCTCCAATAGAAATTACTACTTTCATATTAGTTTTATGCTTAATAATTATATAAGGTTGGTAGTTTGAGGTGACTCTCATGAGAATTTATCAAAGCGAAGTAAAGTTAAGAACAAAAGGGGCGTATGACTTTTTAGATATAAGCGAAAGGATAATAGAGGAAGTAAAAAGAAGCGGAGTTAAGAATGGTATGGCTTTCTTAAACGTTTTACATAATACTGCTTGCTTAATAATTCAAGAAAACGATAAAACAATATTTGAGGATATGAAAAAACTTTTCGATAGAATATTGCCGTTAAATGAAAATTATACTCATAGCTATGAAGGTAACTTAAATGCCACTGCTCATTTAAAATCGAATTTGCTTTCTCAATCTTTAGCTTTACCGATAAAAAATGGAGAGCTTGTTCTTGGAACTTGGCAAAGAATAATTCTTGTTGAATTATTTGAACCGAGAGTAAGAACCGTTTTTATTACAATTATGGGTGAGTAGGTGCAATTAAAGGGCATAGAGTTGAGGGAGTATCAAAAGAATATTGCAAATACCTGTCTGAAAGGAAACACTTTAGTTGTACTACCAACTGGCTTAGGGAAAACAATCATTGCAATTTATGTTGCTGTCAAAAGATTAGAACAATTCCCAGATGGTAAGATACTCTTCATGGCTCCTACTAGACCTTTAAATGCCCAGCATGTTAAATCATTCCTTCAATTCACAGATTTAAGCAGCGAAGAAGTAGCCTTAATAACAGGCAAAATAAAGCCCGATAAAAGAATAGAACTATACAGAAAGGCCAGGGTTATTGTTGCCACTCCTCAAACAATAGCTAATGATTTGAAAGAAAATAGAATACATCTGGAAGATTTCATTCTCGCAGTTTTTGATGAAGCCCATAGAGCTGTAAAAGATTACTCTTATACTGAAGTGGCAAAGGCATACCTTATACAAGCGAAAAATCCTTTGATAATTGGTCTAACTGCATCTCCTGGCGGAGAGGAAGAGAGAATAAATGAGGTTATTAGAAATTTGTTTATCAAATTTGTTGAAATAAGGACAGAAAGCGATCCAGATGTTAGACCTTACGTTAAACAAATTGAGAAAGAGTATGTTTATGTAGAATTGCCTTCAGACCTTGATGAAATAAGGAGAAAATTGCTTGAAATATATGATGAAATTCTAGAGTGGTTGAAAGAACACATGTTTATTAAATCTAAAGACGTTTCTAAGAAGGAACTTTTAAATCTACAGAACTCTTTGATTGCAAGCTATGATAGAGGAATGAATAACCCAATAAATGTTTGGGGTATGATTAAAGTTTCTCAGGCATTAAAAGTTCTTTATGCCATAGAGATTTTGGAAACTCAAGAAATAACCGCATTTACAAGCTATCTAAGAGAGCTTAGAATGAGCAAAAAAAGAGCAGAAAGACTTTTAATAGCTCATAAAAATTTTAAAGAAATTTTTGGGAAGTTAGAAGAGATAGAAAATAAATACAAAGTTCACCCAAAAATGGAAAAGTTGCTTTCGATTGTAAATTACATCCTAAAAGAGAATGATAAAAACAGAGTTATAATTTTCGCTAATTATAGAGAGACTGTGGAAAAAATAAGGAACTTCTTAGTGGAAAATGGGATTAAAGCTGAAATTCTAGTGGGTCAGGCCAAGAAGAGAGGTAAAGGGCTAAGTCAAAAAGAACAAATCGAGATTGTGAGAAGGTTTGCTAATAATGAATTTAATGTTTTAGTTTGCTCTAGTATAGGCGAGGAAGGATTAGATATTGCCTCCGTAAACTATGCAATATTTTATGATGCTGTACCAAGCGAGATAAGAGCAATACAAAGAAGAGGGAGAGTCGGTAGGCAAACTGAAGGTAAAGTAATTTTCATACTAACTAAAGGAAGTAGAGATCAAATATACTTTTTCTCTTCTTTAATGAAAGAGAAAAAAATGAAGAGATTGTTGAAAAATATGAGATATATTAAAAAAAGAGAAAGTCTAATGGACTGGCTTAAGTGATTTTATGGAGAAACAACTTAGCTTAGCAAATAACGTAATTTTCGTTGATTATAGGGAAGAGAAAATTGCGGGCTTGTTGGAGAGTATGGGTTGCAGAGTTGTAAGATTAAAACTAGAGGTTGGTGACTATGCGATAAATAGAATAGGAATAGAAAGGAAGAGCTTTGACGACTTCGTATCATCGATAATAGACGGAAGAATTTTTGGGCAAGCAAATGAACTTTCTTCAACATATGAGAAACCAATTTTAATCTTAGAAGGATTTGGAGTAGTCGAAAGGATTCACGAAAATTCTTTTTATGCTACTCTCGCATACCTTATTTCTAAGTTGGGGATTACCGTTTTTAGGAGTAAGAATGAAGAGGAAACAGCTAAAACAATTTTTTGGATTGCAAAAAAAGAGTTTGAAGAAGGTGGTAGAGCGGCTTATAAGGTTAGAGAGAAGAAAGTCGAGGTAGGAAGCATTCAGGAGAGAATAATAGCGGCTTTTCCAGGAATTTCTACAGTCTTAAGTAAAAGAATACTAAAAAAATTTGGTAGCTTGCAAAAATTCTTTGCTGCTGGAGAGAAAGAGTTGATGGAGATCGATGGAATAGGAGAGAAGATCGCTAAGAGAATAAGAAAAATAATAGAAGAGGAGGTTGAGGTGGTCAGTTGAAGAGCGTGATAGTAGGATTGGATGCCGGCCTTAATTCTGCTTTAGCCATACTTTCTTTAAGCGGTGACTTACTTTTTCTTGAAACTTTTAGAGGTTATAATAGAGGGGAAATAATAAGGAAAATTATAAAATTTGGTAGGCCTATCTTGATTTCTACCGATAAGAGGGAAACACCAAAAGCAGCTAAAGAGATCGCAAGTTCTTTTGGTTGTAGGATTTTAAGACCTAGGAGAGATTTGAGTAGGGAGGAGAAAGAAGAGGTAACAAGGGATTATAAAGACTTAATAAAAGATAGTCATCAGCTCGATGCCTTGTCTTCAGCCATCTTTGCTTATAGGAAGGTGAAAAAGAAGATTGAAGCTGTTGAGAGATATTTAATGAGAAGGGGTCTTATTAGCTATTTGGATGAAGTTGTTTATTATCTTTTCAAACTTAGGGGAGTAAATATAGAGCAGGTAATTGAGAAATTTGTTAGTGGGGAGAGAGAAATAAAGAAAGAGGAGTCAGCTTTAAAGTTTGAAAAAAAGGAAGATATTTTTGTTGAGTTTTTGGAAGAGAGATTAAGGTTAGAGAAAGAGTTAGATAGGTTTAGAGAAGAACTATCATCATATAAGAAAATGAAGCTAAGATTTGATGAGTTGTTAGAGTTGAAAAGAGATTTCTCAAAGCTAAAGCACTATTTTAATTTGTTAAAAGATATGGAAAAGGCATGGAATTTAGGTCTAATTCCCGTTCTACCATTAGAAAAAATAGAGAATTTAGATGAATTAGAAAATTATATTGGATTAGAGGGGAGGATTATTTTTTCTAATGATGTCGATGGTTTTAATTCGCTCGGAAAGTATAGTGTAAAGTGTGTTTTGACAGAATTCTCACCTAAAAGCGAGACGAAATTCCCAGTTTTAAAGATTAGAAGAGATGAGTTAAGAGAAGTTGGGAGTGTTTATGGTATAGAAGAGAAGAAGATAAATAACAAATTGTTAGAGGCAATGAAGGAGGAATTGAAGAAATGGGTAGAAGAAGAAAGAGGAAAGATTTAATTTTAACTTTTTTGGATTTTGTTATAACAATAAATTTGTTCTCAATACCCCTTTATCTATTCATAAATTTCGGATTTGAGTTACCCTTTCTTAAAAATCTAGAAGCTACTCTCGCTTCAAAATTTCTTAGTTTTCTAGGATTGAACGCAAGTAGCTCGGAAAATTTTGTAATTATTGATAATAGCTTATATGAAATTTCTTGGGATTCCACCGGCTGGAAGAGCCTTTATACATTTTTCGCATTGGTAATTTCGACCCCTATATTTCATAAAAGAAAGCTTAAACCACTTCTTTTTGGTTTGTTTGCAATATTCATTTTTAACTTATTAAGGATTTCAGCAACTATTTATCTATCTTACAAGCAACTCTACTCTTTTGATTTTCTCCACTTAAGTTTATGGAGATTCGGCTCCATCGCTTTTCTTCTTCTACTTTGGTTTATATTCTTGTATACACAAAAGAATAATATTGGGGAAAATAAAAATATATTAGGTTTTGTCTATGGAAGAGGAAAACCTTAAGTTAAAATTATTAGATTTAGAAAAAAAGTTTGTTGAGTTAGAAATGAGCGTTTCTAAAATAAATGAGAGCTTGAAAAAACTGGAAGCAAATAAATTAAATGAGATTCTTGAAAGATTTGAAGAAATAGAAGATTTGGTAATGATCGAAAATGCTGCTGTTGTAGAGCTTAAAGAGTTATTAGAGGCTTCCGCGACCGATGATGTAAAAAAAGAGCTAGAGACAATGAGAAGGGAAATTGAAGAAAAGATAAATAGCCTGAACCTCGTTGTATCTACTTCCTTGAGTGAAATTAAAGAGAATATGTCTAATCTCAATTTGGATTTCCAGAAATTGAGAGAATTGGAGCAGAGAGTAGAAAAGGTAGAATCAACAATTTCCAATATTTCCAAAGTTACAGAGGGGATAGGGGCTATAGATAACCTGAGGGAAATTGTTAAAAATCAAGAGGAAGCTTTAGATGTTCTTAAGAGAGATTTTGAGGAGATTAAAAGTTTGAGAGGTAAAATAGAGGAAGAGTTGAATAAGAGAATTCCCTCTTCATTGCTCGAGGAATTTGTTAAGCTTGGGAATGAATTATCCTTATTAAAGGTTAATGTTTCTTCTCTTTCAAAGCAATTGGATGAGGTATATAGAGATGTTAAATTGCTTAATCCAGAAATGATTAGAAGCGCGATAGCAAAAATCACTGAGTTAAAGGTGGATATTGAGGAAAGAGTGAGGAACATAAACGAATTAATTGCATCTATTTCTTCACAAAGGGAGGAAATAAAGAAGATTTCTTTAATAGAAGCTGGGTTGGGTGAGATTTCAAAGCGATTGAATAGCCTGACTGCCGAGACTGAAATATTAAGAGATTCGCTGACGAACTTTTCTACTAAGAAAGATTTGGATAAAATCAAGGAAGAACTTTCTAGTGTTTCATCAGCTATAGATGCTATAAAAGAAATGATGGTTAAAGCGGAGGATTTTGAAGCTTTAGAAAGAGAGTTCTCCTCTATGAGAGATGATTTCGCTTCTCTTAAGTTATTTAGAGATAAAATCGCATTAGAAACTGACGTTATTAAAAGCTCCATTCAAGCGCTTACATCTAGAGTAGAAAAGATAGAAGAGTTAAAGAATACTATTCAACTCTTCTCTACTAAGGAAGAAGTAGAGGCTTTGAAGAGAGAGTACGCTATACTAAAATCTGAAATTTCAAACATATCTAGATCTTTAAAGCTTTTATTGGAGGATAGAAGAGATTTTGTTAATAGATCTGATTTAGAAAATATGTTAAGTAGATTTGTGAATATAGAAGACTTTTCTTCCCTTGTATTAGACTTCAAAAAGTTACAACAAGAATTTGATAACTCAAAGCATAATTTGCTAGAGGCAGCTAGTAGGAGTGAGATTCAATTTATAGTAAAGGAGATAGAGAGTTTAAAGGATGAGATAAGCAGGGTAAGAAAGGAATTAATTAACCCAAGCATAATACAACAGGTAGTGAATAAATTGAGTCTGTTGGAAACAAGGATTGCTGAGATTGAGAAGAGAATAGAGACCAAAGTCAAGCCGATAATCTTAGAGTAGCTATTTTGCAGTAAACTTATTTATATCTTAACTCATCTAAAAGTTTGGTTAAAAAAGTGTATGCGGTAAAAAATAAAAATTTTAGTAAAAAATAGCGGAAGTATTATTGTTCCTTGGGAGTTTCTATTTGTTGCTCTCATTTAAAAAAAGTCGCAATTTAATACTTGAGTGCAAGTTGAGTTATCTTATTTGGTGGATAGAATTTTTGCATACATGAAGTAGATGGGCTGCCAACAAGTTTTATATTCGAAAGCCATTGGATAGTTATAAGATTGAATTAGTTTATTTTTTAAAAAATGAAACGCTTTTCTCAACTCTAAGCAAGATGGATAGTGTAGTATGTGTGATATCTCATTAATAATTTTTATTGTTGTGGAGAGAATTTTTTATGAATCTAAACACAAAATTTTCAGCCAGAGCAAGTAGGGAGAAAACGACTGTATTAAAAAATGATTTTTTTAAAAGAAGCCCGAAAGTAGTTGCTATTGAGTTGCTAGGGAAAATACTCGTTAGGAAGATTAATGATAAAATTTTGGAAGGGATGATTGTGGAAACAGAAGCTTATTTTGGTGAAGAAGATCCGGCCTCTAGAGCTTATCATGGAAAGAAAAACTATAATAAAGAAATGTGGGAGGAACCCGGGAAAATTTTCGTATACAACGTTCATAATAATTGGATGTTTAACATCGTTGCTCACGAAGAAAACAAGGTTGGAGCAGTTTTGATAAGGGCTTTACATCCTTTAAGGGGTATTGAAGAGATGATGAAGCATAGAGGGATTAGAGATATAAGAGAGTTGACAAATGGACCAGGGAAACTATCTAAAGCTTTTAGGATTGATAAATCTATGAATGGAAAATTTCTTTCTCCTGAGAATTTTGTGTATATAGAAGATAGAGGCATTGAAATAGAGTTTGATTCTTCGCACAGAATTGGGGTAAGGAGAGATTTAAAAGAAAAGCTTAGGTTCTTCGTTATTAATGATGAGTTTGTTTCTAGATGATTTTAAACTTCCCTCTAAATAGCTCCAATATTCCCCTTTTCATCCCATCAAAAAATCCTATTTTTTCCTTTATTTCTACTCCAAACAGTTTATTAGCTAGCCTTTTTATTGCAATGCTTGCCTTTGTGTTTGGAAATATTTCTATAAATGGTTTTCCAAGAGACAGCGCATATTCAACATTTTCATCATATGGAACTACCTCAACTACTTTCAATCCAGTTATCGCCTCAACATCCTTTTTACTTAATTCATAGCTCCTTCCTTTAACCATATTTAGCACAATTCCTAAAGGATAAACATTCAACTCTTCCAAAATCTTCTTCATCCTAAGAACGTCAGCTATCGATGCCATAAATGGAGTGCTAACGATTAAAACGCTATCCACAGAATTTAAAACGCTTATTGCTTCTCTTCCAAATCCCGGAGCAGAATCCAAGAAAACTAACTCAGAATTTATGCTTCTAATTGTTCTATTCAAACTCATAAGATCTATATAACTCAAGTCTTCAAGCCTTAATGAAGCAGGCACTATGTTCAGAGTTTTATATTTGTAGGTTGCTTCCCAAATTTCTGCTTCCCCTCTTAAGACGTTATTCAAAGTTTTGCTGAAGCTAAAAAAGCCAAAATTAAAGTTTAAATGAGATGTTGTAACATTACAATCGATGAGTGTTACGTTCTTTCCAACTTGAGAAAGATAGTAGCTCAAGTTAGATGCAATAGTTGTCTTTCCAACCCCTCCCTTTCCAGAAACAACGCCAACTATCATATTCAAATTAAACTTTCGTATATTTTTAACGTTTCTCTTGCCGTTTTTTCGATAGTAAAGTTTTCTACAACCCTCTTTCTTCCATTTTTTCCCCATTCTTTTGCTTCCTCAAAATTTTCCAATACAACCTTTATGCCCCAAGCTATATCTTTAGGATCTTCTCCATTTATATGAACTCCGCATCTGTTCTCTCCATTTGGTATTACTTGTTCCCTTAATCCGCTAACTCCTCTAGCACCAACAACCACAGGTCTTTCCATACTCATCGCTTCTAAACTAACAATCCCAAATGGTTCGCTTATACTGGGGAAAACGCATAGATCTGCCAATGCATAATGAGCTATCCTTTCCTCTTCGCTAACCCACTCACTTCTTATTTCAACCCTCTCACCAACTCCAAGAGATTGTTTAAGTTGTATCAAGTCAGTGTAATTTTCTCCCTTGCCAAGAATAACGAGCTTTACGTTTGGAAAGCTTTTCAAAACTTCTGGCATTGCCTTTATCAAATTAGCAACCCCCTTAACCCAGGTCAACCTTCCTATGAAGAGAATAACCTTCTCGTCTTTTATCTTATACCTTTCTCTCAACTTTTCTACTAAATTCCAGTTTACATTCCTTAAAGAATACTTTTCTACGTCAATCCCATTATACACAACGTTAATTTTCTCTTTAGGATATCCTAGCAATTCAAGGAAATCTTTCATAGAATAAGAAACCGTTATTATTCTATCAGCTACTTTAGCGCAAGCCCTTTCTATCTCTTTAACAACCTCAGAGCCACCACCTAAAGATCTTTGTTCCTCAATCGAGTGTACGTGAAAAATTGAAGGCAGGTTGATGTTGTTTTTGATCATTATTCCTGCAAATCCGGAGAGCCAGTCATGAAAAGAAATTATGTCGAATTTCCTTTGCTCCTTTTTAATTAACTGATTGATAAGCTTTGATGCAGATAGATAGTTATATGCAAATATGTCTGAAAAAAATTTTATGTGATGCCCCCATCTTTTTAGATCTTCTCTAACAAATATTGGAAATATTTCGCTACTATCCAAAATTAATGGCCTATGAATCTCTATGCCATTCCAGAAGTCTTTCGTAGAGAGAGAACCGTCATTCAGCGTAAATACGGTAACTTCATGCCCCAATTCAACGAACTTCTTTGTTATTTCTATGGCATAGGTTCCTAGTCCTCCAACTAGTCTCGGCCAAAATTCCCAGCAAAGAAAAGCAATTCTCATCTAAATTTTTAGCGCCTGTAAATAAACTTTTGAAACATATTCCTTTGCTACATTCTTCATGTCGACTTCAGTATTAAAAGCATTCCACATCAATTTTCTCCACTTTTCTCTATTATTAAAAATTCTTAATGCCTTTTCCATTTTCTTTCTAAAAGCATCGGTCGAGTATTCTTCCTTCCAGACTAGAAAGCCGTTTCCTGTTTCTAGAATTTCGTCAAACTCCTTTATAACTTCTGCTAAGCCACCAGTTTTTGTTCCTAGGCATGGGGTAGCGTTGACCATTGACATCATATAGCCAGTTCCACATGGCTCTTTATTCGGTAAAGAAGGATACAATAAAAGATCCGCACCACTATACATCAATTTTGCGAGATCTTCGTCAAAGGAATAAACAAACGCAAACCCATTCAATCTCTTATGTAACTCGAAAAATCTTCTCGCCCACTCTTGACCGACATTATCGTTTGGATGCGCAACCCCTAGAACAATGAATTGAACACCATAATTATTATGAAATTCTTCAATTAGAGGCATTATCGTATCGAATCCTTTTTGACTACTCAATCTTCTTGGCATTATTACTATCATTCCATCTTCTTTCAACCTCTTTCCAGTTCTTGCCTTTATTTCTTTAATTAGCTTTTCCTTTTCTACTAGCTTTAACTCAAGTATATTATCAAAAGTAGCATTTTTATAAGTCTTCGACCTCCAATACTCAACATCAATTCCGTTTAAAATTCCAAACACATTTTTTCTTACAAACACATCTCTCATTCCTTCTCCCTCAACCTTTAGGTTAACTGCATAATCTTCGCTTACCGTATTTACGACCTCGCTATTTTCTATGCCTGCGTAGAGCAAGTTAATATTTCCATTCCAAATTAGCTTCTCTAAAGAAAAAGAATGAAGATTTAGAAGATGCTTTTTATCTACTGGATGAATTTGCTGATAAGCAAAGCCAGCGTTGTGTATTGTAAAAACAAATTTTGATTTTGAAAACTCTATATAAGACGGATCATCTTTCACATATATTGGGATTAGGCTTGTTAGAGCATCGTTTAAATGTATTATATCTGGTTTAATATTCAGTATTTTTAATGCCTCAAGGATACCTTTAGCAAAAAATATTGAGAACTTTAGTAAATCTCCAATGTAAAGAGATTCGGTCAACTCTTCATTAAAAAGGAATACAAATTTTGCTCCATATTTTTCTGTTGTATAAACTTTAGTTCTATATTTCTTATCTATCACAACATCAAATTCACCAACTTCTTTTAGATTTAGGTCCGAAAAATCGATCTCCTTTTTATAAGAATCTATAACTAGATACTTGTAGAGACAGGAGCCGACAACAACTTTTAATCCCAATTCACTTAAAGATTTCGCCAATTCCTCAGCCACTTGGCCTAAGCCACCAGCTCTAGATTTAAAGGTTTTTAACTCTGGAGAAACAAAGAGTATTATCTTATCCTTCAACTCGTTCATAAATGGAAGTTAATTATTCTAAATAAATTTGTTAATAAGGCCTCTAACTAATTCTTCATTCTTCCTCAACTTTTCCTCATTCTCACCTTCAATATACACCCTAATAATCGGCTCTGTATTTGAGGCTCTTATTAAAAACCAGTTCTTATCATCAATAATAACCTTAACTCCATCTATCGTAATAGTCTCAAATTCCTTTGATATTTCTTCCCTAAGACTTTCAATTATTTGGAATTTTCTCTCTTCAGCAACACCTACTTTTATTACCTTATAAGGAAATTCTGGATACTCTTTTAAAAGTTGCGAAAGGCTGCATCCCTCTTTCTTTAAAATGCTAACCATAACAAGGAAAGTATAAAAGGCATCCTCCATAAATCTCGTTGATTTAAAGTAAAAATGAGAAGAGATTTCCCCGCCAATGTCTGCATCATTCCTTCTCATCTCAGCTATTATAAAGCTCCTACCCACTCTACTTTCAATTCCCTCTATTTTCAGCTTTTTCAGTAGAATTTTGAAAATTGGGGGAAAGGAAACCTCATAAACAACCTTTTTCGGAGATAAAATTTTGGAAAATATGTAAAGAATCTTATCGCCCCTGACAACTCTTCCATTTTCATCCAAAAATACAATTCTGTCAGCATCTCCATCAAAAGCAACGCCAAATAAGCAATTCTTTCCCTTGATAATTTTTTTTAGTTGCTCTAAATTTTCCTCAATTGGCTCAGGTGGGTGGGATGGGAAGTTCCCATCAATCTCTTTATTTATTTCGATCGCTGGTATTCTATCTTTAATCACATCGGAGAACACTATACTTCCACAGCCGTTTGAATAGTCAATACAAACTCTACTATCAAAATTTTCTACGTACTTTTCGAGAAACTCTTTGTGGTCTTGTTTCAAATAGGAAGCATCGATATATCTTCCTTTACCGCTTCCTTTATCATCTATTTTAATTGTGTTGAAAATTTCTCTTATCTTTTCTAATCCAAAACCCAAGCCTATGATGTTTCCGTACCTATCATAGATCTTAACTCCATTAAATTCCTTGGGATTATGGGATGCTGTTATTTGAAGTCCAAAGTCGAATTTGTTTTTGGCAATAATGAAATTAAATGTAGAAGTCGAAACAATGCCCAAATCATATACTTCTATACCTTCATCTAACAAACCATCTATAACTGCTTTTTTAAGGGTTGGTGTAGACAGTCTTCCATCCCCACCGATCAACGCGTTCTTTCCATCGAAATATTTTGCGCAGGCTCTACCTATTTTATAGAAAATTTCCTCGTTAATTTCGGTCGGGTAAATGCCTCTAATATCATAAGCTCTGAATATGCTCATTAATAGAATTAAAATCCTCGATTAAAAAGAAGTTTATGGTGGATGTAACATCAATAGGAGATGTTAATATTGATATTCTTACAGAGGCTGTAGAAAAATTTGAGGATGAGCAAAAAATCGTTGAAGACATTAAATTAAAAATTGGAGGAGGTGCAGCGAATTTTGCTTTCTGGTTGGCTAAGCTTGGAATGAAGGTTAGGCTAATTGGCTTGATCGGAAATGATATGTTTGGTAGTTTTATAAAAGAGGAATTGAAAAAAGTTGGTGTGGATTTAAAATTGAAAACAGCCAACGAAAGAACTGGAATAACTGTAGGACTTCAATTTAAGGACGGAAGTAAGAAGTTGATTAGTTTTAGAGGAACTAACAAACTTTTTTCGCTCGAACACATAAAGCTTTCAGAAGTGGAAGGAGAAATTGTTTACTTTTCTGGATATAATCTACTAGAAAGTTTAAGAAAGGACCTCTCAAAGCTTTTTGAGGAAATAAAAGGAAGGAATAAGATTATATCCTTCGACCCAGATTTAAAGGCAGGAATTTTACTTGAAAAGGAAAAATTTTTTGAAGCAGTAAAGTTTGTTGATGTAATTTTCCTAAATGAAAGAGAGGCTTCTTTAATTTCAAAAAGTTTTGATTGGTTCAAAGGTAGGACTATTGTAGTTAAGAGAGGTAGAAATGGAGCGTTTGCTATAGAAAATGGAGAAAAGGTTGAGGTTGAGGGAAAAGAGGTGGAAGTTAAAAATCCAACGGGGGCCGGGGATGTCTTCAACGCAGCTTTTATTCATCATTATTATTATGGATATGATTTAAGGGAATGCTTAGAGTTTGCCAATGAGGAAGCAGTAAAGTACCTACAATCTTTCTAAGTCTAAAGCCAAAATATTAAATGAGGCTAAAGATTCTTTTACCAAGTTTGAGAAAGAAAAAAAGGTATGTTCTATTTAAAGTAATTTCTGAGGAGCCAATAAACTATGCTCTATTTAGGGAGCTCTTAAACTCTACTTTTCTAAAATTTTACGGAGAGCTAGAGTTTGCCAAATTTGATTTTAAACTTCTGGATGAAAGATGGGATGAAAATAAACAAATTGGGATAGCAAAGTGTAATCATAAGTTTGTTCCAAATGTTATATTGGCTTTTGGATTATTGCAGAGAATTGGTGAAGCCAGAATTAATGTTAAAATCTTAAATGTTTCTGGAACAATCAAGTCTTTGATAAAGAATTTAAGAACGAAAGATAAAAGAAAATAAGTCGGGTGATAAAATGCCAGAAGAGGGATTTCCAGAAGCTATGGGATACGATAGGACCATTGCCATGTTTTCTCCAGACGGAAGATTGTTTCAAGTAGAATATGCTAAAGAAGCCGTTAAAAGAGGAATAACAGCATTAGGTATAGTTTTTAATAAAGGCGTTGTTTTAGCTACTGCCAAAATTTTAGATGAGTTAATGGCACCCACTTCAATCGAAAAAGTTTTTCAGGTAGACGATCATATAGCGGCTGTAGCTTCAGGTTATCTTGCTGATGCGAGAGTTCTAATCGACTTTGCAAGAATAGTAGCTCAAAGACATCAAATAACGTATGAAGAACCAATAGACGTTTGGACCTTAGCAAAAGAAGTTGGAAATAGAATGCAGCTTTTAACTCAATACGGTGGTTTAAGACCATATGGTGTGACTATAATTTTTGGTGGAGAAGATCATACTGGCGTACATTTAATTGAAGCGGATCCATCGGGCATGCTTTTTGAATGGTATGCATATGCAATAGGAAGGGGTGCACCAACTGCCATGAAAATATTCAGAGAAGAGTGGAAGCCGAACATAAATAAAAAAGATGCAATAAAGTTGGCCGTAGACATACTAGAGAAGACGGAGAAAATAAAGGAAGGAAAAAAGCTAGACTTGGCTGTTATAGAAAACAAGAGATTTGAAATTTTGGACGAAGAAAAAATAAAGAAGATTATTAAGTGATATTTTTATGATAAGCATTGATAAAGCTGTGGTTGCAAGACTAAAAGTTAAAGGTATGAACTTTGAGATACTTGTAGATCCTAGAAAAGCGCTTGAAATTAGGAAAGGTGCAAATTTCAACATTCAAGACGTTCTTGCATATCCAGCCATCTATAAAGATGCAAAAAAAGGTGAGGCAGCAAAGACTGAGGATTTACAAAAAGCTTTTGGAACAACAGATGTTTACAAAATAGCAGAGGAAATAATTAAGAAGGGAGAGTTCTCATTAACTACAGAACAAAGGAGAGAGTTGATAGAGGAAAAGAAAAATCAGATAGCCAACATTATTTCTAAGAGAGCAATTAACCCCCAAACTAACACTCCTCACCCACCACAAAGAATTCTTAATGCCATGGAGCAAGCTGGTGTTAATATCGATCCATTCATAGATGCAGAGGTTCAGGTTGAAAAAGTTCTTAAAGCAATAAAACCAATTTTGCCCATAAAATTCGAGAAGGTAATTCTACAAATAAAAATTCCAGCTCAATTTATAGGTAAAGCTTACAGTATAGTAACGAAAGCTGGAGAAGTAAAGAGCGAAGAGTATGCTAGCGACGGTAGCTTACAAATTCAAATCGAAATATTCAGTGGAGTTCAAGATGAGTTCTTTAGGAAACTTGCCGAAGCTACTAAAGGAAGCTACGAGTCTAAAATTTTGAGGAAGGTTGAGGTATGATGCAAAGGGAAATTGTTCTACCTGGAACTTATTTGGGAGAGAGGAAGGGAAGAAAAATTACAAACTGTTATGTAGAGGGGGAAAAAGTATTCTCTAAAGTTTTGGGTGTTCTTAAGGTGAGCGACGAAGAGATAAGCGTTGTCCCATTAGCAGGAAAATACTTTCCGAAGGCTGGTGATAGGGTTATAGGCAAAATAGAAGAAATAGAGGTTTCCGGTTGGTGGGTTGATATAAATTCCCCATATAAAGCTTTCTTACCGCTTGGAGAGGCAGTAGAAGAGTTCGTTGATGTTAGAAGGGTAGATCTGAGCAGATTTTACGATATTGATGATATAATCTTTTGTAAGATAACAAAAGTCACTAAAAACAAGATAATTCAAGTTAGCATGAAGGATATGTTAGCAAGAAAGCTTTTTGGAGGTATAACGATTAAAATTACTCCTTATAAAGTTGCAAGAGTTATAGGAAAAGGAGGAAGTATGATTGAGTTGATTAAAAAGAAAACCGGCTCTGAAATTTATGTCGGCCAAAACGGTGTAGTTTGGATAAAGGGTGGTAAAAAAGAAAAGGCGTTAGAAGCCATTTTAACGATAGAAAGAGAAGCCCATGTTGTAGGGCTAACAGAAAAAATAGCTAAATTGCTGGGTGAGTAAATGAAGAAAACAGACGTTAAGCTTATAATTGATGGTAAAAGAATTGATGGTAGATTGCCGGATGAAGTTAGAGAAATAAAGATGTCTGTGGGCGAGATTTTAAATGCAGACGGTTCTGCCAGAGTTAGTTTTGGAAAAACAGAGGCTTTGGTAGCTGTGTATGGGCCGAGGGCTTTATTTCCTAAGTTCCTTCAGGAAAGTGAGTATGGTCTAGTCAGAGTTATTTACTCCATGTCCCCATTTTCTGTAGATGAGAGAAAAAATCCCGCCCCAGATAGAAGGAGTATAGAAATTTCTAAGGTGACAAAAGAAGCTCTAACGGCTGCAATATTCATAGAAGATTTTCCAAAGGCTGTTGTGGATATTTATGAGAATATAATTCAGGCAGATGGTAGCACAAGGGTAACTGCAATAAATGCAGCATCTTTGGCTTTGGCCTCTGCCGGCATACCTATGAAAGATTTGGTAGCAGCTTGCTCTGTTGGGAAGATTAACGGTGTTCTTATTGTTGATCTTAATGGGAAAGAGGATAATTATTCAGAATCCGATATGGCAGTTGCTATGATGCCATCTAAAGGACTAATAACGCTTCTACAAATGGATGGGCTTTTGAGTAAGGAAGAAGTTTTGGAGTTGTTGAAAAAAGCTGAGGAAGTGTGTAAGAAAATTTATGAATTGCAGAAGAAAACGTTGCTTGAAAAATTCAAAACTGAGAGGGAGGAGGAGTGAATGGAGGAGTTTATTAGAGAGTATTTTGAGCACGGAAAAAGAGCTGATGGTAGAGGTTTTAAAGATTATAGGCCTATAGAAATAAAACATTCTGTAATTTCTAAGGCCGAGGGCTCAGCCTTTGTTAATCTAGGAGGAACTAAAGTTTATGCTGGAGTAAAGCTAGATATAGGGGAACCATTTCCAGATTCTCCTAATGAGGGAATATTGATAGTTAATGCCGAATTCACACCCTTATCTTCTCCAGAAATAGAGCCAGGGCCCCCGGGAGAAGATGCGGTAGAGCTGGCTAGGATCGTAGATAGGATAATAAGAGAGTCAAAGGCAATAGAATTGGAAAAACTCTTTATAGAGGAGGGAAAAGTGTGGGTAGTTTATGTAGATTTGGCAATTTTTGATATGAGAGGGAATCTTATGGATGCATCGATGCTCGCTTCGATAAAAGCGTTGCTACATACTAGAATTCCAAAGATAGAGAACGGTAAGATAGTTAGAGGAGAGTTTGTCTCTAATTTGCCAGTAGTTTACAAGCCAGTGAGTGTTACAATCGGAAAATATGGAAATAATTTGCTTGTAGATTTAAGTAAGGAGGAGGAAGAGGTAGTTGATGCAAGGCTTGTTGTTGGAGTAAGAGATGATGATAAAATATGTGCAATGCAAAAGCAGGGGATTGGAACATTTAGCATTAAAGATATAGAAGATGCCTTGGATTTGGCGATAGAAAAGTCTAGAGAGCTAAGGAGGTTGCTGTGAATGTCGATAGACCATATAACTAAAAAGATAAAACTTGCTGCAATATCAAAAATAAAAAGAGCCCCGATATGGGCGAGTATAAGAAAGTTTGGGTTGAAGAGAGCTAGAACGAGAAGGATAGTGACACATCCAAAAAGATGGAGGAGAACGAGAATAAGAATTTGAACAATCATCTATTTTGATTTTATTCTAATATATTCTCAAAATCCTAAATTTCAAGATGGAAGATTGGTTAATGAAAAGGCCGAAAAAAGCGGAAAGTTTGAGAATAATAGAGCATGTAGGTGGACTATACGCCACTTTTAACGGTGAACAATACTGGAGAATGGAAAAGTGGGCCTTTGAGATTTTGAAATTGTGCGATGGAATGAAAACTATTTCTGAGATTGCAAGAATATTGGCTTCAGAGCTTCAAATGAATGTGGATGATGTGATAAAGGGGCTTAAGCCAATATTTGAAGAATTTGAAAGAGTAGGCTTTATAAAATACGTATAGTTTCTTTTTCTCCGCAAATTTCCAAGATTGCTGGTTCCCTTCCATAAACGCGAGTGGAACTTATTGTTATAACTTTTCCATCATGCTCTCTATAAATACCGTTAGAAGCTTTTTGTGGCTCATGACTTCTCACCAGCTTATTAGCGGAGAGTATTTTTAATACTCTGTCTGTAATATCCTTACCAAAAAGCACTCCTGCACCCCTCGGATTAGGATATTCTCCATATCCTTCAAATGGATCGCTCCAAATTACATCTCTTTCTATTTCTTTAGAAGGAGATGTCAAATCCTCCTTTTTCCTTATTTTGGAAGATACTCCACCATGCAAAAATAGGTATGAGCCACATTTAGCTGCTAATATTAAAGAGTCGAAAAAGTCTTTCAAATTTTCTTCGAAATATCTACTCCAGCTACCTCTTTTACTAGTAACTTCATAAATTAAATCACAAGGCCTAAATTTTGGATTTCCGTTCTCATCATAATCCTCATGGTTCCCTTTCAGAGCCACCACATTTTCTGGATACTCTTCTTTCAGCTCTCTCAAACCTTCAATAACTTCTAGACCATTATTACCCCTATCAGCATAGTCTCCCAGGAATATCAGGATTACTTTGGAGCATTCTTTCCTCTCCTTTTTGAAGACATATATTATCCTTTGAAAAGACTCATAATCACCATGAATGTCCCCAGCTACCAAAAGCTTTTCATAATCGAAGATTTCAACAAATTTTCCGATTCTTTTAATCATCTTTAAATTTAGCTACTATGGATAAATCCTGGTCCTAGTTCTAGGAAACATAGTTACTTCTTGAATATTATCCTTTCCACAAATTTTCATCGTGAGTCTTTCCAATCCAATACTCCAGCCAGCGTGTGGTGGAGCACCGTATCTGAAGGAATTTATGTAGTAGGCAAAATCTTTCGGATTTAATCCCTTTTCTTTTATTCTTTTTTCTAGAAGCTCCGGCAAATGTATTCTTTGAGCCCCAGAGGAAATTTCAAGACCCTTGTAGATGAGGTCAAATGCTTTAACGATTTTTGGATTATCCTCCCTGGGCATAGCGTAAAAGGGCTTTAACTCTTCTGGCCAATCCTTTAAGACAAAAGCATCTCCAAAAATCTCTCCAAGTTTCCTCTCTTGCATTTTTGAAAAATCTTCACCAAACTCAATTTTTTCTCCAATGTTTCTAAGCGCATTTATTGCTTCCTCATATTTTACTCTTCTTAAAGGCAAAGAAGGTATTGTAATATCTTGATTTAGAACTTCGAGCTCTTTCTTACAATTTTCTCTAACACTCTCAAGTATATAGACAAAAACACCCTCCAACTCTCTTATTGCGTCTTCATCATCAGCAAAAGCCATTTCTATATCCATCTGTCTTATTTCATTAAGATGTGTTGGCTGGTCGAACTTCTCGGCTCTGAATACTGGAGTAATCATGAATACTTTCTCAAAAGATATGGCACCCATTTGTTTGTAGAGTTGCGGAGATTGTGCTAAGTAGGCTTTTTTTTCGAAGTAAGGAAATTCGAAAAGTTCCGCACCGCCTTCGCTAGCTGAAGCGATAATTATCGGTGGCTGCATTTCTATGAAACCCTTTCTTAAAAAATACTCCCTAAAGGACTTAACTATCTCTGTCTGAATTCTAAAAATTGCCTTTCCCTCTTGCGTTCTAAAGTACAAAAACCTCCAATCCAGCCTAGTTTCCAAATTGGTTTTAGTAATTTCTCTTGGGTCTAAAGGTAGCTGTGGTTCAGACTTGTTTATTAAATTTATGTTCTTTGCTTCCACCTCATACTCAAACTTTTCTGACTGAGATCTTTTAACTATTCCTTCAACCTCAATCACATCCTCCAAATGAATTTTCTTAACTAACTCTCTAAGTTTCTCATTTCTAATAACTATTTGAGCAAAACCGCCAAAATCTCTAAGAATTATAAAATTGATTTTACCGATTAACCTAAAATCATGAACCCAACCCTTTAGAACCACTTGTTTTCCCTCATTTTCCTTTAATTGATTTGAGTATACTCTCATTCTATTTTATTTTTTGCAATATTTTTATTGTTGCTTAAATGGAAACTAAGCTGTAAAAAATTACACATAAGATTGGCAACAACAAGTTTTCGTACTTCCTTAACACACTTTCTAGTATAGTGGAGAATAGAGACATTATTATAGAAATCTTAATATCAAAGAAAAAAAGCAGAGAAATGAATGATGAAATGAAAAATGATAAGCTTCCTTCGACCGTTTTTGATTTATTATAAATTAGCCTATGTTTTCCAAATCTATAGCCAAATAAGCCAGCTATGCCATCTGAAATAACCAAGGGAATTGAACCAATTAAAAACAAGTCTGTTGGAAGAAATGATAGTATAGTTAGAGATAGAGCAAATAATAGTGGCTCTATTAGTAATCCTTTTTCTTCTCTCTTCATGCAGCAAGCCGAAATTTCATGAAATATTGGCACATAAATTTTTCTAATTCGAAGAATTTCGGAAATCAAGAACATTAGTGTTATTGTTAACATTATTGCGATAACATAACTTCTTTCTACTGTCAACTTCAGTAAAATTATTAATACTCCAGCAAGATGGATAAGCTTTCTAAAGTAAAAATTGTATTTGTATTTTCTACTCTCTATTCTTCTAAAAAATGCATGCCATATTAGCGAAATTGAGCCCCCAAGTATTATTCCACCAACTATATCAAATATCGTGTGAACGTTCAAAGCAATTCTTGAGTAGCAAACGAGGATTGAAATAATTAAAGCTGGCATATATATTTCTGGTCTTTTTCTGAACCACAGAAAAGTTGTTAGAAAAAAAGCCGACATTATTGCTGCATGGCCAGAAGGAAAGGCATAAGTTTGTGGGCAATATTCTAATCCTGCACAAACTCTAGGAATTTTAAAAATCATTTTAAGAAAAAACGAGGAAGCATAGGAAATTAGGACAGAAGGTAATAAATAGTACAGAATCCACCTTAGCTTTTTCCTTTCTTTTTTATCTAGAAGATAGTAAATTAGCAAAAAGGAAACCATGAATCCTAGCCAATATGCAATATCTCCAAAATAACTTAAGAATATCCAGATGTAAGTCGATAATTCCATTTAAAGAAATGAAATTCGAAAATAAATCATAGAAAATATTCTTAAATCGTCTGTAAATAATTTTAAAGAATGGAAGAGGAAATAAAACCGAAGAGGCTTCCATCCAAAGAAAATTTTATAGAATGGTACAACACCCTATTACAACTTGCTGAGATTGTTGATAGAAGATATCCCGTTAAAGGCACTTTTATTTGGCTACCCTACGGTTTAAAAATAATGAAAAGATTGATTGAGATTTGGGACAGAATTTTTGAGGAAAATGGGATTGAACAAGTTTATTTTCCTTTATTCGTCCCTTTGGAGTTTGCAAAAATCAATGAGAGCTGGTTTGAAGGGTTTAAGAGTGATGCATTTTATGTTGAGGGCGAAAGTGCAATCTTAAGGCCAACGGGCGAGCCTGCTATGTATCCTATATTCAAATACTGGATAATGGAGGGAAAGCTACCGATAAAAATTTATCAGACGGTATCTTCTTTTAGAAACGAAGGAAAGACCACGCATACTATGATTAGGGATAGGGAAATTACTTTTTGGCATGAAATTCACACCGCTCACAAAACGAGAGAAGAGTCAATTGAAGAAATGGAAAAACATAGGAAGATTTACGAGTATATATGGAGAGAAGTATTAAATATACCTCCGATATGTGTTGAAAAGCCGAAGTATGAGATTTTTCCTGGCGCCGAATCAGCTTACGAATTTTACACTATATTGCCGAATGGAAGATTACTAGAAAACGGGAGTGTTAATAATTTAGGCCAGGCATATGCTGAGAAATTTGATTTGTATTATGTAGATGAAAGTGGCAATAAGAAGTATGTTTGGCAGGTATGTACTGGCAACGGAGCCAGATTTTTAGTAGCAGCTTTTGCCTTACATGGAGATGAGAGAGGATTAGTTTTACCCCCCAAATTAGCACCAATTCAAGTTGTTATAATTACGATTCCTAAAGGAAAAAGAGATTACTTTGAGGAAGCTCAAGAGTTGAGTGAAAGGCTGGAAAAGAATGGAATTAAAACTTTTGTAGATATGAGTGAAAAGACTCCAGGAGAAAAGTTTAACATTTGGGATATAAAGGGAGTTCCTATAAGGATAGAGATCGGAGAAAAAGAGGTTGATGAAAATTTCTACACTCTTTATAGAAGAGATTTGAAAGAGAGATTTAAAGTTAATAAAAGCGATATAGAAAGAGTAGTGAAAGATATTATAGAGAATGAAATCCCGAAGAGTCTTTATGAAAAGGTAGAAAAGCTGTATGAGAAAAAAATAAGATATTTTGAGAGTTTGGAAGACGCTAAAAAATGGATAGAGGAAGGTAATGTGGCAAAGGGCAACTGGTGCGGTAAAAAAGAGTGCTTCGAAAAAATTAAGGATTTGGGACCATCTATTGAACCGGTTGGATTCTTAGTTGGGGAAGAGATAGTTGGAAAGTGTATAGCTTGTGGCGAAACGACTAAAAAGCTAACATTGTTCGGAAAGACCTATTAATTTTCCTATTACTTTTTTAACCAAGCACCTAATCCTTGAGTTTTAGGCTTTAATATGTTATCCTCTGTATACCCTAAAGCCCTTAACACTCTCAGAGCAGCTGGCAATATTTGGTGTTTTATATAGTAATCTGCATCATACTCCTTTCCACTCAAAAACTCGACAGGCATTGCTCTATCGGAAATGCTTCCTACTCCCTTAATTATCACAAAGGCTATGATTGAGCCCTCAGTCACTATTTTACCTCTTTCTCTTGCTTTAATTGCTGCCTTAACGTGCGGACCAATTTGCTCGTATTGGCTTAAAGGTTTTGTAATTTGCTCATATATTGTCAATTCCTCTATATCAACCTTCCCCTCCTTAAGCCTTTGGATGATATCGCTGACAAAATTAATCGCCATATCCGGATTTTTCTCTTTCAAAACTATTTCTAAAACCTTTCTTTGAGTTTCTTTAGCCAACTTGCACCAATCCCTTCTAACAGTTTCAAATCCCCTTACCTCTAAATTACCATTTATATCTAGCAAAGCATATCTCTTCTTTGCCCCACTCTCCCCTTTCTCCTTTGCAACAAATATTCCACGTACGAAAGCTCCCCTAAACTCCAATTCTATAATTCCTGGAAGCTCTTTGTTAACTATTTCTACGAACTTCTTTGCTTCCTCTTCAATTTCCTTCAAACTCAATCCTTCCTTTTTCAAGAAAATACTATCTGTATCACCGTAAATAATCTCCAACCCAGCTTGTTGTGCCATATTCATTATCTTTTTAATATAATACCTTCCCCAAGCTGCGGTTGCCTCTCCACACTCTCTCTTATACCATCTTGCACCAACAAAGCCGAAGTAGCCGTACATCGCATTGCTTATTATTTTTGTAGCATATTGTTCGTTATCCAAAATTTTATACTGTGGAGAATCCTTTGGAACTAATTTCATTTTTTCTTTAAGTTCTTTTCTTCTATCTATTAAAAACTTTAATTGCTCTGGAATGAATCCAGTTTTCTTCAAACAGAAATGGTTTTTCGTTTCTGGTACGCTATTCTTATCCTTGCATTCTTGATGCGGACAATTTAACAGTTCTGGAGAAATGTTATGGGAAACGATTATCGTTGGATACAAACTTCTAAAATCCAATACAGCAATATTTTCGTGAATTCCCTTTTTTGGTTCTACAACAATAGCACCCTTGTAAGGCAATTCTCTCATTCTAGTCTCTTTTTCCTCGCTTTTCGGCGAATTTGGTATTAAAACGTTGCATTCACTCGCTTTTTTCATAAGATAAGCTTCAACTAGCTGGGAGTAGCTATATCTAGATGCATCAAAAGGAATTTCTCCTGTTAGTCTTGAAATTGAAAAAATCTGAGGTAAGAGGATCTTACTAATTAAATATGTTAGGTGTGCATCCCACATGCTATACTCAGCTATTTTATTCAATTCCTTCTTCTCTTTCCAAAGCTCCACCATATGCTCGTACTCCAAATCCTTTTTCCCTTCTCCAATTAACTCTGTTGCAACTTCATCTAAAGTCAGTATCTCACTTTTTAGAGTAGGTGATAAAATTTTGTCAACAAAAACGTATTCATCTATATGAACTACCCCAAAACATCTAGCTGCAGATGCTCTACCCCTTCTAACAAACTCGAGTTCCTTACCATCTATACCAAACCCAAAATTTATCTTCAACTGCTTAGCTCTTTCCCTCATCTTTAAAAAATCGAAAGCATCGCCATTATAAGTTACAATTATATCAGGTTTCTCTTCTTTTACTATCTCTAAAAATCTCTTGATCAATCTCTCCTCGCTAACGTAACTCTCAACGAATTCTTGCTTTCCTTCCCAGTCACTCAAAGCTAAAACTTTTTTCAAATTTTCTGAAGCTAAGCTTATCATTATGAGCTTCTCTCTATCCTCTATTTCTATCCATTCGGTGTCTATTGCCATAACCTTGATTTCTGGCTCTTCTTCACTTTCTATCTGCTTTATTTCTTCGGCTTCTATTGTGATGTCAACATCTAACTCATTACTAACAACTTCTCCTTTAACCAATATCCAGCTACAAGGCTTTATTCTATAATCCATTAAAAATCTCTTATAGAAAGAAATGTTATACTCATACGTATCTTCAACTTCCTCCCAATTTTTAATCGCATCTCTAACGTCCTTTAACTTCCTTGGATTTTCGACAGTAACTTTTATAAGCTTCTTTTTTTCACCCATCCAGCTTTTTTCAACAATATTCAAAGAAATAATTTTAGTGGGAATATTTTTCAAATTCTCGATTTTTTGCTTTAAGACTTCTTCCTTCCCATCTTTTGGCATTACGAAGAAATAATTATAAAATTCCTTTTTTATAAGAATTCTTTTTCCTTCCCTGTTCTTCCCAAACAAAAAGACGATTCCTTTATCTTTTTCGACATCGTAATCAGCATCGAGTAGAAAAACTCTTTCTTCCATTAAAATAGTTGTTTTTAGTAAATCTTACTTTTTATCTTTTGGAAATGGACATAATGCATTTATTGGACATTCTTTACACAAAGGCTTTAACGGCTTACAGATGCTTTTTCCAAAGTTTACAAGTAAGTTATTAACCTTTCTCCACAGTTTTTTTGGTAGTCTCTTTTTCAGCTCAATTTCAGTATCTTCTGGCGTCCTAGTATTAACGAATTTCCATCTATTAAATATTCTATGAACATGAGTGTCTACAGCTATTGCAGGCCTATTGAATGCATAGGCCAAAACGATGTTGGCCGTTTTTCTTCCAACACCAGGTAGCTCTAAAAGTTCTTCCATTTTTCTCGGGACCTCCCCTTTATACTTTTCTATTAAAATATTAGCAAGCTTTATCAGATTCCTGGCCTTTGTTTTGTAAAAGCCTACCGGGTATATTTCCCTGGCAAGCTGTTCTTCCGTAAAATTTAACAAATCTCTAGGCTCTTTTATCTTTTGAAAAAGTTTTCTTGAAACTTCTTCGCTTTTCTCGTCTTTAGTCCTAGCGCTCAGTATCGTAGCAACTAGTATTTGAAATGGTGTTAAATTTTCCTCTATAAACTTTTGTATCATAGTTTTTTCCTTTAAGTGTCTCTCTATAGTTTTAAAAACATCTTCTATGTTTTCTTCATTTATCATATTCTCATTTCATTTGCAGTTATAACTTTTAAAGACTAGTAAACAAACTTATATTGGTGGGACGACATGGCAAGCAAGTGTGGAAAGAAGAAGAAATAGTTAGAATTTTTCTATTTCAGTCTTTATTCTTTCTTTTAACTTACTGAAATATTCCCTCACATCTACAATTTTTCTTCCTTCCTTAATCTCCTTCCTCCAAGCCTCTAGTAAAAAATTTTCTAGTTCTAAAAACTCAGCAGCAGTTTTTATCTCTTTTTTTAAATCATTTGCTATTTCAAACACATCTTCCATTTTTGACTTATAGTCAACATCTCTGACGATATGGTGATCCAAAATAATTTTTTTCGCATCCGTATTAAAAATAGCGTCTTTCAAATTTTTCTTAGCTTTTAAAAAGCTTTCGTAACTCATTTTCCATCCAACAAAGACTGTTGGATACCCATCCAATATCAAAAGCTTCGGATTTCTCTCAATAACAAATTTCAAAGCATCTATATCAGCCAGGCTCTGTGCATCGCTTCCAAATAAAACTGAATTCTCGTTTTCTTCAATATAAACCATCAAAACCTTACCGACTGCGCTTCCAACATCTCCATGCCAAACAGGGTTTGAGAAAGAAATGAATGTGTTTCCGAATTCGAATGATTTCCCATCTGCATATTCAAGCTTCGACTTATTTTTAATCTTAGCTTCGAAAATCTTCCCTCTTTTTTTGCCAGATTGATTTATATCTTTGTTTATGTCTTTAACCAAGATAATTTTGTTTTCATATATCGAATACAGCTTTTCATCCCATGGGTATGGATGATGATCATAGTGATAATGAGTAACTATTAATATATCTGCTAATCTTCCAACTTCAAATATAATTTCTTTTGAGATTTCAAGAGCTTCGAATTCTTCTTTAGTTGGTTTTAGTCCGTACCTTTTTGGCCCGAGAGCAGCTGCAGCATCAATTAGAATGTTGACATCTTTTGTTTCGATGAATGTTGCCATACTCCTAATTCCGAAAGAATCGAAAGATAGAGGTATGACTCTCATTATATTAGTTTTACTCAAAATCAAAACAACCCATTTTATTCAGATATTCCAGCAGGGGTTCTACGTTCAAAAGATGGAGAAGGTTCTTTCTTTTTAAATATGAAATTACTCGCTTTAAAGGTTCTATTTTAGCGTCTTCAATCGACCATTCGCTATTGTCAAGAATTATATCATAATAACTCTCGTCAGTAATATCTTTTATCCCATACATTTTATGATACTTTTTAGCATCTGCTTCATCTCTTTCTTTAATCATCTCAAATGAAACATCGTAAGGCTTTCCTTCTCTCTGAGCATACCTTTCTGCCCTTATTTCAATAGGTGGATTGTATAGTATCCTTATTATTGCTATCTCTTCACTTTCTTCTAGTTCCTTTAAAACTGAAGCTAAGACGCCAACTAGTCTTCCATCTACAACTACATTTCCTTCCATCATCCTTTTCACAGTCTCCTTGTCTGCCTCAAAATCTAATTCATCGCTTCTAATTTTAGAGAAATCTTCTATCGAAATTCCCATTTCTTGAGCTTTTTCTCTAAAGATAGTACCTGTAG
>DAISZX010000001.1:69424-83527 GCA_036824555.1 Candidatus Aenigmatarchaeota archaeon
TCTTCTATCGAAATTCCCATTTCTTGAGCTTTTTCTCTAAAGATAGTACCTGTAGAATAATATCTTAAACCAAGCGCTTCTGCTAGACTTTTAGCACCGGTTGTTTTTCCAGAGGCAGCGAGACCAGCAACTGCTATAATAAGTCCTTTTGGTTTATATAGCCTTTTCAATTCCTCCACATGTTTCCTAATTTCATCAAAGTAGTTTGTGGCTTTAGACATTATAAATTTTTTCTAAAATTTAAGTATTAAAAACTTTTTCGATGAGTTAAATTCAATGGTGTAAACTTGGTAAAAATTTACAACGACAATTATTTATTTATTTATTAATTTAATTTCAACGTGTATATCTTGAGGAATACCAACTCTCAAAATCTGCTTCAAAGTTCTTTCATCAGCCTGAACATCAACTATCCTCTTGTGAATCCTCATTTCAAATTTATCATATGTAGCATTCCCGTGCCCAGTTCCATCACCACATGGAGTCTTTAATGTAGTAATTCTCAATATCTTTGTGGGCAGAGGTATTGGGCCTTTATGAGCTACACCAAACCTTTTCGCTATTTCAATTATTTCTCTGGCTATCTCATCAAGCTTTTTGGGATCTCTTCCGACTAGCTTTATTCTCGCTACTTGCACACTATTCACCCTATACTTAATAATTAGTGCAAAAAGCCTATTTATTTATTTTTGAGTTCTATTCTAATAGACCAAATAACAGATTTTTCCTCTAGTCAATTTTTTATATAAGCTCTGAGTTTGGATAAACTTAAAAATGGAGTTAAAGAAAGTAAGAAGGGATTAAAGATTACTTTGCCTTTACAACATCTAACACAATTCCTGCTGCCACTGTTATTCCCATATCTCTTATAGCGAATTTTCCTAGAGCTGGAAACTCTGATTGTTTCTCCACAACGGTTGGTCTTAATGGCACCAATCTTACCTTTGCTACATCACCAGTTTTCAAAAATTCTGGATGATCTTGTATAACATTTCCCGTTCTTGGATCTATTTTTGCGATGAGCTCTTCAAATCTAGCGGCTACCGTAGCTGTGTGTATATGTAGCACTGGAGTATAACCAGGAGCTATAACTGTTGGATGCTGTAGAACTACAATCTGAGCTGTAAATTCTTTAACAACTGTTGGTGGATTATTTGGATGACCAGCCACATCCCCCCTCCTAACATCTGTCTTGCTTATACCTCTAACGTTAAAACCTACGTTATCTCCTGGCATGGCTTGTGGTATTGATTTGTGATGCATTTCAATGGATTTAACTTCTCCCTTTACACCACTTGGCTCAAAAACTACAACATCATTAACTTTTAAAACTCCGCTCTCAACTTTTCCTACTGGTACTGTTCCCACTCCGGTAATGGAGTAGACATCTTGTATGGGTATCCTCAAAGGCTTATCAACTGGTCTCGGTGGCACCTGAAGTAAATCTAATGCTTCGACTAACGTTGGACCATTGTACCATGGCATCTTATCGCTTCTTTTAAATATATTTTCACCATATTGAGCCGCGACAGGCACAAAGTTTATTTTATCAACATTATAACCAATGCTCTTCAAAAGCTTGCTAGTTTCCTCTTTTAATCTTTCATAAACTTCCTTTTTGTACTCAGCTAGATCCATTTTTGAAATCGCAACAATCAACTGGTTAATACCTAAAACTTTTGCTAAGAAGGCATGCTCCTTCGTTTGCTCTTGAACACCTTCTCCAGGCCTAGCAGAAACTACCAATATGGCAGCGTCCGCCTGAGAGGCTCCAGTAATCATGTTTTTAACAAAGTCTCTGTGTCCAGGTGCATCTATAACAGTAAAGAAGTACTTCTGTGTTTCGAAAGGTCTATGCATTATATCGATGGTCATTCCTCTCATTCTTTCTTCTTTCTCTCTATCAACGATGTAAGCGAATTCTCCACCTTCTATCTTAAATTCTTTTGCCAACTCTTGCAATTTTCTGAGCTCGTCTTCTCTAACAGCACCACTTTCGAAAAGTAACCTTCCAATTATTGTTGATTTTCCATGGTCAACATGCCCGATCACTACTAGATTCATATGAGGCTTCGCCATTTTTCATCCCTCCTTTTAAATTTGTATTTGCAATTTAAATACTTAATATAAAAGTTTATAAAGCTTAAAATTAAGAAATTGGTTCAACTTCAGCTTTTGGTATTTCCTCCGGCAATCCCTTCCTCTTTCTTATCGATTTCACAACTTGCTCTCTCAATTCATCTGGCAACTTCTCGAATACTATGTCTATCAAGCTATAAAATCCTCTTCCACTAGTTAAGGATTTTAGTTTCGCATCAAAACCGAAAAGCTCAGATACGGGTATTTTTGCTATTATAGACATAGCTTCTCCTTCTTCCTTCATCTCTAAAATGCTACCCCTTCTATTCTCTATTTCCCTAGAAACTATTCCCATGCAGTCGTTTGGTATATCTATTCTCAAAATCTGCTTAGGTTCGAATAAAATTACGCCAGCTAAAAGCATAGCTTGCCTTATTGCATATCTAACGGCAGGCATTATTTGGCCAGGACCTCTATGAACAGGATCTTCATGCAATTCAGCATCAACAAGCTTAACTTTCAATTTCATACAAGGTTCTCTTGCTAATGGCCCATCATCCATGACTTCTCTAAAGGCCTCCTTAATCATCTCTATAGCCTCAAGCAAAAACTGAACTCCTTTCGTTTGGTCTATAAAGACATTTCTATTATAAATTAACAGCACATTTCTCGCATCATCCCCTTTCATCCCAGCTTTTTCTAATTTTTGATAAAGTTCCAAATTCTTTTTCTTTACTTCTATAGTACTGGGAATTTCCCCAGCTCTCATAGCTTCGTAAACACCATCTTCTAAAGGCTCTACAATAAAGTATAGTTTATTATGCTTATTCGGGGATTTTCCTTCTACCATCGGAGAGCTTTTGAGTATGGTTTCTCTGTAAACAACTAGAGGGGGAGACATCTCAACATCTATTCCCATGTCTTTTAGCTTGTGCTCTACTTTAATCTCCAAGTGAAGCTCGCCTAAACCTGAAACGAGATATTCTCCAGTCTCTTGATTAATTTTAACTATTAATGTGGGATCTTCCTTGCCAATTTTTCTCAGCGCATCAACAAGCTTTGGTAGATCCATAGGATTCTTTGGTTCAATAGATTTCGTAACTACTGGCTCAAAAATGTGTTTTATCTCTGCAAAAGGCTCTATTATATAATCTGCATCACAAATAGTTTCTCCTGTAAAAGCTTCTGGTATACCAACAATAGCCACAACGTTTCCGGCAGTAACCTCATCTACAGGAACTCTATTTATTCCTTTAAAAACTGCTACCTGTTGAACTTTTTCTTTCTTTTTAGAATTTATCAAGTATATTTCTTTTCCCTTGAAAATTTTCCCAGAAAATATTCTTGCTGTGGCAACAAAACCAACGTGCTCATCAGGAATCATCTTAGTTACTATCGCTGCTAGCCTGCCATTAGCATCACAATTCATCATTTGTCTACCAATTTCGCTTTCGATATCGCCTTTCCAAATTTTCGGTATTCTATATTTTTGTGCTTCTATTGGAGAAGGTAAATGTCTAATTATCATGTCTAAGACAACTTGATGTAATGGAGCCTTTTTAGCTAACTCCTCTTCTCTTCCTTCTAGAGTAAGCTGAATCACTTCTTTAAGTGTTACTCCAGTTTTTTGTAAAAATGGAATAGAAATTGCCCACCTTTTAAAAGCGCTTCCTATAGCTACGCTTCCATCTTTTACGCTAACATACCATTTTCCCTTGAATTCTGGGGGACAATACTTCTCAATCAGAGCATTTACATCCCTTATTATTCTTTCAAACCTTTCCATCATTTGTTCTGGTGTTAATTTTAATTCCTTTATTAATCTATCAGTTTTATTGATGAACAGAACAGGTTTGACATACTCTCTTAAAGCCTGTCTAAACACTGTTTCAGTTTGAGGCATTATGCCTTCAACAGCATCAACTAGAACGATAGTCCCATCTGCAGCCCTCATAGCTTTTGTAACGTCACCACCAAAATCTACGTGTCCAGGAGTATCTAAAAGGTTTATCAAGTAGTCTTGTCCTTCATATTCATGAACCATGCTAACGTTCGCACCATAGACAGTTAATTGTCTTTTCCTTTCTTCAGGATCAAACCAAGTATACATTACTTTGCCAGCCATTTCTTCTGCAAGCATTCCGGCTCCAGCCATTAAATTATCGGTTAGCGTCGTTTTACCATGGTGAACATGTGAGCTAGTTGCAACATTTCTTATTCTCTCTGGATGCTTCATACATTCCATAATTCTTTCAATCATTTCCTTTTTCATTACCATCTTAATCACATAGATTCAACAAATTTGAAATTTCAAATATAAAAAAGCTATCTCGCACCCTCCGCCTCTTTCTCTATTCTTTCTTTTTCTCTTATAGCATCGCTTTTAGAAGGATTGTTTTCGTAAGCTCCCAGTATTTCTTCTACCAAAGCATCCACAATGTTCGCCTTTTTCCCAAAAGCCTTTCTATATGCGGCTTGTGCTATATGCCTGAGAGCTATATCAACTCTTCTTTGGGGAGAGGTGACCACAGCTTTTCTAACTATAATTCCACCAACCTGATAGGCTGCTATCTCTTCTCTAATCGCTGCATTCTCTACAGCTCTAACAAAAACTTCCAGCGGGTTTTTACCAGTAATCTCATTTATCTTATCAAAAGCCTTTTCCACAATTTTATAAGTTGTTTGCCATCTTCCAACAACTCTACCAGAAGTTAAAACGTGCTTTTTACCTTTATGTCCTGGAACCATTAGATGGGTAATAAGCCTCTCAACAATATTCATTTTAGATTTATGAAACTGATACTTCGCATGCCTTCCGCAAGATTTTGGAACTATTTTTGGCGTTAAATTTATATATCTCTCCAAACCCTTGTCAAGAACTTTAACATCGTAGGACCATTTCCCAAATAGTTTTATTTCTTCGCTCATAAAATCTACCTAGCCGGCTTTTGTTTTTTACCTTTTAAGATTTCACTTAAAGCAACACCGTTAACAGCAATCACCCTATACTTTATTCCTACCATGCTACCCTTTGATCCACCTTGACCACCACCAACCTTTTCAATCAAAACTTCATCGTGTTCACTAACTTTATCAATAGCTCCAACTCCCGGAACGTGCGCAGTAACTTGAATGTTATTCTTGATCAACTGTACTCTCACACATTTAGTTAGGCCAGAGGCCGGCTTTCTCTGCTCCACAGCTCTCTTCTCTATAACAATTCCTCTAGCCATTGGTGCCCCTTCTAGAGGATCCTTCTTCCAAAGTTGTAAAACTCTTCTTTTATACGATTCGCTAGACCATCTAAATTTCTTCCTTCTTTGCTTCAATTTTCTACCAGCAAACTCACCTGGCATTACTTTATCACCAGATTATCTACGTTGTAGTTTCTTTTTAAAATTTCTCTTAATGCTTTTATATTTCTACCATCCCTCCCTATTACTAGACTTTTAAATGGCTTTTCAACTCCAATCTCTACTAGAACTCTTTCCTTCTCATTCCTTATCTTAATCTCCTTAATACCTTTAACAGAGTTTTTAAGAAACGTCGAAATATCTTTCGAGTATTCCCAAATTAAAATTTTTTTATTTAACATCTTTTCCAAGCTCTTTAAAATCTGTCCATTTTCTCCAATTTTACTTCTCTGACCTTCATCAATAAGGAAATATATTCTATCATCCATTATTATGCAATCTTTAACGTTAAGTTGACTAACGGTTTCGAACAAATTAATTATTCTTATAGTCTCAGTATCGAATACGATTGACATCTTAGCTTCCCTTTATTACCACTGTAGTTATTGGATGCGGCCTTCCGCATATCGTTCCCAAATCTTTGCTACTGCCATCGAAAATCACAACTTTTACATTGCTACTCAAAATCTCTCTCTTTATCTTCTCTGGAGCATTTTTTGCAATAATCACAACTTCAGGAGTTTTGTTTCTTATATATTTGAGCGATTCTCTGTAACCAAATATAACTCTATTTTCCTTTATCGCTTTCTTCAGAGTTTCCTCTATGTTCATCTTCTTCACCTCTAACCAATAGCTCGAACATACCGGTACCTACTGGTGCAGGCTGGCCAACCATCACATTTTCAAATAGACCTTTAAATTCATCTACTTCACTCCTTATAGATGCTCTAATTAAGTGCTTTATAGTTTCTTCAAATGCGGCTCTTGAGAGTACAGAAGCTTTTGCTCCAGCAACGCCGTATCTTCCTATGGAGCTTATTTCGCCACTCCAAGTCATTACATCAGCCAAAAGGAGCAAATATCTTATGTCTACATCCAATCCTTGTTCTTGCATGGTTTTGTAAGCCTCCTTTATTATCACATTTCTTGCTGCCTCAATTCCAAAAACTTCATAAACCTCATAAATATCGTTTGATATTGTTTTATGTTCGTTAACTTCTTCCAACTTTAAAACTTCTTTCAAATTAGAACCAACCGTTTGTATAATCCAATTTTCACCCTCTTTTCTGATTATCGCAGCAGTTACACCTTCAATTCCATCAACAACCACATTTCCTATTTCCTCTTTCAATTTTTGCAAATCATCGAAGCTTACTTCTTCACCCTTAGGCTTAACAGAAATTAGACTTTCTCTTATTCTTACATCAGCCTTTTTAGAAAACAATTCCTTGAGTACCTTTTCTACCCTTTCCAACTTTCTTTTATCATCAAGCTCTATTATAATTGAATTTTCACCAATATCAATTGATATAGAGGTAGCTAAATCAAAAATACGCTTCTCAACTATTCTATGCGCAAGTTTTTCTGCTTCTTCTTTTGTATTGTATTGCTTATTAAGATATATCGTCATCATTGGCGTTTCTATGTTTCTTTTGGCATCAAATATTTCAACCAACCTTGGCAAACCAAAAGTAACCTTAATGCCCGCAGCTCCAGCCAAATGATAAGTTCTCATAGTGAGCTGAGTTGCTGGCTCAGATATACTTTGCGCAGCAAGGATTCCTATAGCCTCTCCAGGCTCAAATCTACTATTTAAATAAACTCTTTCCACTTCCTCAATAAGTCTTTTCTTTTTTTCTTCATCGAGCTTCAGTTCTTGCGAGACCCTTTCAATCTCATCGACTATTTTCTTAGGAAGCATTGAATAACCTCCATGCTATTTCTCTAACGTTTATTCCTTCTCTAGTTATTTTTGATGGGTCTAATCCGTCTTCACAGGGCACAAATTGAATTATTCTATTTGCAGCATCCCTAACCGTTCCATCGTAAGCAACTTTTAAGTCCTGTAGAGCGCCTATAAGTCTTCTTTCCATATAACCAGAATGTCTTGTTTTTAGGCTTTTATCCATTAAACTCTCTCTTGAATTCATATTATCAAAGTAAAACTCAAATACATTTAGCCCATCTTTGAAAGCGTGTGCTACAAAACCCTTGGAAGCAAGGCTTTTATCGTTCATTTTGAAGTGGGGAAATGTTCTTTTATAGTAACCTCTCTCTATCCTCTCTCCCATTATCATTTCTTGACCTATTAAACCAACGATCTGCAGCAAATTAACTAAGCTACCTCTAGCACCGCATTTTACCATATCAAGTGCTGAGGATTCTTTTATACCTTTTTCTAAAACGCTCATACTCTCATTAAGACACTTCGCGACCCTCTCCTTTATCATATTTTCCAAAGTTTCTTCACTAGTCCTACCTATCATAGGTATTAGCTCACCTTTTTTAAACTTCTCAATCATCTCATTCACATCACTCTCAGCTTTCTCTACAATCTTTAGTATCTCTTCTTTCACCTTTGGCTCGACATCTAAGTCATCTATCCCAAGCGTAAATCCTCTCATGTCAAGATAGTTAATCGCTAACAAAGAAACCTTGTAAATGAAGTCTGCAACAAATTTAGATCCATAATATTTTTGAAGCTTATCAAGTATTTTTCCGCCATCTGAACTTATTCCATTCTTTTCAAGCTCACCTTTAACGAGATTACCGTTTTCTATTTTCACAATTCCAGTTTTGCCTTTATACTCAATCGAAAATTCTTTTGGTAGGAAGATGCTGAATACTTCCTTTCCTGTAAACTCCTCCTTCTCTGGTATTTCAACGTCTGTATCAACGCTTCTAATCAACCTAACTGCAGTTTTTCTATCGAGCTTATTCCCATCCTTTGTTAACAAGTATAATCCAGTAATTTCGTCCCTTATTGGACCAATTATTGGGGCAGAATACCTAGGACTTCTTATATTTTTCTCAACTATAGCCAAAATCTCAGCTTCTGCCCTCGCTTCTTCGCTTTGTGGTGCATGTAAATTCATCTCATCTCCATCAAAGTCCGCGTTGTATGGCGGGCAGACAGCTACATTAAGTCTAAGAGTCAAAAATGGCATCACTCTTACCTTATGTGTCATCATACTCATTCTATGCAAGCTAGGTTGCCTGTTGAATAGAACAGGGTCACCATCCATTAAGTGTCTTTCAACAATATAACCAACGCTCAATTCTTTTGCGATTTCCTCCTTATTTGTTTCTAAAATTCTTTTTCTTTTACCATCTGGCCTAATAACATAATTTGCTCCAGGCCAAACGTTCGGACCATTTAAAACAAGTTTTCTCAGCTCTTCTATATTTCTTTCATCGACTCTAACAGGAATTGTCACATCCTTTGCTATGACCTCTGGAACTCCAACCTCATTTATCGCGATTCTTGGATCGGGAGATATAACAGTTCTAGCGCAAAAGTTAACTCTTTTTCCCAAAAGATTGCCTCTAAATCTCCCCTCTTTTGTCTTCAGTCTTTGTGTTAAAGTCTTTAACACTCTACCAGATCTATGCCTTGCGGGAGGAATTCCTGTTAATTCGTTATCGAAATAAGTAGCAACGTGGTACTGTAATAATTCCCATAGGTCATTTAGCAAAAACTCTGGAGCTCCAAGCTCAAGGTTTTCCCTAAATCTATCGTTAATTCTAACGATTTCCACCAACTTATGGGTTAAATCGTCTTCGCTCCTTTCTCCAGTTTCCAAGGTTATTGAAGGCCTTACGGTTACTGGTGGTATTGGTAACACAGTAATAATCAACCATTCCGGCCTTATTTTTAATCCCAGTAACTTCAAATCTTCATCCGATATCTTTTCCAACCTCTCTCTAACATCGCTTGGCGATAAAACTTTACTACCTTCTACAAAAGTATACGGCTTAACAAACTTTATCTCTTTTTGTTCAGTCTTGCATTTTGGACACTTCTTTAATACGATTTTCTCCAGCTCCTTCCACGATACTTTTCCTTCTTTTCTTTTTTCATCCTCTATCAATAGTGCCCCACATTTTCTACAGGTGACTCTTAGGAGAAAATGTATGAATTTTGTGTAGTGTGGATGGATTACAGGCTTGACCAGCTCTACATGACCGAAATGGCCTGGACATTCTCCTATATTGCCCCCACAAACCCTACATCTTATTCCAGGTTCCACAGTGCCAAGTCTAGGATCCATTACTCCACCTTCTATCGGATATCCCTCTTCATCGTAGATGTCAATCTTAGTTATATTTGCAAAGGACATCTTCCTTATTGTCTCTGGGTCTAGAATACTAAATTCAATCCTGCTTATTCTTCCCTCATCATTCACAACAAGCTTCGGATAAATCAGTAAACTTTTTAACTCATCCAACATAAGCTTGAAAGCATGACTCATCTCCACGTTAACTATTTCTGCACTTTCTCCATCTATTGGACAAAAGTATCTATTCTTTATTCTATCGTGAACGGCAACCATTCCGCATTTTTTGCAAACAGGCATTACTACTTTATCCGAATCAAACCTCTCCTTAAGAGTCAAAACTGCTCCATGAGCGAGCAGACAATCTTTCTCCATTTCTCCAAGTCTTAATCCACCCTCCTTGCTTCTTCCTTCCGTTGGTTGTCTAGTCAAGAGGGTTACAGGACCTCTTGCTCTGGATTGAAGTTTGTTAGATACCAAATGATCCAATTTCATGTAAAATGAACAACCAATGAAAATTTTTACTTCAAACTTTTTACCAGTTTTACCATCGTACATAACTTCTTTACCACTCTCCTCAAACCCAAGCTTCTTCAAAGCCTCTCTTAGCTCCTTTTCATTCGTTGGATTAAATGCAGGAGCATCGATGTATCTACCAGAGATAGCTGCTACTTTTCCTGCTAAAATTTCTAGGAGTTGGCCTACTGTCATCCTAGAAGGTAGTCCATGTGGATTGAAGATTATATCTGGAACAATACCGCTCTCTGTAAATGGCATGTCTTCATGAGGCACAACAAGTCCAACCACTCCTTTTTGTCCGTGCCTTGAAGCGAACTTGTCCCCAATTTCAGGTTTCTTTAAGTCTCGAACAACAACCTTAACCAATTTTGTTCCATCTGTAGTTTGAGTCAAATACACTCTATCAACTATTCCTTTATCGCCATGCCTAACTCTAACAGAAGTTTCTCTCAAATTCTCCATACCAACTAAAAACCTATCCGCCTTTCCTAAGAATCTTAGAGGTGAAGTTCTTCCTACTAAAACTTGATCTGAGTGCACTTCAGTTTCAGGATTGACGATTCCATCCTCTGGAAGGTGTTTATACTCATCTTCACCAGCATAACCCCTTATTCCTGGCTGAGGTATACCAATAACATCCTCTTGACCACCCAAGTACCTTTTCTCTTCCGCTTCGTAAGTTCTATACATATAACTCCAAAACATACCTCTTTCTATAGATGACTTGTTAATAACAATTGCATCTTCAATGTTATAACCTTCGTAAGTTGTGACAGCTATTACCACGTTAACTCCGTTTGGATAGTTTTCGGCAGCGTCTATTATCTTATGAACGTAAGCCTGTACAAGAGGTTTTTGTGGATAAACTAAAATACTTGACTTACTATCAACTCTGTTTTGGAAGTTAGTGGCAAATATTCCTATTGACTGATCACCCATTTTTGCTCCGTAATTTACTCTGTCTCCTCTATTAAATTCTGGGTATGGGACGAATTGAGCCGAAAAACCAAAAATGACCGCAGGATCTATTTCGAGATGTGTATGTTCTTTTGTTAATTCTTCTTCCCTAACAGCTATATAGGCGTTCTCCTCTTCCTCTGCATCTAAGTATTCTATAATTCCGTTCTTCACCAAATCCGAAAATGTTAATTCACCTCTTTTAACTTTTTCGAGTATCTCTTTCGTCAATTTTGAGACACCATTTTCAACGACTATTAAAGGCCTTACAACTCTTCCGGCAGATGTCAAAATTCTTACTTCATTTAAATGTTCATGATATGCGATATTGACGTAAGGCGGAATTTTTCCCTCCCTTCTCATCTTCCTAACTTTTTCTACAAATTCCTTAGGATTTTCAACTTCACACACATACTCTCCATCTATAAAAACGCTAGCTTTCATTATCCTTCACCCCTAGTAAATCAAGCACAGGCTTTATATCGCTTCTATCAACCTTCGTTGTAATTGTTGCACTAATAGCGAGATATTTTCTCAATCCTATGTTCGCTCCCTCTGGAGTTTGCGTAACACAAAGCTTTCCAAAGTGTGTTGGATGAAGTTCCCTCGCCTCAAAATGCTCTTGAGTTGATGAAAGAGGAGATATGACGTTTCTCATGTGAGTTATGGTCTTATTCCAACTACTCCTTTCCAGTCTTTGCGTTACTCCCGTTCTTCCACCAATCCATGTTCCAACAGCCATTGCAGATACAATCTGATTTGTTAGTATTGCATTTTCAACAACCGCTTGTAATGGTGGTAGCTTGCCCCTTTTGGTTAGTTTTTGATAATTATAATTCATTCTAACTATTAATCCCCATTTTCCTAATAGTATAGACCTTAACAACAATTCGAGTAAATCTCCCGCCATTTTAACTCTTTTGTTAGCATAATGGTCTACGTCGTCCTCTTCTATTTCCCCAAGATGCAATTTTAAAATTTTCTCTATGGCCTTAGCTAAGAACATAGCTTTTATCAACCTTTTTTCTGGTTCTTGTCCCAAGTGTGGTAGCAAATACTTATCTATCATTCTAATAGCTTGTTTCCTTCTTGCACTTTTTTGAGGAATTCTTAAATGCTTGCCCAACTCTTCAATAGCTTCCTCAGCACTCATGATCGGATACTCTAGAATGTTGATTAGGAAAAGCTCTTGAATTCTTTCATCTGGAGAAATGGCCTCCAGGATTTCTTTGTCTTTTTCCAAACCAAGAGCTTTCAAAATTATGATAATTGGAATTCTAAGCACGTTTGCAAATGTAATGTAAATCTCACCGCTTCTCTTTCTTTCTATTAGATGTTTTTGGATAAAACCTTCCTTCTCAGAATGTATTCTTGCTATTTCAGGAACAGACGGATCTTTCGTCTTTTCTACTATAATTCTATCTGTTGCAATTTCTTCAACTAACATCAAAATCCTTTCGGTTCCATTTATTATGAAGTAACCACCAGGGTCATCCGGATCCTCACCAGCTTCTATCAGTTCATCTCTACTCATTTTAGAGAGAGGACAAAACTTAGATTTAACCATCACTGGCAAATCTCCAATTTCAACCATAACGGGCTTGCTTTTTATCCCATTTAAAATCTGTGTCATTTCAACATACATTGGTGCGGCGTAAGTTAGATTCCTTATTCTAGCCTCCATAGGAAGAATTTTTCTGATGGAACCATCCGCTTCTTTAACTCTTGGTTCACCAAGCTCAAACTTCCCAAGCCTTATCTCTAAATCCCCAACCTCCGGAAGTTCCGGCTTTATTTTTCCTATACTTTTTATAAGTCTTGGTAGTCTTTTTTCTACAAAATCATTAAAAGATTCTATTTGAAAGTTTACCAGTCCTCTTTCTCTTAGATATGATTTCATTAAAATAGTAAATGCATTCTCCATTCTAATCTCCTCTCTCAACAACAACTCTGTAATAGATGGATTCTCCTGTAATTTCATTGTGCCTTATTATTTTTATAACGTCTCCCGGCTTAGCATTCAATACCTTTACCTGAGGATCGTTAGAGTAAATTCTAGGGAAATTTTTAAGGCTACCATACCTCTTTATCAGTTCTTCTTTTTCTTTGGCACTAATTATTTCATGCTTAGGTACTAATTCGTGTTTAGAAACATCTATTTCTTTCTTCACACATTCACCCTAATAAATCTTTTACACTGATACTTATATGTTTGGATTTTTAAGCTTTTAAATTTTAGTTTCCACTATCAACAAAACTAGAGTTTAACTCAATCTTTATCCTGGCTCGTGTTTCAATACCTTTCATCTGCTGTCTCGAAAGATCGAAAGCATTGAGCAGCCTTCTGATTTTTCATAAATCCAATCATCACTTTATTACGGAGGCAATTTTCTCGATGCTCTCGTTTCTAAAAGAGCTTAAGGCCTGAAAATATCAAAAGAAAGAGACATCTCTATTCTTTGTTTAATGAGGAGTTTCACGAATATTATGAGCAAATTATTCAAATTTCTTAAATGTTTGAAGAAGCACGAAGAGCTCTCCCAAAGGACAAGGATACTTTGATAAAATTTTTTGAGAGTAATCTGTTCAGAGATTTTTTAACAAAGGGGTACTATGAAGCATTTCGCATGCGAAAAGCTCAAAAAACCCGATTTTTAACTTTGGTGTCTTTTGTCTATCCCCCAAATAACCCCATTTTTCCTTTTCTGAAAAAAGTAGAAAAAGAGATAGTGAGAGCACAAAGGTTCTTGTCTTCACAAATCTATATTTCACCATGAAAAACTTTGGGAACTCTCTCCCCCATCCAAACTTTTGCCTCTCTTGAAAAAATATCCTACAAAGGAGAGGTTGGGAAAAACTTCTGCTCCGAAAAATCACCATCTCTTACCTTGCATTCAACACAAACACCAATTTTATAAGGTTTAGTACTGGATTTGCTCTTGTATCTTTTTATCTTTTCCAATTCATTATCCACAAACTTCTTGCAGTACTCTTCTTTTAATCTCATATGCGAAGAAACGGAAAAATTTAAAGATGGCTGCTCAGGATATGAGCAAATATTTACAAGCCCTGGGCGG
>DAISZX010000020.1:0-5263 GCA_036824555.1 Candidatus Aenigmatarchaeota archaeon
GGAGGCCCAACGAGCAAGACAGCTCTCCCACCAAACTTACCTTGTTTTATTAGTCTAACTACTAGACCAGCGGCTTCTCTTGCCTCTATTTGTCCAACCATTCCGTCTGCAACAGGCTTGGCCTTTAAGCCATCTAAACCCAAGCCTGTAATATGGCTATGAGCAGAAATTCTTTCCCACTCTCTGATGCTCTCCGCTGCAATCTCTTTAACTCTCGCCATAGAAATCATCTCTCCACTTCTATTTTTAGTACACCATCTTTAAAGCTTTTACTCACTATCTCTCCAGCAATTGGCAGAAGTTTGAAATAAAGTTTATCTTTTGCTCTAGCTCTAATTTCAATACTTTGCTCAAACTTTTTAACATCTATATCTTCCTCTTTTTCAACATCCGGAAGCTTTATCTCTATAATAGTTTTTCTTCCTTCTTTCAAAACTTTCGCTTCTGGTTCTTCAGTAGCTTTTGGCATTTCATATTCTTCTTCTCTTTCTTCTACTTCCTCCACAGGAACTTTGATTCCCAACCTTTTCTTTATTTCGGGCTCAAGCTTCTTGTATTCTCCATAGGTTTTAACTTCAACCCTTGGCTTCATTCCCGTGCCACTGTGAATCGTTATGCTAATTCCAGAGAAACCTGGAGTCGAAATTCTTATTCTAGGAATTTTGAATGCTGGCATTTTAAATACTTCTTCAATTTCTTTTTCCATCCTCTCAAAAATTCTGTCAATGCTTTCAAAATCTTCGAATTGTTCAAAAAACCTTTCTTCACTTCTATATTTCTCCTTTAGCGGATAACCGCAATACGGACAAAATTCCCATTCTTCCTTAACCTCTTTTTCGCATCTTGGACATTTCTTTCTTTTAAACATGTATTAATGTTAAATTCTGAAATATAAAACTTAATTATTCAAAGGGCCGGTGGTCTAATGGTAGGACGCCACCATGGCAAGGTGGAGGCTCCGGGTTCGAATCCCGGCCGGTCCACTTCAAAAATTTCATCAAACTTTTAAGTCCTTTCATTAAAAATTATATGCAAGTATATTTGTTCGTAACTGGTGGGGTAATAAGTGGTATTGGCAAGGGGACAGTTGCTGCTTCTATTGGAAGAATACTAAAATCGAAGGGCTTTAGTGTTACAGCAATAAAGATAGATCCTTACTTAAATTTTGATGCGGGAACTTTAAGACCAACTGAGCATGGAGAAGTTTTTGTTACTGAAGACGGTGGAGAAATAGATGAAGATTTGGGTCATTATGAAAGATTTATCGATATTACTTTAACTAAGGAGCATAATATAACCACTGGCAAAATTTACTTTTCAGTTATTGAAAAAGAGAGAAAAGGAGAATATCTTGGTAAGACTGTAGAAGTAATACCTCACGTGACTGATGAAATAAAGGGAAGAATAAGAGATGTTGCTAGAAGGGATGGAGCAGATTTTGTTATAGTCGAAATTGGCGGAACAGTTGGTGAGTATCAAAATGAGATTTATTATAGGGCAGCTAGACTTATGAAGAGTGAAGGAGAAAAAGTTTTGTTTATTCATGTCGTTTATCTACCGATTCCAAAACATTTAGGAGAAATGAAAACTAAGCCAGCACAACAAAGCGTTGAGCTTCTAGGAAGATTAGGAATTCAGCCAGATTTTATAGTTGCTCGAGCTGAAAGAGAAATAGATGAGGTTAGAAAGAGAAAGCTATCGGTATTTTGTAATGTAAAAGAGGAAGATATAATATCTGCTCCAGATTTAGAATTTAGCTATGAGCTACCATTGTATTTTGAAAAACAAGATTTTGGTAATAAAATTTTAAGGAAGGTGGGATTAGAGGAGAGAAATTCCAAATTAGAAGATTGGGAAGATTTTGTGAACAAACTCAAAAATGCTGGCAAGAAAGTTAAAATTGCTATTGTCGGAAAATATTTTGATGTTGGAGATTTTGATTTGAGCGACTCTTATATTTCAGTTATAGAAGCGGTGAAGCACGCTTGTGCATTTAACGAGGTTAAACCAGAAATAATTTGGATAAATTCTAAGGAGTTTGAAAAGGATGGAAAAAACGTTGAGATGCTTAGAGAATTTGATGGTATAATAGTTCCTGGTGGTTTTGGGTCATCTGGCGTGGAAGGAAAAATATTAGCAATTAGGTTTGCAAGGGAAAACAACATTCCATTTCTTGGTCTATGTTATGGTTTTCAGTTGGCTGTTGTAGAATTTGCAAGGAATGTTTGTAATTTAAAGGATGCACATACAACGGAGGTAAATCCTAATACTCCTCATCCAGTAATCGATTTATTGCCATGGCAGAAAGAATTACTAAAGGAAAGCAAATATGGTGCTACAATGCGCCTTGGTGGGCAAATAGTTGTAATAAAGAAAGGTAGCTTAGCTTATAGGCTTTATCAAAGAGAAGAAGTGGTAGAAAGGTTTAGGCATAGGTATGAGGTTAATCCAAAGTACATTGAAATTTTAGAGAAATGCGGGTTTGTTTTTTCTGGATTTTCAAAAAAAGAGGAAAACATAATGCAAATTGGAGAACTTCCCGGACATAAGTTTTTCATAGGGACTCAATTCCATCCAGAGTTTACTTCCAGACCACTAAAACCAAATCCGATTTTCACAGGCTTCATAAGAGCTTGCTTGAACAAGTAGATATTTAGCTTTGCTTAAAAGGTTTTATTTAAATAATACAGAGGTAAAATATTTTATGCAAAAAGGTATTAGCCCGCTCGTTGCTACGGTACTATTAATTGCAATAACAATGACACTAGCAGGAATAGTAGCCTTTTGGGGATCAAGCTTTGTTAGAACAAGTTTGCCTGCAGGAAACCAAACGCAAAATATTCAAGCTTGTGCTGCCTGTCTTCCTCAAGACTTAGAACTTTTTTCCTATTCCTACAATGCTCAAACAAACTCATTGGATCTAACGTTGAATAATAAATGCACTTATTCACTCATGCTTTCCCAGATTGTGTTTAAGTATGGAGACGGGTCAACGGAGATAAAGAATGTAAACAGCGAAATCCCATATGGCTTATCTAAGAAAAGCATAACCGGTGTTCCTTCAGGCTTCAACAGTTTCATGATAACCACGAACTGCAAAGAGATTTTCCTGAATGTTAGTGTAGGCTGATGAAATGAGAAAGGCAATTTCGCCTCTTGTTGCTGAAGTATTGTTAATAGGGTTTACTGTTGCCGTAGCTTCTATAGTGATTATTTGGGCTACGAGCTTTACTAGAACAACTACATCAAAAATTGGTGGTCAAGCAGAATTACAATTAATCTGTAGTAATGCTGGAATCGATTTCTATGGAAGCGTTATCTATAATATTACTTCTAAAATTCTTTTTGGATATATAAAAAACACAGGAAATGCTCCGCTAGGAAACATAAGTTTTAATGTTATCTACTCAAATAGAACAGAGACTTTTCTGAATTTGATAGATGAGCTTTTACCTCAAAACATAAAGCCATTTTCACTTTCCGTTAATCAAGATTTCAACATGATTTATGTTACTACAAACTGCTCAGTAGGCGCCGCTTCTGCAAGAATTTTATCTTCTCAGGTTAAATTTGTAGAATAAAGACTCTAGTTTCTTCCAAAAACTTTTATCTCCTTCTTCTCGTATATCGCTTTAACCAACTCTTTCCCAATTTCAGAATCTTTAGATATTTTTATTGTCCCTTTTTTACCGACCATAGCAGAAAATAAGAAATTTCCATTAACATAAAAGCCAACGACTTCTCCAGCTAAAGATTTATCAAAAATAAAATCTATACTATTTCCGCTTTCAGAAATTTGGAAAGAAATTTCCTTGCCTAGCGTGTAGTATTTTGGTACCACCTCTATTCTTATTCCGAGCTTCTTTTCCAACCTGTTTATATTTTCTCCATCTCTTCCAATAAGCTTACCTATTACTCTATTATCAACCTTGATTACTGCCTTACTTCCAACTATCTCAACAATTGCTTTAGGGTCATATCTTCCAATCTCCATCATTATTCTCTCCTTTGCCAATTTTTCAATTGCATTGCTCTTTTCCTTTTCAACAGGAACCACAACGTTTTCTTCTCCAAAAGTATAAATTTCATATTCGAGCTTGCCACTTTCAAAATCTCTAACTTCAACTACAGGCCTTGCCAAATCTTCTTGAGTCATTCCGGTAGGAACTTTAACTTTTAAAGAGAGTTCGTAAACTTTTTTTACCTCTCCATCTTTAATGAAAATAACAGTATCAACTATATGAGGCAATACACCAATGTCAATTCTTGAAATAAACCTTTGAATTGCATCTATCGGATTGCTAGCATGAACAACACCGACCATTCCAACCCCAGCCAACCTTAAATCAGAAAATATTTCAAAATCTTTTGTTTTTCTAACTTCATCGAAGATTGTGTAATCTGGTCTAACTAGAAGCAAAATATCTGCAGTTTTTTCAAAATCCCCTTCCAATGGGGCATATTGGGTTATCTCATCGCTTACCTGCATGTCCCTTGGAGATTCTAAGGTTTTAACGACTTTTCCTAAACTTCTGTAAAACTCAGCTAAACTTGCGGCGAATGTGCTCTTGCCACTACCTGGTGGCCCCGAAACTATAATACCTTCTGCCTGTTCCTTCAATCTTTGTAGCAACTTTTCAGAAAGCTTGTAGTCTTCCAATCTCAACTTCACTATTGGTCTTACGATTGTAACTTCCAAGCCATCTGAGAAAGGAGGTCTAGCAATAGCTATTCTATAATTACCAAGTTGAATAACTAGTGCACCGCTTCTATTAATTTCTATGCTTCCTTGCTCGCTTATTCTTGCCGCCTCAGAGATTTCCCTTATAATTTCGTTAATCTCTTCATAACTCAGCTTTTTGTTCCCAACTTCAACAAGCTTAAAATTCCCAGGCTTTCCCCTTTTAGCTAAGGGAACGCAGTTTTCTTTTAGGTGAACGCTTATCGTGTCTTCAGTGAAAAAATCCTCAAATTTTAAACCAGAAGTTTTGACAGGAATTTGAAAATACTTAACTTTTACCCCTTCAGCTTCTGCAACCAAAGCTTGGACATAATCACAAGTATAAAGATAGGCATCGTTTTTCTTAGCTACCTCTCTTATCAACGCATCTATTCTTCCAGAATGGGCAAGCTTTATGTCTTCCAAACTAGGCCTTTCCCCATCAAACTTAATTCTAATCTTTTTCTTCTCACAAATTTTCCTAACCTCTTTCAAATTTTCCAAACCAATAAATCCAACTTCCCTTCCTTTAGAAGCTTGCGC
>DAISZX010000021.1:0-5211 GCA_036824555.1 Candidatus Aenigmatarchaeota archaeon
TCCATATTCCTTTTAAACTTGCGCTTCATAAAATTTTATGAAAGCATACATTATAACTACATTTCTTGGAGTGTTTGGAGTGGATGAGAATAATAAAATAGTAGGATTTATTCCTTTTACAAAAAACGCGAAGGAAATAGCAAAAAAGCTGAAAGAAGCTGAGTTAAAGGTTATAGAAGAAGAGAAGGAGCTTCAAACTAAGCTTTGGAAGAAAGGATTCAAAGAGTTTGTCTATCCTATAAATAAGCAAGATGTTAAGCATGTTGAAGAGAATAGCAAGGCTGAAAATTACATTAAAGAAAATCTTCTAAAAATTGCTTTGGAGAGAAAAATTGTTAAAAGCGAGGAAGAGTTTAACGATTTGTTTAGAGAAGTTAGTATCGAGCTTACAAAAGTTCAAATAAAAATTTCTGCCAAAAGAGATTCTTTGGTTGTGCAGGCTGTTAGAGCTCTTGATGAAATCGATAAAGTTTTGAATGTTTTTTCTGAAAGGCTTAGAGAGTGGTATGGCTTACATTTTCCTGAATTGAATAGAGCTGTATCTTCGCATGAAAAATTTGCAAAGCTTGTTGCGAAATATGGAAGAAGAGAAAGCTTTGAAGATTATGATAAATTGGCTAAGGAAAGCATAGGAATAGAGATTAATGAGGAAGATGAAAGAACTTTGAAGGAGTATGCCTCTATGCTAGAAAAGCTTTTTGAACTGAGAGAAAAGTTGGAAAAGTACGTTGTTGATGCGATGAAAGAAATAGCTCCAAACTTTTCTGAAATAGCTGGTCCATTGCTTGCTGCTAGAATTTTGTCCAAGGCAGGAAGCTTAGAAAAATTAGCTAAGGCACCATCTTCATTAATTCAATTAATTGGTGCAGAAAAATCATTATTTAGATACTTACATGGAAGGGGGAAAGCACCTAAGCATGGTCTGATCTATTTACATCCTTATGTTCAGAATGCTAAGAAAGAGGATAGAGGAAAAGTTGCAAGAATTCTTGCCAACAAGATATCTTTGGCTATTAGAATTGATTATTACACGAAGGAAGATAGAAGGGAAGAGCTGAAAAGAGATTTGGAAGAAAAGTTGAAGGAGCTAAATATAAAATAAGCGCTTCAAATCAAAATTTTGTAGTCTTTCCCCTTTAAATGTTTCTTCATTTTCTACTTTTTTTGCAATTGCCCCAAAACAATTTCTTCAAGAAATTTTCAACTTTTTGTTTCTTTTTCAGGTCTTGTTATTTTCCTATATAACTATATATGTTTTCGAGAGAAGTGATAAAGGAAGTTATACTAGAGCAAAGAGAGGAAATGGAAGGGATATTTGGGAGAGAAAAAATAGTGGAGAGATAAATATTGGGGAGCTTGCCTAAGTTTTTAAAATATCCAAATATTGTTGCTATTCTTGGAGTTAGAAGATGCGGAAAATCTGTGCTTTCTTGGCAAGCCTTTAAAGGACAAAAGTTTGGTTATGTAAGCTTCGATGATGAAAGGTTAAAAGACATAAAGGTAGAAGACTTGAACAAAATTTTGGAAGCACCTTACGAGTTATATGGAAGCAATCTTGAAAATATAATTCTGGATGAAGTTCAAAATATAGTCGGATGGGAACTCTTTGTAAATAGGCTAAGAAGGACAAGGAAAGCAATAATTACTGGCAGTAACTCAAAACTCTTATCAGGAGAATTAGCAACTCATTTAACAGGAGGACATGTAGATTTTACTTTGATGTCATTCAGTTTTAGAGAATATCTTGCTTACAACAACATAAGTTTAGAAGCCATAACAACAAAAGAAAGGGTGAAATTATCAAACAACTTCAAAGTTACCTGATCAATGGAGGCTTCCCAGAATTTCCGAAGTTCGGTAGAAAAATTCTAAAGGTAATTTATGAGGATATAATAAATGATGTTGTACGTAGAGAGAAAATAAAGAAAGAGAATGAGTTGAGAAAAGTTGCAAGATTTTTGATTAGCAACTTCTCAAAAGAGTTTACTTATTCCTCTTTAAAAAATATCACCACAATAAAACATCTGTCAACAATTTCTAGCTGGATTAATGGATTGAAAGAAGCCTATTTAATAGTTAAGCTGGAAAGGTTTTCGTTCAAGTTAAAACAAAAAGTTATTGCACCGAAAAAAGTTTATTATATAGATAATGGATTAATAGGCGTTGCCAGCCTTTTGACTAGCGAGAATACTGGAAGGTTAATGGAAAATTTAGTAGCTATAGAATTACTTAGGAGAAAGAATTACTGGTTTGATGATTGGGAAATATATTACTGGAAAGATCATCAGCAAAGGGAAGTTGATTTCGTGGTCAAAAATGGAATAAAAATAGAGCAGCTAATTCAAGTAACTTATGCTTCTAGCAAAGATGAAATTGAAAAGAGGGAAATAGACAGTTTGTCGAAAGCGAGCGATTTACTTAAATGTAAAAATTTGTTTGTGATTACTTGGGATTATGAGGATGAATCGATATTTGGTAGGAAGAGAGTTTTTTAAACTTTTGTGGAAATGGTTGCTAGAGATTCAATTTTAACTTTACCAATAAGAGGTTTGCATACAAAAGATGATATGAAAGCAGGTAATAAAGATATATTATTCACAAAATTTTAAGCGCACAACAAAAGTTTCTAATTAAATTTTTCATGGGAACGATTTCTAACTTTTTTGCCCCATTTATGCTTAAATAAATTTAAACTAAACAAGCTTATGAAGATTTAGTTCCTGGTGATGTTTTGGAAGAGACAATTTACTGTAAAAAAATGAATGTCTTGGTTCTGAGAAAAGAGGCAAAGAAAGTGGGATCAAAGAATTTAAAAAAAAGTAAGTTTTTGACGATAAAAAAAGAGAATGGAATTTGTATCTTTTTTAAAGGAAAGTGTATGCTGAGAAAAAATGCCCCTTATCTTTGTAGAATGTATCCAGTTTTTTTCAGAATCGACAAAAGGGAGCAAATAATAACTTGGTTTAAATACAAGAAAATTTCTTTGAAAAAATTGAATGAAAAGAAAAAAATTGCTTTTGAGTTTTTGAGCGAGGCTTCGAGAAAAGAGCTAAAAGAGTACTTCAAAATTGTTGATTCTCTTAAATTAAAAGAAGTTGAAGAAGAACAAATTCCACCAAAGCTTTTTTCTTCAATAAAAAAGAAATTATAGAATATGAAAGTTGAAAAAACGCCTTTTGATGGAATTTACTTGATAGATGGCAAGTTAGCTACTATTAATACTGTTCCTGGTTACAGGCCCTTTGGAGAAGAAATAGTTAAAGTTGATAACGTTGAATACAGAATTTGGAACCCATACACTTCAAAGCCAGCCGCAGCTATTGTTAAAGGTTTGAAGGTTTTTCCGTTAAAGCAAGGAATGAAAGTTTTGTATTTGGGAATTGCTGCTGGGAAAACTGCTACTTACTTCAGCAACATTATTGGTCCTAAAGGCTTAATTATTGGTGTTGATATAGCTGAGAGGGTTTTGAAAGATGCTCTACTCGTTTCAGAAAAATATAAGAACATTGTTCCTTTATTGGCAGATGCAAGAAGGCCAGAGACTTATGAAAAGTTTGTTTTGAGTAAGGTTGATTTTGTTTATGAGGATGTTGCTTCTGAGGACCAAATTCCAATATTGATTAAAAATAGTGAGAAATTTTTGAGGTCAAATGGTTATGCAGCAATAGCAATAAAATCGCAAAGCATAAGTTCTGTAGAGGATCCAAAAGTTATTTATGAGAGATGTTTGAAGGAACTCGAGAAGCATTTCAAGATTTTGGATAAGGTCGAGCTAGACCCCTATGAAAAGTATCACTTGTTTGTTGTTTTGCAAAAGCTATAGGGGTTTTATTATTCCGAATATTTTTCCATCCTTGACGACTTGAATGTTCCACTTTAACACATTTCTGTCTTCAACCAACGATACTTTTATTTCTCTCAATACTTTCATTATTTACGCCTCCTTATAGTAGCTGAAATTCATGAAATCAGGAAGTCTTTTTTGGAAGCTAGAAGTATCTATTATTACTTCATCCTCCAAAAAGCTTCCTATTCCTCTTATAAAAACTCTTCTATTTCCGAATCCGTCAATGAACCTTATTACTCTTGTTGGTGGGCATCTTATTATCCTCTTCATCATTCTTCTCACCGATTAACTATTTGGATTCTTATATACCCTTTCCTTTCGGGGGAGAGTACCTGAGACTGTACGCAATTTATCTCTAGTCATGATCTAAAGCTTAGGGAAAATTTCGATATACCAACAAAATTTACGGAAATTTCATTAGACAGCTCGACATGTATCTAAAAGCCGGAAGTGATCTAGTTCGATTTTATCCTTAGTAAGTCTAATTGTAGATAAAGTACTATAATTAGGATGCAGCAACTCGTAAACTAAGAAAAATTGGCTAAAAATTTTCTGAAAGGAAGTTTTTAGAGAAATTTCTCCTAATTTAATGGGGTATGAGATAAAGCCTTATGAGTAGCTTTACATACCCTTATCTTTATTCGACAGTTTATTCGTCAGGTTTTTTGAGTTTTAAAATACAATCTCACCTGTCGACATTTCGACAATTATTAGACATTCTTGAAAAAACTTGAATTAGTTAAAGATAAAAATGCCTCAAAATCATTATAAAGCTTGAACTAAATTCGGTTTCATAGAGTGATAGAGTAAAGTTAATTTTATGGTCGAAGTGTCGAATTCATTTTTGAGACAAAAATTTACTGTCGAAGCGAATAGTACTTTTTTCGACTCCTCCATTCAGAAACCAAAATTCCTTCTTCCTCCATCTGTTTTAGATATTCTGCACATCTCGTCCTAGACATGTTCAATAACTTTCCAAGTTGCCAGGCATTTAAACTTCCATATTTTTTGATTAAAGTCTTTATTGCTTCTTTCGTTTTTTCACTAACAGGCCTTGGCTTTATTTCAACACCTTGCTCTTTTATGAGCTCTTCCAAAATAGCCATTTTTTTCTCAATATTTTCGATTTTAGAAGCCAAATTTTTCATTTTCTCAATTTCCATAGAAATCATAGAAAGTTGAGAATCAATCAATTTTATCATCTCGCTTATTTCATTTGCCTTTTCATCTTTCTTTTTACCGAAAATCTCCTTTAACATATATTTTTTCTTACTTTTTGAGAATAAAAACCCTCTTCGTTTCTTGTCGAATTGACGAATTGTCGATTTTCATTTTCGACACATCAGTAAAATACCAATATATAA
>DAISZX010000022.1:0-5009 GCA_036824555.1 Candidatus Aenigmatarchaeota archaeon
GTTTCTGAAACCACTCACTCAATAAATACACAATCATCGATTATTCCATCCGAGTCCCTATCTATACCTTTAACAACTCTTGCAATTCCGTCCCTAAACTTATTACCCTTTTCTAACTCTTTCCAATGTTTGATTAATGCCAAAGTTGCTGCCCTAGTACCTTTAAACCTTTTTCCACAAAATAGGAAAATGTATCGTCTCTCATTAAATGGATTCCTCATCTTTATTATCAAACCAACATCCTCATCTCTATACAGATTTTTCGACAATGTTGAAACAATCAGCCAATCATTCTTTTCGTCAAAATATATAGGCAAAAATTTGTTTAATTTATCTACTACAATATTCGCCTTTGGACCACCAACTAAAATCAAATTTTTCTTCATATCCTCTTCCTCTATCTGTGTGTCAAGTCTATAATTTATTTCTGGCTTCTTCAAAAAACTACCCAAAAATAAAGCAAGATCTATAGCGGCATAACCGTCGCTAGAGGAGGCACCAAATCTACCATGTGGATCTGGAGAGCTAACTACAATTATTGCATTCATTTGACCATTTTCTATAAATGGGTACAAAATTTCTAATTCTTTCGGTCTAGAAAAGTATTCTATAGGTTTATCTTCAAACATTTTAACAGCAAGATAGGGATAATCAACCTTATAAATTTTGGCAAGCGCTCCAGCCCTCACTTCTGTTCTTTCTAGCGATATTATACCTGCTCTCTCCAACCTTCTTAAATGATAGTATATTTTTTGTTCGTGCTCGTTCAAACTTCTTGCTAAATCCATAGCACAAGCCGGTTTTTTCGCAAGCTCTCTCAATATCCTAAACACTAATTCGCTTCTAAAAACGTTTAATTTTTCAGCTTCTACTTCCTTTGCCCTAAAAATTTCTTGCTTTCCATCACTTTCTTTGACAAAATATCCCATTTATTAAAATGAAAATTTTAGCGTTTTAAATATTTTTTTAGTCCAATAGCAAAATTTTTACTCAAAACTGGCTTTATACTTACTAAATTAAAAAAACACTTTTAGTAATGATTTTTATTTTTGCATCGAATTTTTCTTTTATTGTTGTAAAAAATGCAGCTAAATCTTGTAGGCCGATAAGGATGTGTGGAATAGTTGGATACATTGGAAATAGAAATGCAAATGAAATTATTCTTCAAGGCATAAGAAGGTTGGAATATAGAGGGTATGATAGCGTGGGTGCATGTTTTGTCAATGAAAAAGAAAAAAGACTCGAGATTAAAAAAGATGTTGGTAAAATTGATGATGTTCATAGGAAATTGAACTTTTTGGAGCCCAAATCGAATTTAGCAATTTGCCATACAAGATGGGCGACTCACGGCGAAGTAACCAAGGAAAACGCCCACCCACATTGTGACTGCGAAAAAAGAATAGCCATAGTACACAACGGAATAATAGAAAATTATAAAGAAATTAGAGAAAGCTTGGAAGCTAAAGGACATAAATTTGAAAGCCAAACAGATAGCGAGGTTATTGCCCATCTTATAGAAGAGTTTAACAGAAACCTCGATTTTGTTAGTTCTTGTAAAAAGGCCTTCTTGATGCTTCAAGGTAGCTTTGCCATTTTAGCTGTAAAGTGTGATGAAGAAAAGATAGTTGGAGTTAGAAAAGATTCTCCACTGGTTGTGGGGATTAATCAAAATGAATGCTTTGTAGCGAGCGATATTTATGCTCTATTGCCATTCACCAAAAATTTCATTTTCCTTCAAAATTACGATTTCGTCGTTATAGAAAAAGGAAGAGTTTATATAGAAAATTTGATTGATGGTAATGTTGAGAGAAAAGTTGAGAGAATTGATATAAATGTAGAGGAGATTGACAAAAAAGATTTTCATCATTTCATGATCAAAGAAATTTTAGAGCAAGCCGATGTTTTTGAAAGAGCCTTTAATCAGAATGAAGAAAATGTAGAGAGAATAATAGGAGAAATCATGAAAGCTAAAAAAATATTCTTAATTGGGGCTGGTACTTCCTATCATGCTTGCTTAGCCGGAAGTTATCTGCTAGCAAAAGCTGGTATTCTTACGAAAGCAATTATTGCTTCGGAATTCAATAATTTTTTGAGTGTTGTTGATGAAAACACTCTGATCTTAGCAGTTTCACAATCTGGAGAAACCGCAGATGTCCTAGACGCTGTAAGAAAAGCTAGGAAAAAAGGAGCAAAGATAATTTCCATTCTAAACGTATATGGCTCTAGTCTGATGAGAGAAAGCGATGATTACCTGCTTATGAACGCTGGCTTTGAGATTGGGGTTGCTGCGACGAAAACCTACATTGCACAACTTTCGATTTTTCTCCTAATCTATTCAAAACTCACCAACAAAAAAATTAACGTTGAAGAAGTAAAGGCAAAAATATTCGATTTACTCTCTAGAAGCAGAAGAGAGCACATAGAAAAAGTTGCTCAAACGTTGAAAAATGCTCAGCATGTTTTTTTGATAGGAAGGGGGCTTGAATATGTAACGGCCTTAGAAGCCGCTTTAAAAATAAAGGAAATCTCATACATTCATGCAGAAGCATTCCCTGGAGGAGAGCTAAAGCATGGAACAATTGCATTAATAGATAAAGGAACACCATGTATAGCATTCATCTCCAAGGAAAAGGAGAAAGAAATATTATCCAATGTTATGGAAGTAAGATCTCGTGGTGGCTTTATTATTGGAGTAGCTCCAGATAATTGTAAAGAATTCGATATTTGGATAAAGGTTCCTGCAGATGATGAAACCTCCCTTGTCTATCAAATAATACCAATGCAACTTTTGGCTTATAGGCTTGCAGTTTTAAGAGGTTTAGATCCGGATAAGCCAAGAAATCTTGCAAAATCTGTTACTGTTTTATAGGTGATGTAGTATGAATTTTGGTGAGAAAATTGTAGAAACCAAAGGAATAAAAATATTCGTAGAAGAAAATGGAGTAGAGGTTGGGAGATGCTTTTTGTATCTGATAAAAAACGAATTACATAGTGAACCTTATGCTTTACTCGAGGATGTCTTCGTTAATGAGAATTATAGAGGTATGGGCATTGGAACGAAGCTTGTATCGAAAGCTATAGAATTAGCGAGAAAATTAGGATGCTATAAAATTATAGCGACAAGCAGATTTGAGAGAAAAGAAGTTCACGAATGGTATGAAAAATTAGGGTTCGTTAAATATGGATATGAATTCAGAATGGATTTAAAGTGATAAAAATGCAAGCAATAATTTTGGCTGCTGGGGAAGGAACAAGATTAAGGCCATATACTCAATTAATTCCTAAGTGTCTAATGACTATAAACGGTATTCCCTTGATAACATTCCATATAGATAAGTTGCTTTCTCTTGGAATTCCGGAGAACAAAATAATTGTAGTTTCTTCATACCTAAAGAATGAAATGGTTGGTTTCTTAAAAAGATTTCATAGAGATGTAAACATCGTGGAGCAAAAATGGAAAAAAGGAACGGCAGCTGCTGTTGAAGCAGCTTCTAGCTTAATTAGTGAGAAAGAGATAATAATTGTCTATGGAGATATAATTTTCGAGGATGATTTAAAAGAGTTTATAAAAAGGAGCAACGCTATTGGAGTTTATGAGGTTGAGGACGTTTCAAGATTTGGGAAAGTTGTGGAAGAAAATGGATTTCTTAAAGAAATTAGGGAAAAGAGCGACTTTGGAAAGGGCTACATATTTGCTGGATTGCTAAAAACGAATAGAGACTTTTTAGAAGAGGTCAAAAATGTTAATATTAATGAAAAGAGTGGCGAATATTATTTGACTGATGCCATACTTTCATACAATCAAAAGAGTCCGTTTGAATTATATAAGTTAAAGGGAATTTGGATTGATGTTGGGGAAGAAAAAAGTTTGGTCGAGGCGAGAAAAGTTTTTAATCTTGAGATTAACTTTTGAAATGATTGATGTTCACTGTCACTTAGAACATGAAAGATTTAAGAGCAAAAAAGAGCAAATTGAATCTTTCAAAAAAGATTTAAGAGCAATTATAACATCTTCTTCTCACCCCGAAGACTTCTATTTTGCATTACAAATAAAAAAGGAATTTGATGGTTTTGTGTTTGCTTCCGTAGGTCTACATCCAGAATACATTAATGAGTTTAATGAAGAGACCTTAGACAATTTTGAGGAATTTGTAAAAAGAAATAAAGAAGAAATTGTTTCGATTGGAGAAATTGGTCTAGATTACTTTTGGATTAAGGAGGATAAGCTAAGAGAAAAACAGAAATGGTTTTTTGAAAAACTGATTGAATTTGCAAAGAGCATAGGCAAGCCAGTAACTGTGCATATAAGAGATGCTTATGAAGACGCTCTAAAGATTATTGAAAGCGTTGACTATCAAAGAATTCATCTCCACATGTTTGGTGGAGATAAATTTTTAGACAAGGTCATTTCAAACGAATGGAAAATTTCTGTTGGTCCTATCTTGCTTAGAAGCAAAAAACATAAAAAAATAGTAAAAAAGCTGCCAATAGAAAGGATAATGCTTGAAACAGACTCTCCATGGATGAAGATAGATGGAAGAGAAAGCTTGCCTATTGATGTCAAGATTGTTGCAGAAAAAATCGCAGAAATAAAAGGAATTAGCGTTCAAGAAGTGGAAGAGAAAACTGATAGAAATGCTATATTATTTTTCAACTTAAGCTTACGCTACTAAACCCAATTTTTTTAATTCGCTTACTATCTTTTCAACAACTTCCTCTGGAGGTCTATTCATCCATACTTCAACGAATGGAACTTTGTTTTTTCTTTTTCTCTCATAATACTTCAATACTGGCCTACTTTGCTCTTCATATATTTTCAACCTCTCCTTAATAATTTCCGGCTTATCATCATCTCTCTGTATTAAAGGAGAACCACATTTATCGCACTTCATATCTTCTTTTGGTAAAAGTGGGGGTAATATGTACTCTATTCCATCTATTGTTTTATGAATGTCACTTATATTATAATTTCCGTCACATTTTGGATTGGAACAAATTCTCCTACCAGA
>DAISZX010000023.1:0-4985 GCA_036824555.1 Candidatus Aenigmatarchaeota archaeon
CCAAAATACTCTTCAAAATTTTTGGTTAGGCTTATTATTCTAGTTCTTCCAAACTTTTCCGCTTTTATCAACCCCCTCTTTTCAAGTGCCCTTAAATAATCGTAAGCCTTATTTCCCTGAATTTTCACCACCGTTGACTGCTTAACAGGTTGCTTAGCTATTATTATCGCTAGAGTTCTCTTCATTCCCTCAGATAAGTCGGAAAATGGTGCAATTTTGGCTACAAGGTTTCTATACTCTGGTTTTACAACAAGCTCATAGCCTTCTGTAGTACGAATCAACATTATTCCCCTCTCTTCTTTTTTCAGCTCTATTGCCAATTCTTCAATTATTTTCTCAATTTCATTTTCCGGAATAGAAAAAAGTTTGGATAGATATTTCGTGTTTAATGGCTTACTGGAGACAAAAAGCGCAGCTTCTATTAAAGCTTTCTTATTGATTTGATTCATTAGAAAAATAGCGTTTGGAAAATAAGAGCTTTGTATTCCGAAAAAGAGAAGCGGCTTAAAAATTTATCCCTATTTTCTAATCTTATGAAAAATGTATGGTGGGCTTTCTTTCTTTCGACTTCACGAGATAACATTTCTTGTTTTTAAGAACAACCCTCTTATCTTAATCTTGTTTACACTGCCTTATGGGGAAAAACTGAGTTCAAAATCATTTTATACACGCATTAAATAATCTCTTTCTCAAAAAGTGCCTTAAAATCTTCTATTTCTTTGCAAAGTATGGGTTTGCCAAGAATATTTTCTCAATTTACTACTCCTCCCATAGCCGCATGCTGAGCAATAATGCTTGTCAACTCTATACGAAGTTCTTCCGCATCTTCTGCATCTTATGTGTAACACGTGATGCTTAAGACCCATTGAGGGGGTTCCTTTTACCATACAAACACCCACTTTAATGAATTATAATGTAAAATAATATTAAATTCTTTAAAATCTGTGTATTTTTTAGTTCAAAATAAATGAGAACCATCGCAGACCTTTGAAGTATTCAGCTCTAAAAAACCTTCTCTGCATGTGGCGAAGGTTATTCCATATTTCCTAGCTTCTTCAGCGACTTTCTCCATAAGCAAGTACCTATATTCTTTTGGTAAATAGTAGTATCCGCCAATTCTTTCTCCCTTAACAAAATACAAACGTTTCAACTTTTTCATTTCTTTCGGAAACTCTGCTTCCATCCTCCTCCAGTTATCAATCTTAACTTTATAAGTGCTTGAAACTATATGCCTTACCCCAATTCTCGCCATTTCTCTTAAAATCTCGCGTATTTCTCCTTCGTTAACTAATGGAATTATTGGGTCTATTCGTGCAACGGTAGGAATTCCATTTTCAGAGAGAATCTTTAATGCTTCTATTCTTTTATTTGGTAATGGAGCATTCGGTTCGAGCTTTCTTGCTTTTAACTCATCTAAAGTTGTGATAGTCATGCTAACCACCACTCTACCCTTTTTGAGAATGTCTAAGTCTCTAACAATGAGATTAGATTTTGTTATTATCATTATCCTGAAGTTATTGTTAATGAACACCTTTAGAGCTTCTCTCGTCAACTTCAACCTTTCCTCAATTTTTTGGTAAGGGTCACTACTATTCGATATGCTAACATACTTATCTTTTATCTTCGAAACTTCCTTAATTAATCTCCCAATAACATCTTTTTTTACTCTTACTTCTGAAAACCTTGGTATGTAGCTGCTTGCATAACAATAAAGACAACCGTGTGAGCACCCTACATAGGGTGAAAAAGAATACTTAAATGGGCATGTACACAATTTGTTTTTCCAAGGGTCGAAAGGTGTCAATACTTGCATAAATTAACTATTAATAAAAAACTTTATGGAACTTTATGAAGCTGTTGAAGAAATGAAGAGAAGAGGAGTGAGGAGAGTATTTGTTCAGTTGCCAGAAGGCTTAAAAGCAAAATCGTTGGAGATTTCAGATTTTTTAGAAGAGAAGGAGATAGAAGCGATAATTTGTTTAGAAAATACTTATGGTGCCTGTGATTTAAGAGATGAAGAAGCTTTAAGGTTGGGTTGCGATGCAATACTGCATATTGGTCACAATGATTTTGGGTTTGAGTGGCTTGAAAGCAAGTTACCAGTTTTTTATGTTGAGTGGTATTTTGGAAGGGATATAGAAGATAGCTTAGAGGGAATAATAAGAGGGCTAGAGGGTTTTAAAAAAATTGGAGTTGTTTACAGCCTTCAGTACAGAAAATCATTTGAAAAAGTTTTAGAATTTTTGAGAAGCAGAGGAAAGGAAGTTCTAACCTCTGGAAACGGTCAAATAATTGGATGCAATTTTTCTAATGCTCTTTCTATTGAAGAGAAAGTTGATGCATTTCTTGTTGTTTCATCAGGCAGATTTCATGCACTCGGATTAGCTTTAAAATCGACAAAACCAGTTTTTCTTTTTGATGTCGAAATGGGGGAGATTAAAAGAATAGATGTTAACAGAGAGAGAAAAATTTTAGAGTGGAATAAAAGAGTTTTTGAGGAAAGCCAAATAGTTGGATTGTTGGTTAGTTGGAAAAGAGGACAGCTAAGACGTTTTGAAGATATAAGAAGAAATATTGAGAAGCTCGGGAAGAAGGTTTATATTTTAGCTTTTGATGAGCTGAACGAATCGCTTTTAGAAGGGATAAAATTAGATTGTTTAGTAAACTTAGCTTGTCCAAGAATATCAGTTGAGGATGCAGAAAGGTATAAGATACCTATTATTAACTTTTCGGACTTACCTAATAATTTTTTCTCAAAAAAGTTGTGCTAATTAAACCTATACTTAGTAGAAGCATTCCAAATCCGAATATTACTAACCAATCATATGGGCTTAGCGGAGCTATTTTGAATTGTGTTGGGAAGAGATAAATTACTAAAATCTGAGCTAATATGGTGGAAATTATGGAAACAAATAACATTTTATTCTTCCTGATATTTTCCAAACTTAAGCTTTTTTCAAAATGCTGGACTATAAAAACTTTGAACATCTCGAATATAACGAATGAAGAAAAGACTACAGCTCTGATTTCTTCTTGAATTTCGAAGTTGAGAAGGAAATAGGAGGAGATTATTGTTATCGATAGTAATATTCCCATTATTAAAATGAACATCACATCCCTTATGTCAAATATCTTAGTTTTCGCTTTACCTTTCATTATATCCCTTCTTTCAGGATCGTTTGCAAGCGAAATTGCTGGCAGTCCATCGGTTACTAAATTAATCCATAGCAAGTGAATCGGTAATAAAACTAAGTATGGAGAAAATAGTGAAAAGAATAAAACTACGAAGATTTCTGCGATGTTAGTTGAAAACATGAACAAAACAAATTTTCGTATGTTTTCGAAAATCCTTCTCCCTTCTTTAACAGCATTTCTTATGCTTGCAAAGTTGTCATCTAACAAAATTATATCACTTGCTTCCTTAGTTACTTCGCTTCCTTTAATTCCCATTGCAATCCCAACGTCAGCTTTTTTAATCGCTAGAGCATCATTAACCCCATCTCCAGTCATCCCCACCTTTAATCCTTCTTTTTTAAGAATCTCTAATATTCTTAGCTTATGAAAAGGAGAAGTTCTGGCAAAAATGTTAACATTATTATCTAAAACTTTCTTCAACTCTTCATCACTCATTCTATCTATTTCATCACCAGTTACAACGCCATTGCTCTTTAAGCTAATCATATCGGCTATTGCCTTGGCAGTTTGTGGATTATCTCCTGTAATCATTATGACTCTGATTCCTGCTGAATAACATTCTTCTATCGCCTCTTTAACTTCCTTTCTCGGCAAATCTAATAGTAAAACTAAAGAAACAAATATCAAGTTTTTTTCAATATTTTCCTTTTCAATATTTTCCTTTACCGGTTTATATGCAATGGCCAAAACTCTTATAGCTTGAGAAGCAAACTCGGAATTCTTCTCTAATATTTTTTTCTGGATGTTTTTAGTTAACTTTTTGACTCCACTCTTCGTAAGTATTCTGTCACATCTTTTAATCACAACTTCTGGAGCACCTTTCGTTAAAACAAGAGTTTCGTTTGAAAATTTATGAACAACAGACATCATCATTCTTTCAGAAGAAAAAGGAATCTCCTCTATTCTCTCTCCTTCTTCCTTAATAAACTCGCTTGAAAACTCTTTTAATGCGATTTCAGTCTCATCCCCAATCCAACACATTTTTCCATTCTTGAGTATTTTTTTAGAATTATTACAATAATAGCAAACTTTAAGAGAGAGTTCCCTTGATTTATCACTCTCTTCAAAAAACCAAAAATCCTTAACTCTCATTTTTCCTTCAGTTAACGTACCAGTCTTATCAGTACAAATAACATCTAGGCTCCCAACAGATTCTATTATCTTTAACTTTCTTACCAGTGCATTTCTTTTTGCCATTTCTCTCGTTCCTAGGGCTAGAGCAATTGTTATAACAGCTGGCAATCCCTCAGGAATTGCAGCTACAGCCAACGCAACTGACAATATTGCTGCCTTTAATATTCCAAACCTCTTAAAGGTTATCAAGAATGTTAAAGTAATTACCCCCATGCTTAACAAAATTATTTTTTTAGTGAACCTTTCCATTTTTTCTTCGAAAGGCGTTTTACCTTCTTCTATTTCTTGCAACTTCTCAGCAATTTTTCCGATTTCTGTTCTCATTCCGGTTGTAAGAACTTTCGCTACAACTCTTCCAGAAAATACGTTGGTTCCAGAAAATATTTTTTCGCCCCTAGATTTTTCTACAGCTCTAGATTCTCCAGTTAAGATTGATTCATCTATTTGCAATTTTCCTTCCAATATTTCAGCATCAGCCGGTATTATATCTCCGCTCTCAACGATAATAATATCTCCCGGAACTATTTTCGTTGCGTCGATTTCTTGCTCCCTTCCATCTCTTATAACTTTTGCCTTTGGTGCTGCAAGTTTTTGGAGGCTCTCAATCGTTTTTTCAGCCTTATACTCTTGTATAAAGCCTAAGGTTGCTGAGAGAA
>DAISZX010000024.1:0-4821 GCA_036824555.1 Candidatus Aenigmatarchaeota archaeon
GGCCATAAATCTTCTGCCTTTTTCTTCCTCTCGTTCCAGATTTTTTTATTTTCTTCTATATCGGCTTCTATCAATAAAAGCCTCTTATCCTTCAATGGGATGACGAAATAACTCCACACTCTTCCTTCTTCATCCTTCAAAAATATTCTGCTCTTCCCATTCTCAACTTTTTCAAAAGTTTGAGGATCTCTATAGTCATACCAAACAAAATTTCCTCTTGCTATAAGATTTCTAACTTCTAATTTACCCTTTTTGTTTTTTGTTAACACTTCTTCCGGAAACATATTTTGAGTTTTATTTTTCATTTTTATTTGTTTGCTCTATCTCGATTTTATCTAAATATAGGTAGAAAAAATGCAAAAACGAAAACCATAGCTTTTTGACCGTTTGCTTTTATACTTACAACTATTTATAAACTTTCACATCAAAGACTTAAGATGAAAGTTATAAGTCTAAGATTTTCCGATCTCAGCGGAAATTTAAAAGAAGTTTTGATTTCGGATAAGAAGCTTGAGGACTCTAAGGAAAAGGGAGTATGGTTTGATGGTTCTTCCATTCAGGGAATAGTTAGGAGGTTTGAGAGCGATATGCGCTTGAAGGTGGACTTGAGTTCTTCATACAAGTTCAATAATGTTCTGATTTATTTTTGCGATGTTTATCATGGAGATAATCCGTTCAATGGAGACCCAAGAGTAATACTTAAGAATGTTCTGAAGGAGTATTCTTCTTTGGGTTTGGATGTTTTTATAGCAGGAGAGCTAGAGTTCTACTTAGTGAAAAATGGAGAGATGCTGGATCGTGCGACATACTTTGATGTATCTCCAAAGGATAAGGCTCACGAGATTAAAATAAAGATTGCACAAGCTTTAAATGAGGCAGGAATAGAATGGGAAACTGGTCATCATGAGGTAGGTCCAGGTCAAAATGAGGTCGACATAAGGTATGATACTCCAGTAAGAGCTGCGGATAAGATTCTGCTGGCCAAAAACATCATCAAACTAGTTGCTGAAAGTAATGAGATTAAGGCTACGTTCATGCCGAAGCCCTTCTATGGTTTACCAGGAAATGGTATGCATCTGCATATAAGCTTATGGAAGAGGGGAGAAAATCTTTTTTATGATGAGAATGATCCTTACAAAATCTCTAATATAGCTAAGTATTTCATGGGTGGCATTTTCAAACATATTAAATCGATGACATGTATACTGAATCCAACTGTAAATTCCTATAAAAGGCTTGGAGAGTTTGAGGCACCTAAATATATTTATTGGGGAAGAAAAAACAGAGACGCATTGATAAGAATACCGGAAATCATTCACCCTTCTTCCTCTCGAATTGAGCTTAGATCTCCAGACCCAAGCGCAAACCCGTATCTGGCTTTTGCAGTCGTTTTAAAAGCGGGTTTGGAGGGGATAAGAAACAAAATAGAAATTGAACCTCCAATAGAAAGCGATATCTATGATAGCAATTTGTACAAAAAATTAGATAGTTTGCCTTCTAGCTTAAAGGAAGCAATTGATTTCTTAGAAAACGATGAACTGATTAAGGAAACCCTAGGTCCAGCTTATGATAAGTTTGTTGAGTTAAAAAAGAGTGAAGTAGAAGAGTACATGCAAAGAAAGATAACAGACTGGGAACTTGAGAGATACTTTGATGTTTAATTTTTTATTTTACAAGATTTAATTTACATATCCCCCATCTCGAAAGCCTCTGTAGAGATGCTTATGCTTACGATGAAACAGAAGAACGAGATGGGGACCAATTTATTTTACTCGAAAGCAATATTTTTAATGCTTAGCAAAGGTTTAATGAAGAAGTTTGATACATTCGTTTTTGATCTTGACGGAACATTTTGGTGGTTTCCTGAATTGGTTGAGGGTGCTGAAGAAATTTATAATAGGCTTAGGGAAGCAGGAAAAAGAATTATTTTTGTCTCAAACTTTACTTTTTTGGATAGAGAGAACATTATTAAGGTTTTAAAAAAGAATGGAGTTTTTGTTGAATCAAATCAAATAATAACAAGTAGTTATGTTGCTTCTCAGCTTTTAAAGAATAAGATAGTATTTCCATTAGGAAGAGGTTTGGAGCTGGAGTTTAGAAAAAATGGAGTTAGGGTTTGTAAAAATGAAAAAGCTAACGTTGTTGTAGTTGGACATGATATCAATTACAATTATGCAAAAGCTTCTATCGCTCTAAAAATTCTTTTAAAGAGAAATGCAGAATTTTACACAACAGCTTATGGCAAGCTTTGGATTTTTAAAAATGAGATTGTTCCAGGCACTGGTCTAATAACTGTCGGTCTTGAATATTGTTCTGGTAAAAAAGCCGTTATGCTCGGAAAGCCTTCATATTTTATGTTGAGAGAAGTCAAAAAAGCGGTTAAAGGAAGAGTAATTTACTTTGGGGACGAAAATATAGCGGATATTCTCTTTGCAAATAAGGGAGGATTTTTCTCAGTCTTTGTTAAAAATGGGGTGGATAAAAAGGTTGATAGGAAAGTTAAGCCAAATGCTGTTTTACCTTCTCTTAAAGATCTCTTAAAGTATCTCTAGCAAAAAATTTAAAAATCTTGGTGCATAAATTACTAATCATAGGGGAGGTGAGTAAGCTCACCAAGTTTTATGTAACTACACCAATTTATTACGTTAATGATAAACCACACTTAGGCCACTTTTACACAACTTTGATTGCAGACGTTTTAGCTAGGTGGCATAGATTAAAAGGTGAGGAGGTTTTCTTTCTAACTGGAACCGATGAGAATAGTCAAAAAAGCGTTAAGGCTGCGGAGAAGGTTGGTAAGGATGTTAAGGAATATGTGGATGAGATGGCTACCATTTGGAGGGAAACCTGGAAAAAACTTAATATAAGCTTTGATGATTTCATTAGGACAACAGAGGAAAGACATAAGAGAGCTGTATATGAATTTTTTAGGAGAGTTATGGAAAAGGGAGATATTTACAAGGGGAAATATGTTGGCTATTATTGTGTTGATTGTGAAGCCTTTTTAACAAAAAGCGATTTGGTAGACGGAAAGTGTCCAATTCATAAAAAAGAACCAATCTTGCTCGAAGAAGAAAATTGGTTTTTTGCCGCGAGCAAATATAAGCAAGCTTTGTTAGATTACATAGAGAAACATCCAGATTTTATTCTACCAGAGGCTAAAAAGAATGAGGTTTTGAATTACATAAACACAGCTTTTGGAGATATTAGCATCTCAAGACAAACTCAGAAATGGGGCATACCATTTCCAAACGATCCTTCTCAAGTTGTTTACGTTTGGTTTGATGCTTTGATAAATTATTTGAGTGGAATAGGTTTTGGATATGATGAAGAGAAGTTCAATAAGTTTTGGCCAGCCGATGTTCACTTAGTTGGAAAAGATATAATAAAGTTTCATTGTGCTATTTGGCCGGCTATGCTAATGTCAGCTGGCTTACCATTGCCAAAGCATGTATACGCTCATGGCTTTTGGACAGTTAAAGGAGAAAAGATGAGTAAAAGTTTAGGTAATGTTGTAGATCCATTAAAGCTAGCTGAAAAGTATCCGCTAGATGCTATAAGATACTTTTTGATTAGGCAAGTTCCTTTTGGAGAAGATGGTGATTTTAGCGAGGAAGCTCTGGTAGAAAGATTAAATAATGAGCTGGCAGACGAACTGGGTAATTTAGTTAACAGAGTTCTCGTTCTTGCTGAGAAATTTAATGGTGAAATAAAAGGAAAACCAGAGCTGGAGGATGAACTGAGGCTGGAGAAAATAGAAAGATACATGGAAGAATTTAGAGTAGATTTGGCTTTAGCTGAAATATGGAATTTTGTTAAATCCTGCAATAGGTATATAAATGAGAAAGAAGTTTGGAAGCTAAAAGGCGAGGAGTTATCGAATGCTCTATATAATTTGCTTGAAGGTCTGAGAATATTATCAATTTTACTCTATCCATTCCTACCAGAAACTGCTGATAAAATTAGAGAGATGTTAGGAATAGGTGAGAGGCAGAAAATTAGTGATTGTAAATTTGGAGAGTTTAAATGGAAGCCGATAAGAAGGGAATTGCTTTTCAAAAAAGTAACGTTATAAGCAAAGCATTAATAAAAGTTTTACAATTCATTGAATGAAGGTTTTGGAAGTTGAGAATTTGAGAGTTAGTGTTGGAGCTAAAATTGTTTTAGATAGAGTAAACCTTTCTTTAAGTAAAGGAGAGGTGTATAGCATATTTGGTCCCAATGGTTCTGGAAAAACAAGCTTAATTTCGTCAATCATTGGTATACCATCTTATAAAGTTATAGGGGGGAGAATAAGATTCGAAGGTAAAGATATAACAAGATTACCAATATATGAAAGAGCTAAGTTAGGAATATTCTGTGCCTTTCAAAATCCTCCATCTATTAGAGGAGTAAAGGTAAACGATTTTCTAAAAATTCTAGGTTGTAGAGGAGATAATGCTTTAAGGATTTTTGGGTTAAGTGAGGAATTTTTAGAAAGAGAAGTTAACGTAGGTTTCTCTGGCGGAGAAAAGAAAAAGTTTGAAGTAGCTCAAATTTTTGCTCTAAAACCAAAACTTTTATTACTGGATGAAATTGATAGTGGTGTTGATGTTGAGAGTTTAAAGATTGTTGGTAGAAGGTTAAGCTCCTACATAAAGGAAAATAAAATTTCCACGCTAGTAATTACACATCATGGTGAAATACTAAGGTATCTAAAACCGAGGAAAGCAAGCGTTATGCTTAATGGTAAAATAGTGTGTAGCGGCGACTATAGAAAAATTTGGAAGACTATAAGAGAAAAGGGGTATGGGTGGTGTGAAAAGTGCAGGTTGAAAAAAG
>DAISZX010000007.1:0-18457 GCA_036824555.1 Candidatus Aenigmatarchaeota archaeon
GAACATCGTTTTGGATAAGATAAGAGAGATTGAGGGAGTAAAAGAAACAGTTTCATTAATAGTTTTTGAAAGTATAAAAGAGACCACAACTTTATGCCTTTAAATCAAGCATTTATTCTTTTCTTTTTATATTTTCCAAATGAGATTCGTTGTTACAGGTGGTGCTGGCTTTATAGGTAGCCACTTAGTTGAGAGGTTAATTAAGGATGGTCATGAAGTTATAGTGATTGACAACCTTCATACAGGAAGCTTACACAATTTGAAAGGACTTAACGTAAAATTTGTAAAGGCGAGTGCTGGGGAAATTAGTAAGGTAATAGATAAAATAGATGGGATTTTTCACTTGGGAATTCCTTCTTCCTCTCCAATGTATAAAAGAAACAGGGAGCTTGTTTTCAAGACAATAGAAGATTGGATAAAAATCCTAGAGTTTGCAACTGAGAATAGAGTAAAAATAGTCTTGGCATCTACTTCCTCTATCTACAACGGAAATCCAATTCCATGGAAGGAAGACATGCAGATAATTCCTAAAGATTTTTATACTGAAGTTAGGTATGCGATGGAAAGGATAGCTAAAGTCTATAATGATTTTTACGGCACAAAAGTTATCTCTTTAAGACTATTTAGCGTTTATGGTGAAAGAGAAGAGTTCAAAGGAGAGTATGCTAATTTGGTAACACAATTTCTAATGGCTGCTCTTAAAGGAGAGGTTATTAGAGTTTATGGTAATGGTAGCCAAACTAGAGATTTTATTTACGTTCAAGATGTTGTTGATGCTTTCATCAAGGCTATGAATTCTAACATCGATTTTGATGTTTTCAATGTTGGTAAAGGAGAAAATTATTCTCTAAACGAATTGATTTCTATGATTAGTAAAAATCTCAATATTGAAGTTAAGGTTAGATACGTTGAGAATCCTGTAAAGAATTACGTTTGGCATACATTAGCTGATACTAAAAAATCCGAGGAAAAGCTTGGGTTTAAAGCAAGGGTTAGCTTGGAAGAGGGCATAAGAAAAATAATACCGTACTACAAAAAGGTGGTTGAGTTAGCTTAATATCTATTTTTTGAATCTTAAATTGGAAAGTATATTTTCTTTTACAAAAAAGCATTTAAGTATGACAGGACAACTTTCATAACTATGGCTTTCGACTTTCTTGATTTGGAAAAAATAGAAAAGGAATACATTGGAGATGGTGACTGGGAGGTAAAGGAAAACGCAAATGAATCTAGAAGCTATGGAAATTTTTTGAGTTATCTTTTAGACAAAACCCTAAAACAACCTTCGGTTTTAGAAAAAATATTTCCAGAGGAGGGAGTTAGTAAGCATTTGAATGGAGAAATACACATCCATAAACTTCCCCAATCCCTTCACATTCCTTACTGCGTCGGATGGTCTTATACAAGGTTACTTCAAATTGGGTTAAGAACACCAACTTTGATTTCTTCTCCACCAAAACATTTCGATGCAGCGGTAAACCAGCTTGTGAATTTCATCTTTCTCGCAGCTCAAGAATTTTCTGGAGCGATGGCAGTTTCAGCCTTCGACTTGCTAACTGCACCTTTCGTCAAGGCAGATAACCTTAATGATGAACAAATAAAACAAAGGCTTCAAAGCATGTTTTTTGAGCTTAACTATCCCTCTAGAATGGGCTTTCAAAGTCCCTTTTCCAATATAACAATTTGCCTCGATACTTCAAAGGCATTTAGTGAATTAGATGCAATAGTTGGTGGTAAAAAAGTTGGTAAAGTTTCTGATTACCTGGATGAAGCCATTAGAGTAGTTAAGCAAATGATTTTGTTGTACAATGAAGGAGATTATAAGCATTCGTTATTCACATTTCCAATCCCAACGCTAATGATTACTAAAAATTTTGATTGGAACGATAGAAGGTGGGATGGGCTAACGAGCTTGATTTTTGAAAATTTGGCTAAGAGAGGAACTTTTTATTTGCTTAATGGTTATGTTAGCGATGTAGATGCCTTATATGCAATGTGCTGCAGGTTAACAATTGATGTTAGCAAAATTCAAATAAACAACCATTTTGTTGCTCCTTTGCCTGAAAGTAGAACATTACCTCAAACTCACGGAATCTGGGTAATTCCTGATGCAACAGGCTCTATAGGCGTTATAACGATAAACTTGCCTAGATTAGCGTTTTTGAGTAAAGGTGAAGAAGAGAAATTTAACGAAATGTTGGAAGAGGATTTAAAAATCGCTAGGAAAATTTTGATGAAGATGAGGGAAAGGTACGAGAGAAGTTTGAGAGCGGGTTTAATGCCAATAACTAAAGTTTATCTTGGAAATTTTTCCAATCACTACAATACTTTTGGACTTGTTGGATTGCCCGAAGCTGCTTCAAACTTTTTGAGAAAGCCTAAATTATGGAGTAATTTAGAAGAGAAGGAAGTTTTGGAGGCTGTATCTTGGATGAGAAAAGTTGTTAGTTTTGTAAGGAAAAAATGCGAGGAATTTAGTAGGGAAGATGGAATTCTTTATAACGTAGAGGAAGTTCCGGCTGAGAGCGTTGCTTATAAAATGGCTAGCGTTGATTTAAAAATGTTCAGAAACTATTTTGAAAGTGGAGAAATTTTTATTCCGACGAATGATGGAGTTCCGTATTATTCCAATTGTATAATTCCTTATTATGCTAAAGTTTCGATAGCAGAGAGGGCAAAATTGGAAGGAGAGGTACAAAAAGAGTTTACGGGTGGAGTAATGATGCATCTGTTTTTATACGAATCTGTAGATCCTAGAGCTCTAAAAAGTTTGGTTAAGAGGATTGTTGAGAATACTAATGTCGTTTATTTCAGCATAACGCCAACGATAAGTAATTGCAGGCATTGTGGATGGAGTGAAGTCGGAGTTATTGAAAGATGTCCAAATTGTGGGAAGAATACTGAAATATGGAGCAGAATAGTTGGATATTATAGGCCAATAAGCAGTTGGAATATTGGTAAAGTTGCAGAGTTTAGGCAAAGAGTTCAATATTCTGGAAGAGAAATTATAGAATGAAAGCGAAGATAGGTAGTATAATAGAAAATAGTTTAGTTGATGTTATAGGCTCACCATCCTTTGTAATTTGGTTCTCTGGTTGCAACTTTAGTTGTCCTTGGTGCTTTGCTTCCCCTTTAGTTAGTGGTGGGGGAATTTTTATTGACATCGATGAAGTAATTAAAAGAATAGAAAAAAATTCTTTTGCTATCGAATATGTTCAGGCAACTGGAGGAGAACCTACTTTACAAATTGATTTTCTGGAGGAGCTATTCTTTAAAGTTAAAAAATTGAGTTTGAAATGTAGCTTGGATACTAACTCAAGTAATCCAAAGGAAGTTGAAAGATTAGTTAAGAAAGGCTTAATTGACCACTATGCTACTGATATTAAAACGAAGCTTGAGGATGAAAATTATTGGGTTGTGATTGGAAAAAGGATAGAGGGGATAGTTGATAGAATAGAGAAAAGCTTGGAGATAGCAAAGAATGTTGATTTTCTCGAAATAAGAACAACATTTGTTCCTTCTTTGATTAAAATTGAAGACGTAGAGGAAGCTTGGAAAAGGGTGAAAGAAATAGTTGGGGAAGCAAATTTCGTCCTTCAGCAATTTAATCCCTCAGAGGATTTGATAGATAAGAAATTTTTAAGCGAAAGAGTATTGTCTCATAAAGAATTAATTAAAATTGCTAAGAGGATTAAAGAGAGAGTAAAATTGAAGAATGTTTATGTGAGAAGCAAGTATGGAGTAGATAGCGTTTAAGATTTTTTACATAATCTCATTGGAAAGCGTTGGATATTTTACCCCACTCTTTATACTATTATTTATAATCTCCTTGACTTCAACGTAAATCTCTCTTAATACATCTTCAAAATTTCTCTTTCCATTTTCTATGTTATCCATTTCTTCCTCTAATTTTCTCGTTGTTTCTTCATTCAAATATTTACTGAAATTCTGCTGAGAAAATTCGTAAACTTTGTTTCCTAGGCTTGTGGAAATAAGTAAAGATTTCTTTATTTCTTTCACATACCTTCTCTTTTTTAAAATTTCGAGTATTTTGGCGTAGGTAGACGGTCTTCCTATTCCTTTTGTTTTCATCATTGAAACAATTTCTGAATATGTGTATGGATAGAACTTTGGAACAACTCTTTTCTGAATTTCTATAACTTTGGTTTTACCCTCTTCTAAGCCTAAAATTCTTCTTTCTTGCACCCTTATCAATTTTGTAAATCCCTCTTCTATAATTCTGTTAATAAAATCGAATTCTCTTTCTTCATTATCGAAAACTACTTTAAACTTTAATCTTTCAATTCTAGCAGCTTTCATTTGACTCGCCACGAATCTTCTGAAAATTATGTCATAAGCTATAAAATCTTTTTCTGTTAGCGGAGAAGGAAATCTTAAAATTTTCAATGCTACAAGGCTTCTAAGTTTTTGGGCATCTATAGGTCTCGTTGGTCTTATACACTCGTGAGCCCCCTCAGCTTCCCACTTCCTAGCTTTGAAATAGTTTTCACCAAAATTTAATGAAATATACTCTTTAGCAATGTTCATACCTGTGCTACTAACGGTAGTGCTACTAGTTCTATGATACGTTATTAAACCGTTTTCAAAAAGCTTCTGAGCTATTTGCATCGCAACGCTTGCATCGACTCTCAAAACTGAAGTTAGGGCGGAAATTAGAGTATCCGTTGTAAAGGGAGGATAAGGATTCATCTCTTCCTCTCTTATTTCAACTTCTTTTATTTCAACGTAACCGTTTTTAACTATTTTTCTATAGCTTCCTCTAGGAGCTCTAAAGCTCAATTCTAATCCATTTTCCAATTTTAAAGTTATCAGTTCTTCCTTTTCTCTCAACTTTTTACTCCTCTCAACAATCCATCCAAGAACAGGAGTTTGCACTCTACCAGCAGACAATCTCCTGTTTTCAAAAAATTTCCATAAGATTGGAGAAATTCCAAAACCAATCCATCTATCCTCAATTCTTCTGACGATTTGTGCCTTTACTAAGTTTAGATTAAAATCCTCCAAATTTTCCATAGCATTTTGAATTTCTTTCTTAGTAACTTCGTGAAACCTTACTCTTTTTATGTTTTTGTTTAGGGGCTTGAGGAGCAAATACAGGTCAAAAGCAATTTTTTCTCCCTCGCTATCTGGGTCAGTCCCGATAACGACTTCATCCACCAAGCTAGCTAGCTTTCTCAAAATTTCTATCCTGTTTTTTGCATCTACAAACTTATTACTTCCACAAATACAAAATTCTTCTTCCTCTTCAACCTCTCTACCACAATCCAAACATCTTTTTATTGGTTTAAAGTATGGGATAAAAGTATCTTTAATCTCAACGCCAAAAATTCCTTCCTTTAAGCTTAGGTCAGTAATATGACCTTTGCTTGCTGCTATCATCAGCAATGAATTTGCTCCAAAAACTTCGCTAACCTCTAAGTCAGAATACTTCTTCTTAGATGGCTTCCCAAAAAATCTTGCAATCGTTTTAACTTTTGTTGGTGACTCCACTACGAATAGCCTTGTCTTTAGAGAAATTCTCGTTTCAACATCTTTTAACTTACCTTCAATAGCTAAAGCAACCTTTTTTCTGTCTTCATCGATTTCGCTAACAACTCTCTCTATGTCAATCTCCTCTAAGCTTTTCCATTCAATCTCCTCAAAATAGTTCAATTCTTTCTTAAGAGAATTGAATGCCTTTTCCTCATCTATTATAACAATGCTCAAACCCTTAGTTATTCCCCCAACGTATAATCTGCTTGTTCTTCCGCTGGCTTGAATATAGGCGACTGCATCTGGAATTAGAAAAGTATATTCTCCCTCCTTTTCGCTGAAGCTTATGGTCGGCGATTCTCTTATCGCTTTTAATACTTCGCTATCTTTCAAAATTTTTTTGAAAAATTCCATTCCACTAATTGCGACTTTTCTTACGAATTCTAAAAACCCATCCAAGCTTTTGTTTTCCAATAAAGCGTTTCTAACAGTAACCAAATCTTCAGACTTAAGCGTTTTTATCTTTATTAAATTAGAGACTAAATGATCATAATCTTTTCTATACTCATCTTTTATCGCTTGCTGTATATTGTTCAAAAGCATTAGCCACTTGGTGGGATGGAATTCTTCAACGCTAATTTTAACTACAAACTTTGGAACTCCAGAAAAAATAGCATATCTAATTCTAACTGGCAAATCAATTCCTCTAACCAGGGGGCTCCTAGTAGTCACCATTCCTATCAATGCATCCAAATTACCAGATTTAAACTCCTCAAAAACTTTCCTTTCTGGCTTCAAAAAGGCTTTAGCTTTTATCCCATTCTCTACCAAAAATTTCTCCAAATCTTCAGCAAACTCGCTTCCTTTATCCATCGGAACAAATATTAAGCAACCACCACCTATTTTCCTCACAATCTTTAAAACCTCTTCCTTGATATTTTTACTCGAAGTAAAACAATCAACAATATTCCTTCCAAACTCTGGCTTTAAGCCTATTGAAAAACCGAAAATGGAATTGAGTATTGCTACGCTTCTCGTTCTTTTAGCCTTTTGTGTCGCTCCACTAACTATAAGCTGTGATTTAATTTCTATACTTTCTCTAATTTTTGCTATATTAGAAATAGCGCTATTCAGCTCTATTTTCCTATCCAAAACGTCTTTAACTAAGTTTTTAATTTGTGTTGGAATTTTTATCATCATCAAAACATACCTTATTGCTCTGCTTCTCCTCAAAAAGCTATCAACGTCATCCACAAAAACTATGTCAACTTCCTGCTTATTAATTTCTTCCCTCTTCATTACGCTTAAATGCGTTGTTACTATTATGTCTGCAACGTTCATCTTTCCGAGCTCTTCTTTCTTTTCCTTGCTAGAGAGCATTGAATGATAACTAGCGATAACAACATTCAGATTAAGCTCTTCCGCGAACTTCTTCATCCTTTCCGAAACTTCGCTAACTAGCAAGCTTGTCGGCAAAATTACTAGACATCTCTTTCTCAAAAATTTTGCTGCATATAAACAAAGAATTATTTGCATCGTCGTTTTTCCAGATCCTGTAGGAGCTATCAAGGCAAAGCTTTCATTCTCCAGAAATCTCTTGACCCAAAACCTTTGCAATGCCCACATTTTAGCCTTTATAGCTCTTTCAAAAAGCCTCTCTATTTCTTCGACCATTTTATTCCTTTCTTCGACCATAAGCATTGGGCCGCTCTTTAATTTTTCATTTTCATTAGGTAGGCAAACGTTGCAGGGAAGTCCCTTCTCTAACCTTTCAGATGTTATTGAATTTCCACAATTTGGGCAAAGATTTTTGTACACAATCTTTAACTCCATTTATAAGAGTTTCAAATGCCGATATAAAATTCTACTTTTCTAGAACCCATCTCAAGACTCTTATTGCCATATTGTATTCATCAATATTCCTAATCTTAAATTCTTCATCGTAAGGGTACCATTGAAAATTAAGTTTTTCTAACTCCTCCAACTTTTTTCTAATAGTTTTTTCATCCTTCATATCTTGCTCAACCAAGATTTTTGCAATCAATACTAAGGAATTTGAGAATTTAAATTTAACTAACTTTGTTTCGGCTCAAATAGAAAATAGAGCTTTTATAAAACCTTTTTCCTTCCTTAGCTCATTCCAATCTCTCAAAGCCTCTCTCAAAACCCGCTTTTCATTTTTAAGATGATTGCAAAAAGCTAAAGCAAACTTCCACTTATATCCTCTCTTCTCAACTTCTTCCTGTAAAAATATGTCTTCTAGTCTCTTCTTTTTAGGAAATTTAATTCCTATAACAGCTTCCTTTTTTATTAGTGTATTTGATGTAAATCCCCTTTGCTTAATTCCAAGCTTTACTTTGAATAAAAGCAACAGCTTTCTAAAAAAACCTATAAAGCCTTTAGTTAATCCAAAGCCATGGATAGCTCCAGTATTTTCATCCCTTTCCTTTATAACCCTGTAAAACCATCTTTTGTTAACAACAATGTCAGCGTCTATAAAGAAGAACCACTCAGTTTTAACTTTTCTAATTAAGATTTCCCTAACTTCCCCAAGGCTTTTGTTCGTTTGAAAAATTTCACATCCATATTTCTTGGCAATTTCTATTGTGTTATCATTGCTATAGCCATCTGCAATTATAATTCTATTTACTGGAATTGTTTCTTTTATTGCCTTTAAACAGGCTTCTAGAGTTTTGCCAGAGTTCAAAGTTGGAATACAAACATCAAACTTTTCCATTGATTATTTTGAGTTGGAAAATATTTATTGAATTCACTCTGAAAATCTCTCCAAAATATTTTTAGCATTTAATATCCATTTCCTAAGTTTAGGCAATCTACTTGCAATGAATTCCAGAACTTTTACATCTTCTTTTTTGTAAAATTTCAAAAATAATAGTAGGCTTAGGTAAAGAAAACAAGCAATTAATAGCGAAAGAAATCCGATTAAAAGGCTTGAGGCGAGTTTTACCGCAAAATAAAGAAAGGCAAATGAGATTAGAGATGAGATTAAAATTTTCGCAAAATCTTTTTTCGGTATTTCAACATTCAAGAACTTTTTTATGTAAAAGAAGCTGATGATTGAAAGAACTAAAATTGATGTGAAATAGGAAATTGCCATACCAAGAGCGGAATATTTTTTTGTTAGGGGATAAACAAGAACGAGAAACGTAAAGACTGTTAAAAGAACAATATTTCTGTTTAGTTTGGTTTTACCAATCGCATATAAATTTGAAAGAAAAACATTACCTAAACCATAAGTAACTGAGGCAATTGCAAGTATGGGGAATAAGTTGCTAGCTTCAAGATATTTCTCGCTTGAAAATATTACTATAACTTGTTTCGAAAATATTATTAGGAAAAGGGCTATTGGCAATGAAAAGAATAATGAGTACCTTGCTACCAACTCTATCAATCTTTTTTGTTGATTTTTAGTTTTGTGGTTTGCGGAAAGAGAAGAGATTATTGGCAATAAAGCAGAAGCTAGAGTATTTGGCAATGCAACGATGGGAAAAGTTATTATTAATGCTACAGTATAAATTCCAGTCGCTCTTGTATCTTGAATTATTGATAGCAAAGCATATTGGCCACTCGAAAATACACTCCAAGCTAAGCTAGAGACGAAAGCAGGAAAGGCGTATTCTAACAAAATTTCTTTCTTGTTGATCTTTGAAAATTTTTCTACTAGTTTTGTCTTAGAGCTTCTTAATAGGAATATAAGAAAGTAACAAGCAATGAAGCCGATTATTGGACCAAAATATTTGAATCCAAAGAATATCAGTGTTAGTGTTAGCACACCTTTTAATAAAAGTCCAGAAATATCAGTAGAAAGATATGTTTTCATGTTTTGAAAACCGTAAATTATTGAACCAGAAAGAGAAGAAAGGGAAAGTGAAAACATTGCTAACGGAATTAACAAGCTAACAGATGGTGGTATTTTTAGTATTGAAGAGAAAAAATTGTTGAAGAGAAGGAAAAGAATTGAAATTGAGAAATTTGATAGTAAAACAATTTGGTAAGAAAAATTTACCAAAGATTTTGTTTTTCCTCTTTCTTTTTTTGCCTCATATTCGGAAATAAGCTTCCAGAGAGCAGTGTTTATTCCAAGTAAAGAGAAAACTGATAAAAATGTGGCAAAATTTACAACCGTAGAAACAATTCCGTATTCTTCGGGCAATAAAGTTTTACCAGCAATGAACCAGTAAAAGAAACCTATTATAGAAACTAAAAGCCAATCGAGGAAAAGGTATGCTGTATTTGATATGAGCTTTTTGCCTGCAGACATTTTTTCTATTTTTTTCTCAATTTTAAAAGAAAGTTCGAATAATTTTATGATGTCTCAAGTTTTGGCTTCATTAATAGCTTTCGTTCTAACTTACATTTTAGTACCATTTTTCATAAAATACTTCAAAAAATCTGGAATAATGACAAGAGATGTTCACAAGAAAAATATGCCATTAGTTCCAAATTCCTTAGGAATACCATTTTTATTTGGGGTAAGCTTTGGTCTACTTTTCTACATTTTCGTTCAAGTTTATTTTTACTCAAACTTTAAAGAAGTTTCTTACATTTTTGCCTCTCTTTCAACTTTATTTTTGATAACTTTAGCTGGTTTTCTAGATGACATAAATTCGTCTCAAGTAAAATTCAAAGGATTTTCTGAAGGGAAGGAAGGGCTAAAAAGATGGCAAAAAGTTTTGCTGACTTTACCAGCAGCCTTGCCTCTAATGGTTGTGATGGCAGGAGAATCAAAGATGTCAGTTCCGTTTTTTGGAGAAGTAGATTTTGGAATTTTTTACCCTCTAGTTCTAGTTCCAATTGGTGTGATCGGCGCTGCTAATATGGTCAACATGTTAGATGGATTCAACGGATTAGATATAGGAATGGGTTTGGTTTACACTTTTAGCTTGGGAGTTTTTGCTTTGATTCACGAAAGAACTTTGGCAGCAACGATATTCTTTGTTTCTTTTTCCGCTCTTCTCGCTTGCTTTAGATACAATTTTTATCCTGCGAAAATTTTAAGCGGAGATAGCATGACTTATGCTTTAGGAGCAATATTGGCAATTGGTGCAATAGTTGGCAATATGGAAAAAGCCGCTTTAGTAACTTCTTTACCATTTATAATCCAAGCAATTTTAAAATTTTACTCAAGAATAAAGCTTGGTTATTTTGCTTCAGATTTAGGAATTTTACAAAAAGACGGGACGATAAAGTGCAAGTATGATAAAATTTATTCTTGGACGCATTTGGCAATGAAGTTTAAGCTAAAAGAATGGCAAATTAGCATTTTCATGATGTTAGTTCAAGCTCTCTTTTCAGCTTTAGCTTTTTTCGTTTAAGAGCAATTAAAAGACAAGGAGGAAAATGCTAGCTGGAACAATCAGCATTTTTCTATTTTCATCAAAGTCGAAAGTTTCTTTTGAAAGTAGAATTTTATTTTTTAGCTCAACGTTTGGAAAATCGGAGAATTTAACGTTTTCTTTAAACTTTACTTCTATTCCAAAATTTTTAAATACTATATCAATCTCTTTTTTGTTGTGGTAAAAGCCAACATGTCCAATTTTTCTGCTTAATTCCTCAGCAACAACTCCTTCTACAATTTTGCTAAAATCATCAATCTTACTCTTCCCAAAAACTTTTCTGTTCACGACATGGAACAAGAAAGGATCTATAAAGTAGGCTTTTCTCATCTTCCTATAAACAATCCTTTCTTTGTAAGGGTCGAACGTATAAAAGTTTCTAATGACAAACAAATTCTCCAAAATTTCTAGGTATTCTCTTGCTGTTACATGAGACCCTATTTCCATTTCCTTTGCTATTGAAGATAGAGAAAATTTTGATGAATAATTTTTCAAAACTCCAGCTAAAACAGAAGTAGCAATTTTTTCACTCCTTTCTATCTTTGCTATGTCATGAATCAACCACTTCCAATAAATTTCATAAGTCTCTTCTTTAATTCTACCATCTTCCATTAGTTCATAAAAAGCTCTTGGAAAGCCCCCACATTCTAAAAATTTGTAAAATAGTTTGTTTGCTTCATCTTCGAAAACAACTAGTTTTTTTGCTGTATAGAAAACTTCCTCTAAATTTTCAAATTTTATGGAAATACTTAAACTTCTTCTCAATTCCTCGCTTCCAAAAATTCTACAGAATTCTTTGAATGTTAAAGGGAGAAAATTCTTTATTTCAATATTTCTTCCTGGAAAACTCTCTTTCCTTAAATTTAAAGAGGAAGAACCAGTTATGTAGATAACTTTATCTTTTGATAAGTTTGAATCTAGGATATACTTTATTGCTCTTTCCCAATCTTTAACAAATCCGACTTCATCTAGGAAGATGAATTTTTCTCCTTCTACCAAAAAATCAATTTTCCTTATCAAATCAATTATGTCTTCGAAATTTTTCAGAATTTCGCAGCTAAAGTAAACAACTTTCTTTTCATCAACTTTCTTTTCCATAAGTAAGTCGTAAATTAGAAGTTTTAGATAAGTTGTCTTTCCCGTTTGTCTAGGTCCAACTAACAACTTATTTTTCTTTTCTTCGAAGGAATAAAGAAGCTTGTTCCTTCTTCTAAGTGCTTCCTTCACTTTTTCATCTTCCAAAATTTTATCTCTAGATATCCACCACGGATTTTGTTCCTTTAAAGCATCTACTTCAACCATTTTTGATATTAGAATATCAATTTTTAATCATTTTTTGACATTTTACTATCAATTTTTGCTTTTTTAATTTTTAGCTTTTTCCTCAGCTTCGTAAACAAAAACAAGCTAACTCCAGCAACGCTTACAACAATTAAGAAAATGTATGCTGAAAGAAGAGATGGACTCAAACTAAATAGACCAGTTTGAGGATTTCTTGTTTTTGGAGCCCCCTTCGTTTTATTAGCGTTTCTTCCACTCGTCCTATTTTCCATTATTTCTGACTTCTCTTCATTCGAAACATTTAGACCTTCGCCTAAACTCGAGCTTTCGTTCAGGTTTTTGCTTGTTATGTTGTTATTTGAGAAATTGAAGGAGGTGTTTATTTGATAGGGGGAAGAAAATGAACCAATCTCTTTCTTTTCCTGTTGTGATTTTTGATTGTTGCTATTTTGCTCGCAAGGAGTTCCCCCATCGACAGAACTTTCTACCCAAATTCCATTTTTCAGCTCTAAACTTTTTCCATTATCATTGGCTCCAACTGAACTAGAATAATTAATTGAATCAATTATGTGCAAAGAAGAATTTTTTATTGCTATGAATTCTCCTGCGTTGCTTAAAGAGAATGAGGATTGAAATATAGAGCAAGAAGCGGATGGATACTCTTCCTTAAATTTTGTAGCGTTGTTTGAGATTATTGCAAATTGATTTGGCCTTAAAACAGTACTTCCAAAAACTAATTTGATTTTATGGTTTGTGTTACTTTCAAAAAACTTCCAATTAGTTAAATTAACTTCGCAATTACCAGCATTAAATATCTCTATCCATTCCCTTCCTTTATCATTTCCCTTAGGGTCGTACATTATTTCATTGATTATGATTTTTTGTTCATCGCAATAATTGTTTTCAGAGATTCTTGAAGGTTCTTCATTTTCATCTTCATAAACAACAAAGCTTGTCTCTCTTGGTCCAATTGTTAGAGGGTCCCATTTTTCTATCAAGGCTTTAACTCTGTAAATTCCAGGAGCTTCTGGTTTAAATGTATAATAAACTTCCTTTGTTGAATTTTCTAGAGTTTCGTTGAAGACAAAACTGAAAGTGTGTGATGAATTAGAAATTTCTAAATAGATTGTTGCGTTATCAAAAACCTTACTGAAAATTTTTAGCTCTATTTGGGCAATTTCTCCAAGCTTTGCATCTTTTGCCTTAACGTCAAAATCTAGAGGGGAATGATACGATAAACTTATTGTAATGTTTTTAATCACTTTTGCAGAATTATTTTCTTCATCATAAATTATAGTTGGAATAACGACCTCAACCTCATTTCTATTATCAATTGTCTTGTTTATCCTAACTTTATATCTTTTATTGAAGCTGGGTTTTGTTTTGTTTGTATCGAGAGATGAATTAGAGTGAGATAATAACTTTATTTTAGGTAAGCTTATGTTCTCTATTTTTTCTTCTTCCAAGCTTATACTTATGTTCTCCTCCTTTATTGAAACATTTTCAGGCAAATAATAGACAAATCTTTTTATTGGAACGATAGGTTCATTCTCTTCAACCAAATTTTCTTTTGAATCGTATTCTAGATTACCATCTTTAAAAGTGAAGTTGAAAGGAATGAAAACTTTTAGTTCGCAGTTTTCTCTGCAATCAAAAATAATTTTATGGTACTCTAGCTCAACTTTTCCCTCTTTAGGCAATGAAGGATCTCCAAACAAGAAAAATTCGAGCAAGGACTTTTTCTTTATTCCTGGCTTTGTTATGTCAAAAGGATCCCAAGTAAACCAATCTGAGCGAAATGAATTTAATGCATAAATTAGGGCTTTTCCTATCGTATTCTCGCTAGAGAAAAATCTTGAATCGATTTCTCCGCTAAAAGGTGCGTAATTTAGAGCAGAAGCTCCTATAAAGCTTGCTGCTCCCATCTCTAAGAATTTATTTTTCATTTCACCTAGTGCAGCAAAATCAGAATTATCCCAGACAATCCTAGCATTTATTAAAGGAATATCTTCTGGAAGAAAAACGCTGCTTCCATTATATTGATAGTTAGTAAATTGTTGAATCCAAAAGCCATAGCTGATAATATCGTTTTTATTCTTAAAATTATTTGGTAGAATCCAAAGGCTACCATTTCCCAATCCTTCATAGTAAATTATCGAGGCGTTTTGCATCTCTCTAGCAAGATTTTCTTTTGTCAATTCTAACCAAGGGTTTGGCCAAAGTTTTGAGATTATGCTAATTATATCGCTTAGAGAAATTGTTTCTTTTTGCGTTAAAACATCAATTACTTCTTCAAAGTTTTCTTCGAAAGAGGACCAATCATATTCAAAATATGTTTGCAAAGCTTCTCCAGCAATTTGAGAGCCTTTTATGAAAAGTAGCACGTTTGCCAGTATGGTAGATAAGCTTTTTGAGAGGTACTTCTCAAGAATTTTCTTCAATCCTTCGTATGTTAGCAAAAATTTAAGAATTTCTTCCTTGCTCAGCTGACTTAGGAAAGATTCATGATTCGTTCTTCTCTCCACAAGCCTTACAACGCTATATCCCTTTTCATTCAATGTTTCGGCAATGTTTCTTGCGTTTAACATTCCCCCTCCGCCATAAATTAAAATAGAGAAATAATCATTGTACAAATACTCGCTAGCAACCAATGCCTTTTTGTTAGTTTCTAAGTATCCTCTTGAGAAAATTAGAGAGGCAATGCTTTCATTTTCCGGCAATCTTCCAATGGCAAAATCAAGGTAAGTGTCTTCGTTTATGTCTGCATATAACACATCTGAGAAGAACTCTTCTCCATCTTTTTCATCAGAAGCTTGAATTATCCCAAGAAACTTTAATTTCTCCACAGGGTCCTCAACCTTAAAACTTGGAACGCCAATTAAAAGCAAATAGTTACCCTTTAAAATGTTTTGAGAGTTGTTGAAAAGGAATCCAAAGGAATTTAGTTTTCTTACTTTCTGCTTTAAAATTTCTTTTATCTCGCTTGTATTAGTTGAGTTAGTTAAGATGATAAAACCATTTCTCAAAGAAGAAATTATTGATGAGTAGACATTAGGTTCTGAAAGAATCACATAGTTTATATTCATTCCCTTCTCTCTTGCTAATTTTAAATAAAAGTTTTCTATTTCTTCAGTTGAATTTTGAGAAAAGTCGATTACAGAATTCTCTTTTTCAAAAACTATTGGTAAGCTTAATAAGGATGCTATTTGAGATGCGTATATTGCTTTTTCAAGAGAGTCAACATAAATCCCTTTTTTGTTTTCAAAAAATTGAATCAAATCTTCTCTTGAAATTTTTATTGAAGGGAAATTTTCTATGTTTATGCTAATGTTTCCAACAATAAAAATTTGTTGCGGATTGAAAAGTTTAATAAAGTGGTTTATTTGTTGTTCGTTATTATCAAAAATTATTACTGGTTGTTTTATAGGAGCTAAAGATACTATATTCTCCCAATTTTTATCTGTAATAAAAAGAGGTTTCTCTAAAACTCTAACAATTGAATAACAAACGGTCTTATTTTCGACGTTTGAGGCATTCGTATAAATTGAAATGCAGTGGGGACCAATTGATTGATTTAATTCCTCATTGATTATCGCCTTTTCATAGAATGTTTCATTTAGAAATAGAATATTGTCTACGAATATCTGTAGGTAAAAAGTTTCGTTTAGCGAGTGAAGAGAAATATTTAAAGAAATTTTTGTATTAAGCGAGGAGGTAAGGTAGGTTTTGTTTAATGGAGAGGAGATTTTGAATCTTTCGAGTCTGAATTTAGAAACAGTATCGATAAATGAAGAATAGACATAACTACAGTTTTGGATATTTACCCATCCACCACATCCTAACGTGAAACCGAATATACTAAAGTCATTGGTTGCAATCGCTATTATTTTTCCGTTTTCTATCATTCTTAAAAGTGGTATCACCGAGCTTGAAGGTGATTCTGCATAGGTGAGGTGATACCATGCTGCTTTCCCTAGTTTTAATATATCACCAATTGTATAGGTGTTAAATAAAACTGTGTTACTGTAGAGAATTTCGGAATCAAGGGAAGACGCCCACAAACCTGAAGAAGAAGAGGAATTCGTTAGTGTTATAGCGGCTAACATACCACCATCTCCAACACCCATAACTATTCCACCTCTTCTTATGTACTCACGCACCTTACTTTCTTTCCAATCAAAGGTCGGAAATGGGTAGGCGTCGAACTCTATCAATAAAATATCGTATTTTTCTAAATCTCCTGGTAGGTCTCTGCCTTCTACGGTTACAAAATTTCTGTTCTTAAATAATTCTATGAATACCTGTATGTGGTCAGGATGAGTCCCACTATGAAAGATATACACGCTGTATGCGCTAGACGTAGCTGGTACTAAAAGGATGAACATATAAATAGAGAAAAAAATTTTGATAGATTTTCTATACATTAATTTGTTTCTTTCATTAAAATTTTATCGATTGCCATAAGATGGTTATAGGATACTTTTTTTAAGTTAAAATACTTAGAGAGTAAAAAAAACAATGAAGTTATTATTGGTACATGAGATTTTCCCTCCGGAGTTTTCTGGTGGTGGAGAAAGGATTCTATTCGAGATGGTTAAGAGGTTAAGAAAACGACATCAAGTTATCGTGATAACCTCAGGGGATCCGAATATTAAAAATTTCAAACAAATAAGGACAGTTAGGGTACCGATACATCGAATGCTCTTTAATATTTTCAGCCTTCCAAAAATCTTGAGTTACGGTAAAAGATGTGATGTCTTAATTGGTAATACATATCATTCGGCAATTCCAACAGCTGTTGCTTCATTACTTTTAAAGAAGAAATCTATTTGTATCGTGCATGGAGCATATGGTAAAAAGTGGTTTAGAATGAAACGTGCGATTTCAATTCTCGCAATCCTCCTAGAAAAAATTATTTTTAAATTACCATACTCTTACTTTCTATTTTTTTCCGACTTTGCTCGAACATCAGCAATGAAATTAGGGTTAGACAGAAATCGAGCTTTGGTGATCACACCTGGTGTTGATATAAGCAAGTTTAAAAAAAGGAAAAAGAAAGATTTTGTGCTCTTCGTAGGTAGATTGGAGAGACAAAAGGGGATAGATATGATAATGGAGTGTGCAGAGAGATTACCAGAAATAAAGTTCGTTTTGGTTGGAAAGAGAAATCCACATGAAAGGATAAAAAGGTTCCCACCTAACGTGGAATGGAGAGGTTTTGTATCAGAGAGATTATTGATTAAACTATATGAGGAGGCTCTTATTTTCTTTCTCCCTTCGATAGCGGAGACGTTAGGATATTCCATCCTAGAAGCAATGGCAGCCAGATGTGTCGTAGTTTCTACGGTTCCCCTCCCATATTTCGGTTATAAAATCAAAGAAGAGGATAATGCTAACAAGATTGCGAGGGTTATCAGGAGAATGGTGAAGGAAAAAGAGAAAACGATGAAATTAGGCGAACGAAACAGAAAAATCGCGAAAAATTACAGGTGGGAAACTTTCATTTATGAGTTTAGTAAACTTTTAGATATTCTTGTAACTAAGAGTACTCGAGAGTTTTATAGTAAAAATAATACCAAAAGTCATTCATAGTAAGTAGATATAGGTGGTGAGAAATGAAAAAGAGAATTTTAAATGTTGGTTGTGGGAATGATACTTATGGCACACATTTTATCGACTTATATCCGACTAGAGAAAATGTTATTAAATGTGATGTTAACAAAGACAAATTCCCATTTAGGAGTAACTACTTTGATGAAGTGATAGCTATTGGCCTATTTGAGCATTTAACAAATCCATTAAACTTTCTAAAAGAATCTTATAGGGTTCTGAAAAGGAATGGAAAATTAATAATAATTACTGACAATGCTGGTTTCTGGGGAGTTTTTGGAGTAACTCATCATGGGGGTTATGAGAAAAGAAGAAAAAAGGATGGATTTCTCGAGGATAAGCACTACTCTCTTTTTACTCCAAACCACTTAATAAATTGGTTAGAACATGTTGGATTTAGAGAAATAAAGGTGGAGTATTTTATTAATAGAAGATGGATTAAGAAACATCATTATTTATTTATTAAGTTTCTTTCTTTCTTGTCCAAAAGATTTTCTTCGCATATAAAAGCAGAGGCTGTTAAGTGAATTGTGTACTTTAGTTAAAAAGTAATTTTTATTATCATGAGACACCGCTTTAATAATTTCTTGAATCGGGTAAAAGTTAGCATGTATAAGTTTGATTCATTGCAGAAGTTATTTTTGTCTACTTAGTTGTCTCTATTCTCCTCTTCCAGCATATAAGCTTAGTCTTTTCAGAGGAACTTTTGGTTTCGT
>DAISZX010000025.1:0-2652 GCA_036824555.1 Candidatus Aenigmatarchaeota archaeon
TTTTAGCTGTTCTATCAATGGCTTTGGAAAGTCTGGAGCAGCAGCACTAACTAAGATTTTATCGAATGGTGCCTCCTCTGGCAAACCCAAAGTTCCATCTCCTAAAATCAGCTTAACTTTATCCGCATATCCTGCTCTCTCCAAATTTTTTAAAGCAAATTCGTATGTTTCCTCATTAATCTCAATTCCAAAAACGCAGCTTTTCTTCTTTATTATCTCATAAGCATACGCTAGAAAAATTCCGCTACCAGCACCTACTTCTAAAAACTTCTCTCCCCTCTTTAAATTCAACTCCTCTAGGCAAATTACATGCATGTGAGGAGCAGAGATCGTTACGTTGCCTGGAATGGGAAGAGGAGAATCGACATAGGCCTGATGCTTCAAATTCTCTGGAACAAAAAGCTCTCTATTAACTTTTCTAAATGCATTTTCAACTTTTTTAGATTTTAAATAACCAATCCTCTTATATTCTTCAATCAGCTTCTCTATTACTCTCATAAATTTATTCAGTTTCGACAATTATTTTAATGGACATAGTTGATAGAACTGTAAAGGAAATAAAAACGATGAAAATTCAAGGTGCAGAAAATATTGCTAGGGCCGCAATAATTGCTTGGAGCAAGGCAAAGGACAAGAAGAAGGCTTCTGAAAAATTGGCAAAAGCTAGGCCAACGGAACCGATGCTAAGAAATGCATTGAAATATTTAGAGAAATTCGGGGATGCTGATGGTCTACTAAAGAAATTGGATGAGGACAGGAAAAAAATAGAAGAAATTGGAAGCAAGAAAATTCAAAATGGCTTTATAGTTTATACTCATTGCCACTCCTCAACTGTGACCTCAATTTTGAAAAAGGCTTGGAATGAAGGAAAAAGATTTGAAGTTCATGTTACAGAAACTAGACCTTTTTTGCAAGGAAGAATAACAGCTAGAGAGCTTGCTTCTAATGGAATTCCAGTTACTATTTTTGTTGATTCTGCCGCTAGGCTAGCGTTAAAAAAAGCAAACATAATGTTAATAGGTTGCGACGCTATAACCGCAGAAGGTATTGTGATAAATAAGATTGGTAGTGAGCTATTTGCTGAAGTTGCAAACAAATATGATGTACCAGTCTATGTGGCAACTCATTCATTAAAATTTGATCCGATGACATTTTTTGGTTTTGAAGTAGAAATAGAAAAAAGAGCAGCAAGGGAAGTTTGGGAGAAACCGCCAAAAGGCATAAAGATTTCTAATTATGTTTTTGAGAAAATAAATCCAAAGCTAATAACTGGAATAATTAGCGAGCTCGGTATTTTGAAGCCAGAAACTTTTATTCAAGAAGTTAAAAAAGCTTATAGGTGGTTGATTGAATGAAGTATGAAGATTTCCTTGATTTAAAATACAAGCCTGGGAAAAATGAAATCGTAGCGTTATTTAGGGTGGAGCCAGCAAAAGGGTTTAGCATTAAGGATGCTGCTTCAAGAGTTGCTAGCGAATCGTCTTGCGGTACTTGGAGTGATTTGATACATGCTCCAAAAAGAGTAGAAAAGTTAAAAGCAAAAGCATTTGAGATTAGCGGAAATTTTGTAAAAATATCTTATCCGATAGAACTTTTTGAGGAAGGATCTTTACCGAACTTACTCTCCGGAATTGCCGGAAATATTTTCGGAATGAAGGCCGTGAAAAATTTAAGATTGATAGATGCGGAATTTCCTAAAGAATACTTAAAATATTTTAAGGGAGCTACTTTTGGATGCAAAGCAATTAAAGAAATTTTTAAGAAAAAAGAAGGACCAATTATTGCTAGCGTTCCAAAGCCAAAAGTTGGTTATAGTAGCGAAGAGCATGCAAAAATTGGGTATCTGCTCTGGAAGAACGGCTTAGATTGCATAAAAGACGATGAAAATTTGTCAAGTCCTAAATTCAATAGATTTGAAAAGAGAGTTAGACTTTTAGCTAAATATAGAGAAAAAGCAGAAAAAGAAACTGGAGAAGTGAAAGATGCTTTCATAAATGTTACTTCCCAAACTCTAAAAGAAATGGAAAGAAGAATAAAGTTGATACACGATTATGGATTTAGGTATTTTATGTTAGATGTTGTTGTTTCTGGCTTTGCAGCTGTTCAAACAGCAGCTGAAATTGCTCACGATTTAAAAATGGCAATCCATGGACATAGAGCAATGCATGCGGCTTTTACAAGAAATGAAAAACATGGAATATCATTTTTGTTTTTAGCAAAGTTGATGAGAATTGCTGGCATTGATAACCTTCATATTGGAACTGTTATTGGGAAGCTAGAAGGAAAAAAGGAAGAGGTATTAGCAACGAAGGAACTTGTTACCTTAGAAGAAGTCGATGAAATTAAATATCTAAGATTGCATCAAAAGTGGTACCATATAAAGCCAATATTGCCAGTTGCATCTGGGGGTTTACATCCTGGAATTTTGCCAGAGCTTTTCGATATTTATGGCACGACAAACATTGTAATCCAAGTAGGAGGTGGAATCTACGGACATCCCCTTGGGATAGAAGCCGGAGCTAGAGCAGTAGTTCAGGCTGTAGAAGCATATAAGAGACGAATCCCTCTAGAAGAGTATGCAGAAAAAAATAAAGAACTGAAAGTTGCACTAGAAACATGGGGAAAAGAAAAGCCCAAGTAACGATAAACCAA
>DAISZX010000025.1:2752-4694 GCA_036824555.1 Candidatus Aenigmatarchaeota archaeon
TTTGGTTAATTTTATATGGTAACCCTACTCCCTAAACAAAAGACTAAAAAGGAAAATACGTAGAATAATAGCACTAGCACAAGATATTCTTATTTTAGAGCTCTATGATAGATTTCCATCCGCAATAATTCATGGCGGAATAGCAATATGGAGATTCTATGGTAGCAACAGATTTTCAGAGAGTGTTGACATTTATTTGCTATCATCGTTAAAAACCTCTAATTTTCAAGATTTTCTGGATAGTTTGAAAGAAAAGGGATTTATCGTTCAGAAATTTAAGAAAACCAATAACTCTTTATTTACTAAATTCTCTTATTCTACTGCGATAATTCAGCTAGAAGCTGTATTTAAAAATTTAAGGAACTTCGTAGTAAAGCGATTTGAAATGAGCGACGGAACTTTTATACTAGTAAAAACTCTAAGACCAGAGAATATGATTAAAGAAAAGATTTTAGCCTATTATAAGATAAGGAAAGTTAGAGATTTGAAAAGCTGAAACAATATCTAAAAAAGTATTCCAGTATAGTTAGAGAGAAAATCAAGAAATTGTTTAAACTTGAAGAACATTATTAAATGAAAAAATAAAAATATTAATGGCAAAAAGGAGAAAATTTTTGTCTGTCGGGATTCTTTTTGCGGTACTAGTTTTTGTGATTGTTCTAAACATTTTACTCTATTTTAGAGCTTCGAAAATTAAAAACATTGCAGTTATTGAAATAGAAGGTTTTGGAACGATAAATGTTTCAAAAGAAGAAAAGACTAATTTTAGATCGACAGAAATAATTTTGAACTGCAGTAAAGATGAGGACTGTGATTGGATAATAACTAATTGTTGCAAAGAAGAAATGGGTGCTGAATGGCAGTGTTTGAATAAAAACTCTTACATAGATTGTCAAAGCAAGCTTGTTCTTTGTCCAAATATCTCTAAACCAAAACCCAGCGAAGAATGTAAATGCGTAAACAACGCTTGTGAAGGTTTAATTTTCTTCATTGAAAGATAAAAATTTTTAACCAAGTTTTAAATTAATTGAATGTTGCTTAAAGCTAAAAATTTGAAAATTTCGGCTGGTGGTAAAAAAGTAGTAATAGTTAATGAAGAAGATTTGCAAAACTTTGGGGCCAGAGTTCCAGCTAGATTAAAAATTTCTTTCAAGGAAAAATCTATAACTGCAATACCAAACGTAACAGGAATGCTTGTGGAAAGAGGCTATATTGGATTGTATGAAGAGGTTTCTTCTGTGCTAAAAGTAAAAGATGGAGAAGAAGTTGAAGTTAACCTAGCACCTTTTCCTGAATCATTGAACTACATAAAGAAGAAGCTGAGGGGCAAAAAGCTTGAATATGAGGAATTTTATAAGATTGTAAAAGATGTTGTAGATGGTAATTTAACTGAAAGCGAAATAGCATCTTTTGTTGTCGGCTTGCATGCTTTTGGTCTAGATTTAAATGAGGCGGCAAGCTTAAGCATGGCTATGGTTGAAACTGGGGAGAAACTGGAGCTTAATAAGAAAATTGTTTTAGATAAACATTCGATTGGTGGAGGAATTGGAGACAAAACAAGCATGCTATTGGTTCCAATAATAGCTTCTCTTGGTTATACGATTCCAAAAACTTCTTCAAGAGCAATAACTTCTCCTGCTGGAACTGCCGATAAAGTAGAAACTATAATGCCGGTTGATTTGACAATAGAAGAGATGAAAAAAGTTTTAGAAAAAACTAATGGGTGTTTAGTTTGGGGGGGAGCTTTGCATTTAGCTCCAGCTGATGATATATTCATTAAAATAGAATATCCTCTTGAAATTGATCCATTACTTTTCCCATCGATAATGGCTAAGAAAAAGGCTGTTGGTGCGACTCACTTAGTAATTGATATTCCAACGGGAAGGGGAGCGAAAATTAAGACAATAGGAGATGCCCAAATACTTGCAAAAGATTTTATAAC
>DAISZX010000026.1:0-4549 GCA_036824555.1 Candidatus Aenigmatarchaeota archaeon
TTGTAGATGTAAAGAAAAGCGTTGAGTACATGAAAAGTTTGGAGGAAAAATTCTTAAAGTGAGTAGTGAAACTTTAAAATGAAGAGGGAATTTGAAAAAGAAGCAACGATAGTTCTATATGAATGCGATAATTTTTTAGGAAACATGAATGATGGAAGAGATATTATTATGGAAATAGCCGAGCGAGCACAATTGAAAGCTAAAACTTATTGGAAATATCAGCACGAGGGAGGAGCAAAAACTGTAGTTGCCGTTGTTGAAGAATCTTTCGTAGTTATAGATGAGTGGCCAGAATATAAGACCGTTATAATCAGAATAGCAAGTTGTAATCCGAATTCAAATTTTGAAGAAGTAAAGAAGTATGTTAAGGAAAGATTTGGTTGTAGAGAGATAAGTTATTATGAAAGGGTAATTCCTTTGTATTTAACCAAATAGAAATGTTAAAACCACATTCGTAGCTCCATAAAAGAAAATCATGCTTGGGATGAGCAAACATCCCATGCAGTGACTCCTTCTAATTCCTAGTTCTATAGTCAAAATTCCTATTGCTCCGCATGTGATGAATATTAGTAAGCCTATAAAATTGGTAAAGATGAAAACTAGAGAGGAAAGAAAAATTATTACTAAAATGTTCAACATTGAATAATTCACTTTTTGAAGAACTGTGTGAAATTTTTTTACAAAATAAAGAATAGAAATCAAAACGATGGAAGAAGAAAGCATGATAGATGAAATTATTAGAAGAAAATGAGAAAAGCTTAGGTCTGATAAAATCCTTTGAATTGCAACTGAAGTACCGGACCTAGGATTATTTACTAGGTACAGACTATTGAGGGAGAAAATTTCGTTGGCGACGCTTATTGCGCCTATTGTTACTAAGAAATTTCTCGGATCGTTAAGGCCAGCTAAGGTTTGAGCCATTACCGCTGCTTGACTTATTCCAACAGCTGGTAAAAAGCCAACCACTAATCCAAAGATTGATCCTAAAATAGAAGCTTTAACAAAATCAATTTTGGATATATGCAACTCTTCGTCTATTTTCTGCTTTGGCAGGAAAGATTTTTCTTTCAAACTTATAATCAATGTGCTCAAACCAAAAAATCCGGAAAGCATTGGAAATAACAAATTTGGGGAAGACAATGGGGAATTAAGAACTATTATTCCTACGAAGCCAGAAAGAAGGAAAATCAAAAGAGAGCAAAGAATTTTGTCTCTTTTCCTTTCTGATATAATCATAAATGCCGAAACGAGAAAAATCAAGTAGAAGACATAAGGCCTAGAAATATAGTAAAGATTTTTGAAGACTGAGGAGAAAACAAATACTAAAAGGGAGGAGAAAATTATTGAAAAAAGTGCCCCGCTTAAGCAAAGCTTTAGAGCCTCATAACCTCTCCCCTCTAGAAGCAACTTATGTCCAGGCAATATTGAAATGGAAGTCTCGCTACTTGGAGCTCCGAGAAATATTGAAGGAAAAAAGTTAGTAAGTAGCTGAGAAATAGAAAAGCTTGAAATAAATACTGCTAGAGCTTCTACTTCGAAAAATGAAAGAGAGAGAAAGAGTGGAAGAAAGTTATTGACATTTGCCCCTGGGAAAAGTCCTGTTAGAAAGCCTAAAAAAGTTCCTAAAAGAATGGAAAACAAATAATTAATCATTCAACCACTCTTATATCACTAGCTTTTCTTGGAACTACTTGAATTTTACCTCTGTATTCGTTGACTAATCCAGAAACGATAATCCTTTGACCTTTTCTTAATGGAGCATCTAAATGTTTCGCAACGTTAGAAAATATTGGAACGCTAATCGTTGAGTTTTTATCATAAATAGTTAAGAAAATGTTTCCTTTGCTGTAAGTTATTGATGTGATTCTCCCGCTAGTAGATACCGTTCTTCCTACGTAAGTAGAGTCTATTTCATTCAGCGGAATAAAATTTGGCTCGGATATTTTGGCAACATAAAAAAGCAAAAATGTGCCTATTACTGCAGTTACTATGCTGCCAATCAAAATCTTTTTCATTTTTCTTTTTTGCATTAATGAAAAAAGTCTATTGCTATAAGATAATTATTTGTTGCTCTAGACTGTAAAAAGATCTTTGAGCTCTTCAGGTATTTCTAGAAAATTGAAGTGCAAGCAAGAATCTATGTATGCCCATGAAATGACAACCGCCTCGAATGCTCTTATTAAGTCGCCACTATTAAAAAAATGCTTTGAATCTATTAGGTAGCTTAGTGCTAAATTGTAAATTTCCAGCGCCATAGGATTTTTAATTTTTACGCTTTTCAGAACCTTTTCCATTTTTTCAATTTCTTTCTTTACAACCTCTTCCAGTTCCATAACTTTTTATAATCTTTGAGTTAAATTAAAAAGAATGGAAGATGCATTGATAAAGATATTGATTTCGCTTGCTCTAGGCGCTTTGATAGGAATGGAAAGAGAGAGAAGGATGAAAGAAACTTTCGCCGGATTTAGAACATTCATGTTAGTTTGCTTGCTTGGCTACATTTCGAGCTATCTCTCATCAATACTCTCGCCCCTAATACCAATATTTTCATTTCTATTCATCGAAATGCTCGCAGTAGCAAACTTCTTTAGGAAAATAATTTACAAGGGAGGTAAGGGAATAACAACAGAAGTCGCATTTTTGTTAACATTCTTAATTGGAGTAATTCTTTACTACGAAAAATATCCTTATGCTATTTCATTAACGCTTTCTTTATTACTAACATTAATCCTTGTTCTTAAAGAAAGTCTGCACGAATTTGCACACAAGGTAACTAGTAGGGAAATTGAAGATTTTATAATTTTTGGATTAGTTGCATTCGTTATTTACCCAATGCTACCAGACCATCCGATAGACCCTCTAGGAATAATAAAGCTAAGATTTATCTGGAGGGCTATAGTTGCAATTTTTGGGCTAAGCTTTTTCGTCTATTCAATTTTCAAAACTTCAAAAGCTAAAGGCATTTTTTGGAGTAGTATCCTTGGGGGATTAATAAACTCAATATACGTATCCAATTTCTTTTCTTCTAATTTAAAGAAGAAGATCGTATATCCATTTATTGCTGCTACATCCTCCATGCTTTTAAGAGCTTATATACTTTCCATAATAATAAATCCAAGCTTATTAATTCCAAACATCTTTCTTCTTCTGGCTGCAATTAGCGGATATACTCTTTCATATTTTAATTCAAGAAGAGGAAATAGAGTGTATAACATAAATGTTAAGCTCACTTCCCCAATTTCATTCAAATTTACAGCCTTCTACATTCTTCTTTTCTCCTTTCTATTTTTTATCGCAAACATCATAACCAAACAACTAGGAATTTTTGCCTCCCAAATTTTGGCAGCCGTTGTAGGTTTGATAGATGTTAGTTCCTTAGCCACAATATTTTCTACCTTTAATCCGGAACATGCGAGAGCTTTATTGTTGATACTAACATGCAGCAACTTAATTGGAAATTCACTTTTCATCCTCAAGAATAATAAGAAACTGTTTCTGATCACTTTCAAGTACCTCTCCCTATTAATTCTTTTAAACATATTTTTCTTTCTTCTGCTTTAAAACCAAACATTAAGTGATAATTCCAAATTGAAAAACGTAAAAATGGGTCACAAAGGCTTTCATGTAACTAAAACGGATTAGAAGGGAGCATAAACATATATTAAAATTACAATCTATCTTCATTTCTTATCTTATGTTAATAATGCAATTTTCCGTCTTTCATTAGTAATTTTCCATCTACAATTATGGTCGGTTTTTCAATAATACCATCAGCATGAAATGGAACATCGTTGACTCCACCAAAATTAATATTATTTCCAAAAGCAAAATGACAAGTTCCAAGAGCCTTTTCATCCTCCAAAGCGTTTCCTATGATTTTTGCTTTTGGGTTCGTTCCAATGCCAAACTCTGCTATTTGCCTCGCCTTTTCTCCTAGTTGCAAAAAAATTTTTTCGAGTCTATCTACATCATCTCTAACCTCATACGCTTTTCCATTTTTAACTTCTACTATTAACTTCGATTTACTTAAAGGAAAGCTGTCGAACACTATTCTTCCATTAACGCTTTCCTCTATTGGAGCAATAAAAACTTCTCCTGCAGGTAAGTTTCCAAGACTACCATTTCTATCTAACCAACCATCATCTTTATGCCAAATTCTACCTTCCGTAGAAAATTCCACATTCGTCCCATTCTTTGACAATACTTTAATCTTCTTCGCATCTTTAACAGCTTCAAAAACCTTCTTCGTAATTTCTCTAACTTCATTATAATCTGCAGTTAATCCTCCATTGAGCAAACTAAATTCATCCAAATTTGGCATGCTCGCAATTCTCTTACCTTTATTTACACAATCCTTAACAGCCTTTGTGTGAGTTATTGAATATCGAGTAACAGCTAATATTACATCAGCTTCAAGCATCAGCTCTCTTGCTCTCCTCGTTGGCTCTTGTCCATCCCTACTTCTAGTTTTCATTACAAATAACTTAACATTAGCCTTTCCTTTTAATTCCTCAAAAATTTTTCTCCCAATTTTTTCTTTTTTAAAATC
>DAISZX010000027.1:0-4427 GCA_036824555.1 Candidatus Aenigmatarchaeota archaeon
AATAACGGTTTTAAAGTTTGAATCAAAAATCTTTAGTTATGAGGCATGATTTGTTGGCAGATGCGTTGAGTGCAATAAAGAATGCTGACAGAATTGGAAAGAAGGAATGCTTCGTAAAAGCTAGTAAATTGGTAGAGAATGTTCTAAGAGTTTTGCAGCAGTACGATTACATAGGTGCTTATGAGCTGATACACGATGGAAAATCCGGAATTTTCAAGGTTGAACTAAAGGGAAAGATTATAGACGTGAACGTTATAAAGCCTAGGTTCAGCGCCAAGGTTGATGAATTCGAAAAGTGGGAAAAGCGTTTTCTTCCAGCTAGAGATTTTGGAATTTTAATACTAACAACGAGCAAGGGTGTTATGGACCATAAAACTGCGAGACGTTTGCATATAGGAGGAAAATTACTCGCATATTGTTATTAGTGATTGTTATGTTTGCTAAGGATGTTAAAATCCCAGAGGGTATTAAAGTTGAGGTTAGCGGTAATAAGGTGAAGGTTTCTGGTCCAAAAGGAGAGTTAGAAAAAAGTTTTGTAATACCTAAGGATGTTAAAGTTGAGATTTCCGAAGGAAAAGTTAGAGTTTTTACTGAGAACAAAAAAAGGAAAATAAAGGCGATAGTTGGAACTATTGCTGCACACATAAGAAACATGATTGAGGGTGTAACAAATGGATATGTTTATAAGTTAAAGATAATTTATTCTCATTTCCCAATAACGGTTAAAGTTGAGGGAGATAGGGTTATAATTCAAAATTTTCTTGGAGAAAGAAAGCCGAGAGAGGCTAAGATTGTAGGAAATGTTAAGGTAGAAGTTAAAGGACAAGAAATAATAGTCTCTGGAATAGATATCGATGCTGTAGGCCAAACAGCTGGGAATATAGAGCAGGCAACTAGAATTGTTGGTAAAGATAGAAGGGTTTTCCAGGACGGAATATTCATAGTTAGTAAGGGTGAAGAATAATGGTATTTCGTTTTACCAGAGTTGCTGTAGATTGCATAGCAGAAAAAAATAATAAGGTTTTGTTGGTTAGAAGAAAGATACCACCTTTTCTCGGAAAGTTTTCCTTCCCCGGAGGACATTTAAAATATGGGGAATCTGTTGAAGATTGTGTTGTTAGAGAAACTATGGAAGAAACGGGAATTGAAGTAGAGCCTAAGGAGATTCTTGGTGTTTATTCTAGAAGGAATAGAGATCCTAGAGGTCATTTTGTTAGTGTTGTTTTCATTTGTAAACCAAAAAATACGAAAACAAAGGATTCATTTGAAACTAAAGCGGTTTGGATTAACATTGAAGATGCTAATAAAGTTGATTTTGCCTTTGATCATAAGAAAATCTTTGAGGATTACTTAAAATGGAAAAAGAAAGGAGGAACATATTGGAGTGGTAAGGATGATTAAAAAAAGGAAGATTCCGGATTTTAGAAGACCTTTGAGCGGAACTATCAAAAGAATAAAGGAAAGTTGGAGAAGGCCTAGAGGGTTGCATAGCAAGGTAAGGCAAAAAGAGAAAAGCAAGCTTAAAATGCCAGATATTGGATATAGACAGCCAAAAGAGATTAGGGGTCTTCATCCTTCAGGCTTTAGGGAAGTCTTGGTTAGGAATTTGAAAGATTTGGAGAAAGTTGACGCTACGAAGGAAGCTATAAGAATTGCAGCTACTGTTGGTAGAAAAAAGAGGGAGGAAATAGTTAAAAAAGCAAAAGAACTAAAAATAAGAATCTTGAATGAGTGATTAAGATGAGAACACAAAGAAGGCTTGCGGCGCAGATATTGAAGGTTGGGGAGAGTAAAGTCTGGTTTGATCCTACCAAAATTTCGGAAATAGAAAAAGCTGTAACTAAGGCTGATATAAGAAAGCTTATAGAAAAGGGCTATATAAAAGCTAAGAAAGAGAAGTTGAGAATGCCTAAGGAGAAGAAAAAGAGGAGAAGGTATGAGGGGAGTAAAAAGGGAAAGAAATATTCTATAGTTCCTAGAAAAAGGAGATGGATTAACTTGGTTAGGAGTTTGAGAGAGTACGCGAGGGAGTTGAAGGAAAAGGGTAAGATAGATAATAGAACTTATAGGTTAGTTAGAAGATGGATAAAGGGTGGGATGTTTAAGAGTAGGGCCCACATGAAGCTATATCTAGAGCAACATAAGCTAATGAAGGAGGAGTAAAAATGCCGAAGATATCTCCCACTTACAGAATTCATTTTAGGAGAAGAAGGGAGGGAAAGACAAACTATAGAAAAAGGTTAAAATTGCTTTTATCCGGAAAGCCTAGACTTGTTTATAGAAAGACACTAAAATACATTATAGGGCAGATAATTGAGTTCGATAAGAGAGGAGATAGAACTTTGGTTGGTATAACATCTAAAGTTTTAAAAAAGTATGGATGGAAGTTTGCTTGCGATAATACTCCAGCTAGCTACTTAACTGGCTATTTGCTCGGTAAATTGGCGATTAGTAAGGGAATAAACGAGGCAATTTTGGATATAGGCCTATACACTTCTACAAAGGGTGGAAGGATGTACGCCTTTGCCAAAGGTGCAATAGATGCTGGTTTGAACGTTCCATGTAAAGAGGAGATGTTTCCTAGCGAAGACAGAATAAAAGGGTTGCACATAAATGAGGAAGTGGCCAAAAATTTTGAGGAAGTAAAAAATAATATCGAGGTGGTATTTGGTGGCGGAAGATGAGAAAAATGAGATAGAGATGGTAGAGGAAGTTTCTAGTGTAGTTGGGGAAAGTGCTTGGACACCAAAGACTCAATTGGGTAGAGACGTTTTGGCAGGTAAGATAAAAACTATAGACGAAATTTTGGAAAGTGGAAAAAGAATTCTCGAGCCAGAAATAATAGATTACCTCTTACCTGGACTTAAAGAGGAACTTATATTGATAGGAGGAAGAACTGGGAAAGGTGGTGGTGCTCAGAGGATTCCGATTAGAATTACGGCTAGAGTAACTAAGTCTGGTAGAAGATTTAGAATGTCTGCCTTTATGGTTGTTGGTAATGAGGATGGTTACGTAGGTATTGGTAAAGGAGTTTCTGTTGATGCTAGAAAGGCTGTGGAAAAGGCGAGAAGAAGGGCTAAAATGAATATAATAAAAGTTTGGAGAGGTTGTGGTAGCTGGGAATGTGGCTGTGGACTACCACATTCAATACCCTTTAAGACAGAAGGAAAGTGTGGAAGCGTCAGAGTAGTTTTAATGCCAGCCCCGAAGGGAGTTGGTTTAGTGGCTGATGATGAAAGCAAAAAAATATTAAGGTTGGCTGGAATAAAGGATGTTTGGGTGAAGACTTTTGGAAATACAAGCACTCATATAAACTTAATAACCGCAGTGTACAGGGCTCTGAAAAATTTATATATCTATCAAAGGTGAGGCCGTGTTTGCAGTGGTTAGAATTAGAGGTAGTGTTGGGGTTCCAAAAAGGATAGAAGATACTCTCAAGCTTTTAAGATTGAAAAGAAGATATTGGTGTAATATTTTGCCGGAGAACGATTCCATTAAAGGAATGCTAGAAAAAGTAAAAGATTTTGTGACTTATGGTGAAATTGATAAGGAAACGTTAGTTCACCTCTTAAGAAAAAGGCTAAGGATGAAGGGTAATGGAAATAAAAAAGTTAGCGAGGCTGATTTGAAAAAGGTAACAGGTTTTAACAGCTTTGAAGAATTTGCAGACGCTTTACTATCCGGTAAAGTAAAATTAAAGCAGTATGAAGCCCTTTTTCCATATTTTCGCTTAAGACCGCCATCAAAGGGTCTAAAGAGCATAAAGGAGCATTGGCCTAAGGGAGACTTGGGATATAGAGGAAAAGAAATAAATGAACTTTTGAGGAGGATGATTTGAGTGGTTGTTAGAAGAGAGAAGAAGAGAAGAAGGGGAGAGAGAACATATCATGGAAGACATGCTAAGTGGAGAGGCGCTGGATCAAGGGGCGGAAGAGGGAATGTAAGCTTGCATAAGCATAAGATGAAATGGAGGGAGAGGGAAAAGGGATTCAAATATCCTCTAAGAAGAGAGAAAAGAGCGATAAATTTGGATGAGTTGAATGAAATTATAAAGAAGATGATTGAGGGGGGGAAGTTAGATAGGAGTAATATAAAATTAAATTTGAGAGAGCTTGGATATGATAAGCTTTTGGGAAGGGGAAACGTAGAATACCCTGTTTTTATCGAGGTAGAGCAGGCTTCTAAAAAGGCGATAGAAAAAATAATAGCAAAGGGAGGAGAAGTTAAAGTTCAATAGTTTTAACCATAAGAGTCAAAAAGATTTTTATGAAGTTTGGAGAAGTTGCAGAAAAAATTGCAAATTATATTCCGGCTATCTCTCCACCTCTATACAGGCTAAGCTTTAGGGAAAAGCTTAAATGGACATCAATAATTCTAATTTTATACATTTTCCTCTCCTACGTTCCAGTAGTTGGATTGAGATTAAC
>DAISZX010000028.1:0-4343 GCA_036824555.1 Candidatus Aenigmatarchaeota archaeon
CCAATGTATGGTTGAATTTCTTCTTTTTGTATTTGTTTCTTTCTCTCTTCAAACCTTTTGTAATATTCAATTAGTTCTTTAGATAAGCTTGGCGGTATTTTCTTAAGCGCCTCTTCAAAATGTTTGGCCTTAACTTCTTTAGCATTTATATCTTCTCTTAAAGCGTTCATAGCAGCTTCTCTTACCAGCGCTTCTAGATCAGCACCAGAGTATCCTTCTGTCTTCTTTGCAATTTCTTCCAGATCAACATCTTTGGCTAGAGGAACTTTTCTAGTATGAACTTTCAGTATTTCTAATCTTCCTTTTTCATCTGGCGGTGGAATGAAAACCAATTTATCAAACCTCCCAGGTCTTAATAGAGCCGGATCGACTAAATCTGGCCTATTTGTTGCCGCTATTAAAACAACGTTTTTAACATCTTCTATACCAGAAATTTCTGTTAATAGCTGAGCTACTACCCTTTCTGTAACTTCATGCATGCCTAACCCTCTTCTTGGTGCTAGCGCATCTATTTCGTCAAAGAAAATTATTGATGGTGCAACTTGCTTAGCTTTTTTGAACAATTCTCTAACTCTCTTTTCGCTCTCCCCTACCCACTTACTTAATAGCTCGGGACCTTTAACAGCAATGAAATTAGCTCCGCTTTCCGTTGCAACTGCTTTAGCTATAAGCGTCTTTCCACATCCTGGCGGTCCATAAAGCAAAATTCCTTTTGGCGGCTCAATTCCAAGTCTTTCAAAGGATTCTCTATATCTCAACGGCCATTCGACCATTTCCCTTAGCGTTTTCTTAACTTCTTCCAAACCACCTATATCTTCCCATTTCACTTTTGGAACTTCGATCAAGACCTCTCTCATGGCTGAAGGTTCTACAACTCTCAATGCATTTTCAAAATCTTGTTTGGTTACAACAAGCTTCTCCAAAACTTCTTTCGGAACTTCCTCTCCTTCTTTCAGCTTATCTCTTATCTCAGGCAAAACTCTTCTTAACGCACTCATGGCAGCTTCTTTACATAAAGCCATTAAATCGGCTCCTACAAAGCCGTGAGTTTTATCTGCTATTTCTTCCAAATTAACATCTTTTGCAAGTGGCATGTTTCTTGTGTGAATCTTTAATATTTCGAGTCTACCATTTCTATCTGGAACAGGAACTTCAATTTCTCTATCAAACCTTCCAGGCCTTCTCAATGCAGGATCTATATCATTTGGCCTATTAGTTGCAGCAATAACAATAACTTTTCCTCTGCTTTTTAGTCCATCCATTAAACTTAGCAAAGTTGCGACAATTCTTCTTTCAACCTCTCCAGTAACTTCCTCTCTTTTTGGAGCTATTGCATCTATTTCATCAAAGAAAATTATTGCAGGAGCATTCTTTTCAGCTTCTTCAAAAATTTTCCTTAAGTTAGCCTCAGATTCTCCGTAGAACTTTGACAAAAATTCTGGACCATTAACTGAGATAAAGTATGCTCCGCTTTCATTTGCCACAGCTTTTGCAAGTAAAGTTTTACCAACTCCTGGTGGACCATATAGCAAAACACCCTTTGGAGGCTCAATACCCAGTCTTTCAAAAATTTCCGGATGCCTTAAAGGCAATTCAATCATTTCCCTAACTTTCTCAACAACAGGCTTTATACCGCCAATATCTTCATAAGTTACAGCGGGAATTGCTCTAGCTTCCAATTTCATGCTTTCTGGCAATTTTTTAAGAATTTCAACTTCAGTTATCTCACCAACTCTGACAATTTTATTTGAAGGATCAGTATTTACAACAACGAACTTTGTTTCAGCCGGGAAAGGGGCAAAGAAGAAAGACTCAAAATCTTCCCCAAAGAATTCTTCAAAAAATGTATTTCCTCTTCTTCTAAAAGCTGGGGATGGAACAATTATATCTCCCTTGACCATAGGCCTTCCGAGTAAATTTTGTTTTATCGTTTGTGGAGTCGTGTGAATAATTACTCCGGGCTCTGCAGGCGCCAAAACAACTTTTCTTGCCTCTATAGGTTCAGCCCTTCTAACAATAACGTTTTCGCCAACACCAACGCCTGCGTTCTTTCTCGTTATACCATCCATTCGTATAATATTTAACCCAATATCAGCAGGATAAGCTCTTCTAACTATAGCGGCTGTCTTTTTAGTTCCTTCTAATTCAACCACATCTCCCTCTTTAACACCAATTTTTCTCATGGCTTCGCTATCAATCCTAACGATTCCTCTACCAGCTTCATCCTTGGCTGTTAATTCTCCAACTTTAAGTTTTACTTCTCCATTAGCCATAATAATCATTCTCTATTCTGATTTAAATTCTTGTGATACAAATCTATAAACTATCAAAACAAAAACTACTATGAAGACTTATATTACAAGGCTGACTTTACAGGGATTTAAAAGTTTTAATAAAAAGGTTTCTATTCCATTTTTCCCCGGGCTAATAGAAATTACTGGTCCAAATGGAAGCGGAAAAAGTAATATCATAGACGCAATAAGTTTTGTTCTTGGTAGAACCTCAGCCAAAAGTTTAAGAGCAGACAGATTGCATGAGTTAATCTTTAGGGGAACTGAAACTAAGAAGCCGGCTGAGTATGCAAGCGTTACGATTTATTTAGATAATTCTCAAAAAATTTTCCCCTTTGATGATAAAGAAATTTCAATAACAAGAAAGGTTAATAAAAAAGGGTATGTCGTTTATAAGTTAAATGGAAAGACAACTACTAGAGAAAAAATTCTTGAAGTTTTATCGCTAGCTAACATAAGGCCAGATGGCTACAATATAATTCAACAAGGCGATGTTACTAAGGTTTTAGAAATGAATCCAGTAGAGAGGAGGGAAATTATTGACGAAATTTGTGGAATTGCTGAGTACAATGAGAAAAAGGAGAAGGCCTTGAGAGATTTAGAGATTGTTGATCAAAAGCTTAGGGAAGTTGAAATTATAGTTACACAAAAATATGAAATCTTCAAGAAGCTGGAAGAAGAAAGGAATAAAGCGATTAGATATCAGGAGCTTCAAAAAAAATTAACAATTTTACAAGCATCATATTGGAAGAAAAAAGTTGAAAACCTAACCGAAAGACTGAGCAAAAATTTGGAAAACATTTCAAAAATTAAGGAGAAAATTGATGAAGTTGATAGCGAAATAAAAGAAAAGGAGCAAAGGCTTGAGGAAATTGAAAAAACTAATGCTGAAATAGTTAAAAAAATTATAGAGCTTTCTAAAAGGTTTAAAATTGAAGAGGAAGCAAGCAAGATAAGGTCAAGATTGATGATTGTTAGGGAAAAAATTGAAACAAATAAAAGAGAAGCTGAAAGATTGCAAAATTTGATTGATGAAATGGAGAAACTTGAGATAAAAAAAGCTGAATTTACTAAAGAGATGTCAAAGGCTGTTAGAGAAATTTTGAGTTTGAATTTGAGAGGGGTTTATGGAACTATTGCAGATTTAATTTCTGTTCCAGAAGAATATAAGACTGCTATAGAAGTTGCGGCAGCTCAGCATTTGTATGATATTGTTGTTGAGAATGAAGACGTTGCTATAATGTGTATAGATTTTCTTAAGAGGGAGAGAATAGGTAGAGCTACATTTTTGCCTTTGAATAAAATAAAGCCACAAGAGTTTAAGGAAAAAGAGCTTTTGGATAGAGAAGGAGTTATTGGAGTTGCCAGTAAGGTTATAAATTACGATAGAAAGTTTATGCCCGCTATAGAATTCGTTTTTGGAAATACCTTGATCGTTGATAGTTTGCAGACAGCTAAAGAAATTGGAATCGGAAAAGTTAGAATGGTTACTTTAGATGGAGATTTAGTAGAGAGAAGCGGAGCAATAACTGGAGGATATTTAGTTAAAGAGTCAAAGAAAGAAGAAAGAGAAAAGGTTAATGTTGAAGAATATAGAAAGCTTAGATTGCAGTTGCTTTCAGAGATTGAAGAATTGAAGAGAGAAGAGGAGGAGCTTGAGAGAAAATTGAAAGAAATCTCAGCATCTGAAGAAAGCAAAGAGATGATAAACTTGGAAAAAATTAGAATAGCTTCTGAAAAAGAGGTTGAAAGATTGAGAGAAATGAGAAGGAAATTGCAGGATAGAAGAATTAATTTGGAGATTGAGATGAACAGATTGGCAATAGATAAAGCTAAAATTGAAACGGAATTAGAAAACGCGAAGAAAGAATATGAAAAGTTTGCTGGCATAGAAACTATCGATGAGAATTTTAATGTTTTGGAGGAAAAATTGAAGAAAGTTGAAGCTGAGCTTAGAGCGATAGGAGTAGTCAATTTGAAAGCGATAGAAGAATATGAGGTTTTGAAAAAAGAGTTTGACGCTTTGAAAGAAAAGTATGAAAAGGTTCTAGA
>DAISZX010000029.1:0-4050 GCA_036824555.1 Candidatus Aenigmatarchaeota archaeon
TTAGTAAGAAGAAAGCAAGTCTTCAAACCAATAAACGATAAAGAGGTTAGAATGTATACATGCGGCCCAACAGTTTACGATTTTGCTCATATAGGAAATCTAAGGACTTATGTTAATGAAGATGTGATTAGAAGAACTCTTGAACTTTTTGGCTATAAAGTTTTGCATGTGATGAACATAACTGATGTTGGTCATTTAACAAGTCAAGCAGATACAGGAGAGGATAAAATTGAGAAGTCAGCAAGGGAAAAACAAAAAACTGCGTGGGAAATTGCAGAATTTTTTACTCAAGAGTTTTTTAAAGACATAGAAACTTTAAACATTCAGAAGGCTCATATTGTTCCAAAAGCGACGCAGCATATAAAAGAAATGCAGGAGCTCATAGAAAAACTTAAGGAAAAAGGCTATGCCTATATTCTGAAAGATGGAATCTACTACGATACTTCTAAATTTAAAAATTATGGAAAGTTGAGTGGAATGACTTTCAAGAAGCTTAATAAATATTTGATTGAAGGAGCAAGAGTAGAACCTGTTGAAGGAAAGAGGAATATAACAGACTTTGCCCTTTGGAAATTTTCTCCGCCAGACAAAAAAAGGCATATGGAGTGGGATTATATAAGCGAATGGGTGTTGAGTAAAGAGGAATATGAGAAAGTTTTAGAATGGTCTAAAGAGAATCCAAATATTAAAATATTGGATACAAAACCAGAAAACGAAAAATTCAGAGTCAAGTTTAATTTTGTTGGTTTTCCTGGGTGGCATATAGAATGTTCTGCTATGAGTATGAAGTACTTGGGGGAAAGTTTTGATATTCATGCTGGGGGAATAGACCATATACCAATTCATCATACAAACGAAATAGCACAAAGCGAAGCAGCGACGGGTAAAAAATTTGTAAACTATTGGATCCATTGCAACTTTTTGCTTGTAAACGGTCAGAAAATGAGCAAAAGCTTAGGAAATTATTATACACTTAGAGATTTATTGGGGAAAGGATATTCGTGGAGGGAAATAAGGTTTTTGTTTGAATCTTCTCATTATAGAGAAGAGCAAAATTTCACTTTTGAAGCTCTAGATGCGGCAAAGGCCAGTGTTGAGAGAATAAGAAACTTTTTGCATATTTTGAAAAACGTGAGAAATGGGAGGCACTCTAAGGAATTTACTGAGATTTTGAAAAAGTCGAAGAAAGAATTTTTGAAAGCTTTGGCTGATGATTTCAACATGCCAAAAGCATTAGCTTCTGTTTTTAATTTCATTAGTGATGTTAATAAATTGGTTTCTCAAGGAATGGTAACAAAAAAGGACGCAGAAAAGGCTATTGAGCTAATGTTACTTTTCGATAGAGTTTTGGGGTTGAAATTGGAAGAATTTTTGAAAGAAGAAGAGCTTCCAGAAGAAGCTAAGAAGTTGATTGAAGAAAGAGAAAAATTGAGGAAGATGGGGAAATTTGAAGAAGCCGATAAGATAAGAGAAAGGTTAAAAAATGAGTATGGAATTTTGTTGGAAGATACGAAAGAAGGGGTTGTTTGGAGAAAAATTTAAAAAACAAAAAAACTAGAAAATGTCTTCAGGATAATATTCTTCATCTTCAAGCGGGTCCCAAATTTCATCTATCTTTGCTTCTCTTTTCATTTTCTCACCATCAAAGAAGGAAAGGGGAAGAGCAGTTACTTTATTATGTCTATTCCTAATAGCGGGTTAACTTCTCTTATTAGAGGCATTTCTCTTTGAACACTTCCTAGTATGTAAGGAGATTTCACTCCAGTTATTATCGTTATTACTTGAATCTTTCCTTCAAACTCTGGCAAAATCCTAGCACCCCAGTAAACTATTGCTGATGGATCCAAGCTTTGAGCAACAGTTTCTCCTATTAGATTTACTTCCTCCAACTTCAAGTCTGGTCCCCCTGTTATATGAACTAATGCACCAGCAGCTCCAGTGTAATCAACTTCTAGCAGCGGATTCTGCAAAGCCTTCATTACAGCATCTCTCGCTCTATCTGAAGAGTTGCTTTCTCCAACACCTATGGCGGCTACTCCCCCTCCAGTTGACATCACAGCTTTAACGTCTGCATAATCCAGATTAACTAAACTTGGTAACGTTATTGTTTCTGTTATTCCTTTAACCATACTTGCTATTAACTCGTCAGCAACCGCAAAAGCTTGTTGAATCGTTAAATTGCCAGCGTATTTTAGCAATTTGTCGTTTTCAATAACTATTACCGTGTCTGCATGCTGCCTTAGAACTGCTAAGCCATCTTCTGCTTTCGAAATTCTTGCTCCTTCTATTTTAAATGGCATCGTAACTACAGCTATTACTAAAGCCCCCATCGATTTTGCTATTTCCGCAACAACTGGAATGCTTCCTGTTCCAGTTCCCTTTCCTAAGCCAGCTATTGCAAATACTAAGTCAGCTCCCTCTATAGCTTCTTTAATTTCATTTCTCGATTCTTCAGCAGCCTTTCTACCAATTTCTGGATAACCACCACAACCCAAACCTTTAGTAAGCTCTTTTCCTATTAAAATTTTCTTATCAGCTTTTGCTACAGCCAAAGCTTTGGCATCTGTGTTTAAAGCAACTGTATACGCGCCTTGAATTCCCATTTCAGTCAATCTAGTAACGCTATTGCAGCCAGCACCTCCACATCCAACCACAACTATTTTAGCTTTTTTGACTTGAATTCCGAATTGTTGTTCGGCTAATTTAAAGTAATCTACATTGCTAAATGTAGCACCGCTAGTAGATTCAATTCTAAACCTCCCAATCTTTTCATCGGCATTTCCCAACGTTTTTCTCAACGCGCTCGCTACGATAGAGTCCATTGCCATATCATCAACCTATTTTTTACATCCTATATTTTCAAAGATCGAAAACCTTTTAAATTAGGTTTTCGATCTTTCCTTAGAATTGAGCTTTTCGCTGGACGATTCAAATCGATTCGAATCGTACAAAGCCCCAATCGCACAGCCCCGTAAAACGTTTCTCGAGCCCCAATCGCTAACCATACTTCATCGTTTAAAATAAAAATTTTTTGGTGGAAAAAAATATACATTAAAATAAACACTTTTGTTAATCACCAATAATTAGCAAAAAAGCTTAACAATTTTAAATATCAAATTACAGATTTAAGATAAAAAATTACTTCTTTATAATGGAGGAAAAAATCTTGTTTTTTCTGTTGCTTTTTGCAGCAGCTCTACTTACCCTCTCCTCTTTGAGTTCTATGCTCTCCCACTCCTTATCCAAATCTCCAGTAAACTCGCAGTTAGAAAACGTTTCTCAGGAGTATCCTACAGCAGAAATTCCGCTTCAAGGCTTCATTCAAGCTAATATTAGTGTGGATTTAATTTTAGTTGATAGAGCACAAGTCACTTTAAAAGCAGGCTGCTATTTAATAGAAGCAACTACCGATGCTTGCGTAGCTAATGCAATAAGAAAAGCTTTAGAGGAAAAAGTCGAATTTAGACCAACCGTTTATGATGTTGTTATTGATATTTTTAGAAATTTGGGAATCAAAGTACTGGCAGTTAAAATTGTGGAGATGAGAGAAAACACATTTATAGGCCAGCTTATAGTTCAGCAGAAAGATAAGGTTTTGGTTCTGGATATTAGGCCGAGCGACGCTACAGCCATTGCTTTAAGGGCAAAAGCACCGATTTATATAAACGAAACTTTAGCAAGGGAAGTAGGGAAGTATGTATGTTAAAATTACTTTGTTGCCACGTGCTTAGAACCCTTAGAAGCTCCTATTCCTGGTGCTGAATGCTGAACTCTTTTTATTGGAATGGCGAATTCACCAAGCCTTCTTCCAACCATCTCTGGAGTTATAGTTATTGGTTGCCATTTTCCACTCTTATCGCCTTGCTTAGCACCACCTATATAAACTCCTATTTTAGCACCAATCATTTCTGGTAAAATGATCATATCTCTTAAATGAGTTTTATGAAACTTCTGAGGATTTTTTCTTATTTTTTCTAAAAGCTTTTTTTGTTCTTCAGTTAATCCTCTTTTTAGACTCCTCCTAATTCTAGCTGGAGCTAACTTTATAAA
>DAISZX010000008.1:0-15263 GCA_036824555.1 Candidatus Aenigmatarchaeota archaeon
CTCAAGAAAACCTTACTTGAGCCTGCCGCCATTGACCAGGCTAGGCGACCCCCGCATTTCAGATATTAACATTCCAAACATTTATTGACTTATATTTTTTATTTCTACGTTTTGCAATACTTTCATCAAATCTCCCTTTTTCATCTTTAACAAATGATAATGAGAACCACCGCCACAATAAACTATCTCATCATCGCCTAACATACTAACCTTGCTATCTACTATTGTTCTTATTTTACTAATGTGAGCTATTGGTGGGACAGCACCAATATCGTAACCACTAATTTCTTTAACTTCTCTTGCTTTTGCTAATCTAACATTCTCACAATTTATTTCCCTTTTTATTTTCTCGAAGTTAATTTTATCCTTCCCAAGCAGAATGCAAAGGAGAGGTTCTCCATCGCAGATAAGCAGTATACTCTTCAAGACAATTCCACTAATCTTTTTTGCTGCACGCTCGCTAGTCATCACGTTTTCTTCAAATTTAATTAATTCAAATTCAATATTCTTATCTCTTAGAAAATTTTCTAAATGACATTCATTCAACATTATAGAAAATTTTAGGTTTATTCTTAAAAAAAATTATTCGACAGATTCTAACTCTGCCCTTAACTGATCTATTTGCGCTTTTAGACTTGCTATTGAAGCTTGGACGCTTTGCAGCTCTTCATAAGGGGAGAAGTTCGCAGCTGGAGCACCAAATGAGAAACTAATCGGTTTGACGACTTCTTTTTCTAGAGTAGATATTTTTTCATTCATTTTATCCAAATTTTTCATTATAACATTAAATGTTTCAATTCTTGTCTTTTCAATTTGTTCTAATGCGATTAGCGAATTTTTCAATGAGATCAAGAGAGTCTTTAAGTGCATCAAAGAAGAGACAATCGTTTTGTATTTGTCAATTTTTACAAATAGAGGAATCTGAGTCTCTTCTTCACCTTTCTCTTCTTTTGTTTTCTCTTCTGTAAGATTTGGTGTTGTTGGGGAATTTGTTATGTTTGAAGGCTCTTGAGACGGTTTTTCTGTTTGAGTAGAAATTTGTTCAACTTTTTTTAAGCCCCTTACCCTTTCTTCTATCTCTTTTAACTTTTCTTCCAAAGAAACGTTCTTATTATCTTTTTTACCAAAAATCATAAGAATAATTGAATTTATAATTTAAAACCTTGCGCCAGCCGGGATTTGAACCCGGGCTCCGAGCTTGGGAAGCTCGTGTCCTACCAGGCTAGACGACTGGCGCATTTTTATTTTACGATTAAGAACTCTAAAAGATTTTATGAGGGTTGGAATTGTCGATTTGCCGCTACACCATGGAAAATGTCCGAGGTGGCTATTTGATAGAATGGTAAAACTTAGTTCCCAAATTTCAAAGCTAATAATCCAAGAATTTGGAAAGGAAGAATTTTTAAAGAGAATTTCCAATCCGTATTTTTATCAAGCTTTCGGATGTATTGTAGGTTTTGATTGGCATTCTAGCGGATTAACGACAACTTTAGCTGGGGCTTTGAAGGAAGGGTTAAATAAGGAAAACGTTGGTGTAAAGGTATTAGGCGGCAAAGGTTCTTCCTCAAGAAGAACTCCAGAAGAAATAGAAAAAATTGGGGAAGAATTCAAACTATCGACTAAAAAGATTGAAGATTTGAAATATGCTAGTAAAATGGTAGCTAAGGTAGACAATTCTCTAATACAAGCTGGATATCAAATTTATCATCATTCATTTTTTGTTTCAGAAGACGGGAAGTGGGCAGTAGTTCAACAAGGGATGAATATTGAAAATAAATTGGCAAGAAGATATCACTGGCTTTCTTTTTCTTTCAATTCATTTGTTGTTGAGCCACATACAGCAATAGTCGGATTTAAAGAAAAGAATGTTCTTAATATGGTTGCTAAAGAAAGCGAAGATGTAAGGAAAGCAAGCGTTGATATAGTTAAAGAAGATGTGAAAAAATTTAAGAAATATTTTTCTTCTCCATATAGCCTCTATAAATATCTTAAAATGCCGGTAGAACACACATTCGACATAAGAGTTTACCAAAAACTTTTAGAATTACATGAGTTCGATCCAAAAAATTATGAAGAGCTGGTCGCATTTGAAGGAGTTGGCCCAAAAACTGTTAGGGCTTTAGCGTTGATAGCAAAGCTTGTTTATGGAAAAGAAGCTAGCTGGATAGATCCAGTAAAATACACTTTTGCTCATGGTGGTAAAGATAGAGTTCCATATCCTATAGACAAAAAAGTTTATGATGAAACGATAAAAACCTTAAAAGAAATTTTGGAAAAAGCAGAAATCGAGAGAAGAGAGAAGATGAAAGTCTTGAAAAGGTTGAGCGAATTAGAGCTTTAGCTTTTCTTCAACTAACCTAACTATATCCATATGAACTTCTTCAATTTTTCTATTTCCATCTATCAGAAAACAATTTTCATATTCCTTCGAAAGTTCAATAAAATTTTTCCTAACCTTTTCAAGCTTTGCTCTTTCTTCGAAGAGCTCAAAGCCAAACCTGCTAATTTTTATTCTTTCTAGAGAAACCTCTACTGGAATATCTATTATAAAAATAATATCCGGAATTAAAAACTTAGAGTTCAAAGCTTTTAGCCATTCCTTTTCTAATTCAACCATACCATATGCGATTGTGGAAAGAAAATATCTATCAGTTATAACTATTTTACCACTTTCTAAAGCAGGAATTATCTCCTTTTCCACGTGATGTGCTCTGTCTGCAGAAAATAGTAGTTGAAGAGTTCTGTTAGAAGTTATCCATTCTTTTCTAAGCGCAGCCCTTATCAGTCCGCCTATTAAATTGTTTGTCGGCTCTTTAGTCAAGATAACATCATGCTTTTTAGACCTTAGGTATTTTTCCAACAGCTCGGCTTGTGTTGTCAATCCGGCACCATCTATACCTTCAAAAGCTATGAACTTACCTTTCATCTAAATTGTTGTTGCTACTAATTTTAAATCTTCTCAAGGACAATCGCATAGCTCTTTTCTCTTTTTGGTTACGAGAAAAATCAATATGGTAAGTATTAAAACCAGTAATAAAGCTATCCAATCTACTTCACTTTTTCTTCGATTCGAATATTCTCTAAAAGGATAAAAAGAAGCAAGAGCAACTGCATCTTTAACTTTTATTTCCTTTCTACAAAATCCCTCTTCACAGTATCCAAGATCACAACCTTTATAGCAATAACCATCCTCTACCCATCTATAAGCAACTACCTTATAATCTTTGCATTGTGATGAGGAATCAACGCACATCGATAAATAGTCTCTGTATTCCTCTTTTCTCAATCTTATTCCACTACCACACTCAAAGCTGCGAGTGTTGCAGTAAGATTCTGTCGTATAATACCAACCATCAAGCAAATTGCAGTCAAAGCAAGCTTTTGCTCTTTTTAGTATCACTACCTGATATACAGGATTTCCCTCTTGACTGCAAGTTATCGTTAATGATTTTTCATAATAATTTTGCTTGCTTATAGTAAGAGTATAAGTCCCGACGCTAATGTAGAACAAGGCTAAGCCGCTATGATCAGTCAAATAGCATTTTTCATCAGCACATACTCTAACACCTTCAAGCGGTGAATAGCTTTCATCTTCCTTCACCCAAATTTTAACTTCGCATCTTTTGGAAGGAGGTTTGCAGAAACCATTATCACAATAATAACCATCTGGGCAAGACACATAACAGCTTCCCACATTTTTCCAACTAACGTCTTTAACGATGAAGGAACAATGCGAAAGAGAGACAGGTTCATCAACTATCGGGTAATAATCTCTGTACTCTCTCTTTATCAGTCTTTCTCCAATTCCACACTCAAGTTTAATGCTACATTTTTCTTCTTGAGTGTCGTACCATCCATCCAAAGAATTACAATCGAAAGCCGGTTTGCAGTAACCATTCACACAAAAATAGCCACTTTGACAAGCTCTATAACAGCTACCAGCTTCTACCCACCTTCTTGCTACGATTCTATAAGTACAAGTAACTCCAAAACAAGTATAATCCCTATACTCTTGTTCTTTCATCTTTACTCCATAGCCACATTCGGATGTACTCGTTTCACACTTCTCTCTTCCAGTATCATACCATCCATCTTTATCTTCGGAAGGCTTTGTTGTGGTAGTAGGGCATGGTATATGACAGCTACCTACGCTTACCCATCTGGTTTGTGTCACAATATAAGTACAAGTAACTCCAAAACAAGTATAATCCCTATACTCTTGCTTAACTTCCTTTATACCATAACCACAAGAGGCTCCGTTCAAGTTGCATCTTGTTTCTGAAGTATCATACCATCCATCTTTATTCAAAACACAATATCCATTCTCACAGGAATAGCCACTTGGACAGTTTTCCAAAACGGTATCCCATCCAGAGCCATCAGAATTGCATTTTTCATACATAATTTGAGAAGGAGAAACACACCTTCTATTCCTAATTTCTCCAGGATTGCAAACTTTAATTTTTCTTAAACAAATACTAACCTCTGTTGTTCGACCACAGCTAACCGTTGCACTTATGGTTTTAGAATTGTAACCTTCTTTGCTAGCTTGTATTTGATAGGTTCCTACGGGCAAGTAAAATGTGACCTCACCTTTTTTATCAGTATAAGAACAAGGATCTAAGCTTATGCTCTGAACACAAACTTTTGCACCGTCTATCGGATTATTGCAGTCACAATCTTTAACTTTAACTCTTAACCATCCATATTGAATTGGCGGTTGATAGACTATCGGCTCAACTCTGACGTCCCAGCAAAAACACGGGTCTGTTACAATTTCATAACAATCACTACTAACTCTAACCTCAACGATTCCATTATATGGTTGGTTATTATTAAACTTCAGCAAATCATATTCTGCATAACCACCGTTTGTAGAAGCAATTCTATATCCGCTAGAAAAACAGTTTGGCGCTTCGTGTTTCCAAGCCTGGTGCCAATTATCTGGAGAATATGGTAATCCATCTAGATTTACGTACCTTCCATTTACTATTATCCATGCAGTGAAACATCTTGGGTATAGATCTCCCATCGTGTTTGTCACGGCGACTTTTATTTTAGCGGCATTGCTAACGTAAAAAACTGCAGATTTGTAGCGATATGTTTGATGGTTGGCATCGCAAGCCGCAACAGCAAATTGAGCACTAGATATAAAGATTATGAGAACTAAAAGGAATTTAATCGAGTACTCAATCACTTTTCTTTTTACTACCATTAAATGAATATAATCGTAAAACTTAAATAGGTTGCTTTTATGCTTGAAATGGGCGAGGTGGGATTTGAACCCACGACCTCCCGGTTATCAGCCGGGCGCTCCAACCAGGCTTTTAGCCATGGTATCCGAATTAGGATACCATGAAAGCTACTCGCCCAAAAGAATGTTTGTAAATAATCTATTTTAAATAGACTGAATTAAAAATTTAGCACCCAACTACTCTCTTTTTAGTACAACTCTCATCAAATCGTAAGCAACCTCTACGTTTTCAAAAACTTCCTTTGCTTCCTTAATCAGCCTTTCTACATCTTCATTCCTGTACCTTCTACTTATATGCGTTAAAATTAACTTTTTAACATTGGCTTTCTTTGCTATTTTCGCTGCATCCTTAACGCTAGAATGATACTTCTGAAAATCTTCATCTTCTTCCAAAAAGGTTGCATCATGGATGAGCAAATCCGCATCTTTAGCTAGTTCAACGATGTTGTCACAAGGCTTGGTATCTCCACTATAAACAACTTTTAGACCTTTTTGCAGGTTAGCAACTTCTTCTATTCTAATTTTTCTCCCGTTATAGAAAGCCTCTCCGTTTTCTTTGAGTTCCTTCAACCATTTCCCTTTTTTCAAGCCTAACTTTTTTAGCTTACTCTCATCAATCCTCCATACATCTTTTTCTTTAAATGCAAAGGCAACAGAAGGCACAGTATGTAAAACTGGAGTTGAAAGTATTTCGTAAAGCTTTGTCTCATAAACTTTATTTACGCTTCTTCCCTCAAATGGGACATCAACAGCTTTCACAGGAAACCTTAATCCAAAGTAACCTAAATTAAGAATTCCTTGAACAAACCTGTTTGCTTCGGGTGCAAAAATAGTTAATTCGCTTTTCCTTTTCTCTAAGTTCATAGTTTGCAAAAGAGGAATTAAACCAGAAAAGTGGTCGGCATGCCAATGCGTTATAAAGATCTTGCTTATATCCATAAAGCTTATGCCAGCTTTCATGAGTTGTTTTTGTGTTCCTTCTCCACAATCGAAAAGTAAAGTATCTTTTCTATAGTAAAAATACTCTAAGGCAATAGCGGGATGATTTCTTTCTTTACTCGGAATTCCAGAAACTGTGCCCAAAAACGTTAATACTATCATAAAAAACACCAAATTTTGCTATTAAATAATTTTTTTCCTATGAAAGTACTCGTAGAAGAAAATCCCAACGTCTTTCCTCTCTTTTAATAATCTTTCAATTTCCAGTCCATCCAATATTTCGAAACCATTTGCTAGGGCCTCAGAAATGTAGCTTGGAATTCCTTTAGCTTTTAATATTTCTACAGGCTTACTCAAGCTATCCAAAATTTTTTCCTTTGCGGTTTTGAACCTTCTCTCAACCTCTACTACCCACCTATTTTCTTCAATGTAAGGGCCAATCAAAGGATTTTCATGTGCTTTTAAGAATGCGTTTGAATTTTTTTCATCAAAAACCATTGGGCCAATTATTTTTTGAACGTTCGGCAATGAATATACTTCTAACTCGAGCAAAACTAAGGCCAATTCCTTCTCGTCAGTATAAACAGCTTTTCCATAAACTTTAAACTCATACTTCTTTTCCTCTAGAATACTCTCAATTCTTTCCGCAAACTTCCTTAGCTGCGGCCACAATATGTCTGGAGAAACCTTAGGTGGCTTGAATTTTATCAAAAGAATTTCCGTACCCCTTTTCAACTTCATTCTCGAAAATTCTATGTCACTCATGTAATTTACTTTACCAAAAAATGTTTCATCTGAAGGATTGCTTAAGAACTCTTGACAAATTTTTTTAAATTTGTAGAAGTTTTCGCAGCTTAAGGCGGCAGCAACATTTCTGTTTTTATCCGTTGGATCAATTACTATCAGCGGTTGGTCTTTGAATATTTTTCTAAGGATTGGATATTCCTCCTCTCTATAAAAATTTTCAACGTCTATTATTTCCTGAATTTTCCATTTTGTTGCCGACTTCAACAAATTAATGAAAGTTCCATACTTTATTATTAAAAGCTCGCATAGATAGCCAGAAAATCCTTGAGTTTTTGCATCAGCTCCATAGATTCCATGAGACTTTAAAAACTTTTTTAGTAGCCTAACCTCATTTGCCTGCCACTTCCTTAGCTTTTTTTGTAGGTATTTTACGTGAAATGGTGTTCTGTCAACAGCGCTTTTTAGTTCAGAAGCATCTTTTACTTTATAGCAAGGAACGATATCTATTTCTACATCATTTATTTTTGCGGAAACGTAAGGATGCTGGGCATATTTTAACGTAAGGATTCCTTTCATCTCTTTTACAACCTCCTTCCCTATTTTCAATCCATGCTTTTCTAGTTCAGCTGGAGTGGTATCTTTGGGAAAGAGTATAAAAACATCGAACTCTTTTTTGTCTGGAAGCCAGGTATCTCTGGTTATGCTGCCTACAATGATAGCTTCAGCTTTGTACTTTTTAGCTTTTTTTCTTACCAATCTCAACACTTTTTTGGCGAGTGACTTCAATTCCCTTTCTGTTTTCTTATCTGGCAAGATTTGTTTTACAACTTTTTTTAGAAAAATCTCAATATCTTCCATATCTCACATTCGACACGAGAAATATAAACTAGAATATATAACCACCTATAAATAGTAAAGCTTAAATATTTAACCACTAACTAGTAATATGAAAGAGAAAATTGATATTGAAAAAGTATACATTTTGGAGCAGCTAGAGTTGGCTAAAGAAGCTCTATTTCGTTCGAAGACAATTAAAGAGGCGAAGTTTTGGCAAGAAAAAATAGCCTATCTAAATTCTTTGCTCGATAAAAAGCTTAAATACAGAAATGTTAAATAAAACAATGAAAGGTGGCCTACAAACAGAGCTTTAATTTCTATTTATTTACTGTTGATCATAACTTCCTCTTTTCTGGGTGGTTCGCATGAAAATATTACAACTTCATGTAGATTTTATTGAGTATGAGCCTGTTCAAAAAGAAATGGGTGCTGCAGAAGAAGCGGAAAAGAAAAAAGTTAGAATTGAAAATTGCCTTTTACTATTAACAAGTGTTGAAGAGGATGATGACGAATCTACAGCTAATAGAGCTATTGAGGAAGTTGAAAAGTCTTTAGAAAGCCTTAAAGTTAATCAAATAGTTATTTATCCCTACGCTCATCTTTCGAACCGTTTAGCAAATCCTGTAGCGTCTATTTCCATACTTAAAGAGATGGAAAGAATTGCTGTTGAAAGAGGAATAAAGGTACATAGAGCACCTTTTGGTTGGACTAAAAAGCTTAGCTTTTCTGTCAAAGGACATCCTCTGGCTGAGCAGCTTAAAGAGATTGGGAAGGGAAAAGTCGTTGAGAAGAGGATAGAAAAGAAATATTTCGTTCTAACAAAGGATGGTAAGCTAGTGGAGGTAGAAAAGTATAGGTTTGGTGAGGAAGAGAAAGAATTTAGAGTTTTGGTAGAGCAAGAAGCTTTAGGAGTAAAAGGAAAGGAAAATCCAGAACCCAAATACCTAAAGTTTATGAAAAAATTTGGAATAGAATGGGAGGAAATGTCTGATTTGGGTCACATGAGATACGGTCCCCTCGGATCCTTTATTCTTGATATGCTCGGAGAATATGTCTCTAAAGTAGTTTCTTCTTTGCCTTTTCCAGTTTATTTTGTGAGAGGAACAAACATGTTTAACTTGAAAGAAAAAGCGATAGCTGAACATGCTTCTTTATTTGGACAGAGAATGTATGTTGTTAATTCAGAAAATAGGCAGTTGACTCTAAGATACGCAGCCTGCTTTCAACAGTTTTCTATGATAAAGGATTGGCAGCTTAGTTATAAAAACTTGCCTTTCGGAGCCTTTGAGATAGCCGATAGCTATAGGTTTGAGCAGTCTGGAGAGTTATTACTTGGATTTAGAGTTAGAAAGTTGTTGATGCCAGATCTGCATGTATTTTGTAAAGATTTGGAAGAAGCTAAGAGAGAACTGATCAGGTTACATGAAGTTATACATTCAGAAATCGAGAAGCTAGGAAGAAAGTACGTATCGTTATATAACTTAACTTCTCTAGAGTTCTTTGAAAAAAACAAAGATTTCTTTATTAAACTGATGGAAAGAGAAAACTTTCCAGCTTTAATCTGCGTTTATCCTCCCGGGATAAACTACTATTGGCTTTTAAATATTGAGTATCACATCATCGATGACTTGGGAAGAGCCAGAGAGATAGGGACTGTTCAAATAGATTTTGGAAATGCGGAAAGATTTGGAATATCTTATATCGATGAGAATGGTAAAAAGAAATATCCAATAATACTACATTCCGCAATTTTGGGTAGCTTGGAAAGGTTCATGTACGTAATATTCGATAATCTCGTTAAGGAAGAGAATCCTGCACTACCTCTTTGGCTTTCTCCCATTCAGGTAAGAGTAATTCCAGTTTCTGTTAAGTATTTAGAAGAGGCAAAAAAGATTGCGCTAAGGTTAAGAGAAAAAATGATTAGGGCTGATTTAGATGATAGAAAGGATACCGTAGAGAAGAAAGTGAGGGATGCCGAGACATCTTGGATAAATTATATAGTTGTAGTTGGGGAAAAAGAAATTAGAAGCGGAAAGCTGACTGTTAGAGAGAGGAGCACCGGAAAGATAAGGGAAGTAAGCGAGGAAGAATTAGTTACTGAAATCGAAGAAAAAACTAGAGGATTTCCAAAAAAGATGATTAATCTGCCTCTAGAAGTTTCTAAGAGACCAGGTTTTTAGATTGACTTAGATTTCTCCCAAATTAGGTCGAAGAGAGGAGCTAGTACGTTGCTAGCTGCATGTCTACTTCTCGTCCACAATGCAATTTCTTCTACCTTTTCTTCTTTTGGATTGACTAAGCCCATCACAACTTCTTTATTATCTACGATGGTAAACTCTCCCTTTATCGGAACTTCTTTTTCGTTAATACTTCTTATTTCAGCTATTTCACTTATCAATTTTGCTTCCTCTTTGATATCCTCGCCTGAGGGAACGACAATTTTTATTTCTACACCCCTCTCCCTAGCTTTTTTCAAGACATCAAGGTGATGTCTTACTATTTCTCTCAGACCATCGGGTGTTGTAACTATGCTAATGTTTTTTGATGCGACTTTAAACATATGTTCCAACCTCTGAAAAACTAATTCCTTTCCTCTAAGAGCACCAGTTATTTCTTCTGGAGATATCGATTTCATCCCCCTTTGATATATTTCTTTCAATTCTTTCATTAAAGGGCTAGATTTCAATTCATCGATTCTTGCAATTGTTTGTTTAAAATCTTCTTCCAATTTTTTCTTTACCCTTTCCAAAGCTTCTTCCGGAGCTAACGCAATTGCTTTAAGTGGCTTTGATGGTTGAAGAACGACAAAGCCTTTGTTTGCTAAACTTTCTAAAACATCATATGCTCTACTTCTCGGAACATTAGAGATTTCTGCCAGCTCACCAACTGTGGCTGAGCCTCTTGAGAGAAGCGCTACCCAAAGATTTCTCTCATACAAGTTTAACCCTATTGACTTTAAAGCGTCCATTACTTTTTGCGATACAACCGGCATAATATCAATTGAGGAAAAAGTTTATAAATGTTGTTTTACATGAGTTGTAAAAACAAAAAGCGAGGTAATCTACCTTATCATGATAAAGAACGTCGATGAAATTACTAGTATAAATCCTGCTATTATTAGCAAGACTAGTATGACGTTCATTCCAAAGCCTGTGAAACTCTTACAAACAGTTTGGTTAATTTGCCCTTTTTGACACTGTTCTGCAATTTTGTTTAGGTTGTCAAAGATGAAGAACATTCCAAACACTGAGAAGAACATTACTAGAAACGCTAATACGGTTACCATCCTCATATATATCACTTATACGGCTTTCTATAAATATAATTACATTTCAAACATTTAATAATTTTTGTTTTTGTCTTTGGATCTAGCCAAGTTTTCATGGTAAAGCCAGGAATTAGGGGAGTATTACATTTTTTACAAAAAGAATCTTTCTGCTCTTTTGTTAATCTTACGTTATACCTTTTACCGATTATCCTAGCCAACTCCACATATCTTCTCGCTCTTTCCAAATTCCTTTTGACCTCACTCTTAGCCAAATTTAATAGGATCTCTATTCTCTCCTTTGCAATCTTTCTTTGCCATTCTGGTTTCTTTCCCCTTCTCATAAAATCTCTCTAGAAGACAGTATTGATAGGTTTTCCTTTTACGAAAGACAGAATGTTTTCTAGCGTGGTTCTCTTAATTTCCTCAAGAGCTTCAGAACTGTTAAAGGCGTTGTGTGGAGTGATTATAACTCTGTCTAGTCTGTCTTCTGCTTCAAAGAGTAAGTAGTTTGACAGCAAGTTTTTTAATTCTTCTTCTTTAAGTTCTCTATTCAATATTTGTATTTCTTCTTTCACTTCTGGCTCATTTTCTAGAACATCCAATGCGACAGCCCCAACTTTACCGGAATTTAAGTATTTTAATAATGCCTTAGTGTCTATTAGAGCACCCCTAGCAGTATTAATTATTATAACCCCGTTTTTCATTTTTTCTAATGAGGATTCGTTTATCAAGTGATAATTTTCTTTTGTTAGGTTTGCATGCAACGAGATTATATCAGATTCTTTTAATAATGTTTCAAAATCCACATATTCATAGCCAATCCTTCTCGCTTCTTCCAAATTTTTATAAATGTCATACGCTATAACTCTCATTCCAAAAGCTTTTGCTAATTCAGCTACTCTCCTCCCTATTTTACCTGCTCCTATGATTCCTAGCGTCTTGCCTTTTAATTCAAATCCAGTTAATCCAATATTATTGAAAATTCCTTTTCTCGTTCTTTCAAAACTTTCTAGAATCCTCCTTGATACGGCTAAAATTAGAGCGATGGTATGCTCTGCAACGGTTTCTATTCCATAAGATGGTACATTAGAAACTAATATTCCTCTTTTTTTGCATTCTTCCAAATCTATATGGTCATAACCTGTACTTCTTGTACAAATAAATTTTAAACTTTTTAATTTGTCTAGAATCTCTTTGTTTATTCTCGAATCTATAAATATCGAAATTATCTCTGCATCAATCAAATTATTTTCGCTAATTTTTTCTGAGAAGAAATATAATTCAAATCCTTTCAATCTTTCAGAAAAGTATTTTACCTCATCCTCTCTTGCTTCATAAAAAACGATTTTCATAAAAAACTATTCGATTGTGTTTTTAAAAAATGGGGCCGCTGGGATTTGAACCCAGGACTTCGAGCGCCCGAGGCTCGCGTGCTAGCCAAGCTACACCACGGCCCCATTAATAATTTTTCTTCCAAATTATTTAGCAACCAATTGTTTTGAATGTGTGAAATAGTTACATCTTTAAAATGGTAGAAACGCTTCATTTAACTTTTGTTTTTTCCCAGCTTTCTACTTTTCCGGGAATAACAGTGAATATCGGATGTGCTTCTGGTTCTAAGATAGATTTTAGCTTTTCGTAATGGTCTGGAGCTCTTTTCATCAGTTTTTTCATTAGATGAGTATACTCGTACCTTAATTGACCAATTGTTACGGGAATTTTCTCTATTTCCAAATCGTAAACTCTTATCTTCTTCAAATTGAAGCTATATCCTCTTTTCAAACCTTCAAGATAAACGTAGTACAAATAAGTTCCTATGTACAGTTTTGGGTTAGAAGTGTTTCTAAATCTTATTAGTTGCGGATGATTAATATAGCCTTTTGTTTCTCCAAACAAAACTTTTTGAGCTAAAAGACCTTCTCTCCATAGAGCGACTAATCCTTTACTATCCAAATACTTGGGATGTATCGACCAGAGCCTCATAAGTGTATTTTAGTCAAAGAATTAAAGCTCAAGGTTTTTCTCAAATTTTTGATTTGTATTTGTAACGATAATGCGAATTAAAGGCCAAAATAATTGGTGTTATTGGGATCTTATAAAGAAGTTGAAGAGTAGACATCCAAGCCAATAAAATGGATGTCTAATATAATCAAGGAATTCGATTTTAAACCTTATCTCCAAATATCATAGTTGGTCCAAAACAAGTAGGAAAAACAATTGCTTTAAAGATTTATTTGGAAAATTTTTAAATGCAACGCTAAACTTTTCTTGCAATCGTTATAAAACCAGTATGCATTATTCCTTTTGTTTTTGGTCTAAGGGTTTTTTCAAACTGCCATTCTCTAACAATATTTTCCAAAATTTTCATTTCAGCAAACTCAAATTTTTCAATCTCTTTACAAGTTTTTAGTAGATGATTTACAGTTGGCGAGTAAACAACTAAATATCCTCCAACTTTCAGAGATTTATATGCAATTTTTATTGCTTTTTCCGCTTCTTCAAAGTCTAAAATTATCAAATCAAAATCTTTATCTTTCAAACCTCTAAAGAAATCCTTTTTTACAAGCTCGATATTCTTTAATCCAGAAAACTCTATGTTCTCTTTTGCAATCTTATAAAACCTCTCATCCTTTTCATAAGTTATAACCTTTCCTTTGCTCAGGTAATTGGCAATAAAAATTGATGAAAAAGCACTACCCGTACCAACATCCAAAACTTTCCAATCTGGCATTAAGCCAGTATAGGCAATTATCAGAGCAATATCTTTTGGCAAAATAACTTGAGCACCTCTTTTCATTTTTTCAATTAAATCCAAAATGTTTGGTCTAACAACAGAAAATTCTTTTCCAAGATGGGATTTTACTTTAGTTCCTTCTCTCGCATTTTTTAAATCTATTATTCCAAGATGAGTAGAAATTCTTTTACCTTTTTCAGCAATTACCTTTAAATCTCTTGAGAGGAGCAAATACCTCATAAGTTTATTTTTATTTATTTTTTAATTCTGCTTCCAACTCTCTCAATGCCTTTATCCTCTTAAATGTTAGAGGATGGGTGGAGAATATTTCTGAAATTCTAGCAAATAAATTCTTCTTCTCCCACTCCATCGCTTTTTTAATTTCTTTTTCATCAATGTTTAAATCTTCATATTCTCTTCGAAATGCAGAAATTTCTTTTACAGATGATATTGGGTCTGCTATGAAGAACGATCTAACAGCAGAATTTTCGACTCTATCTTCACTAACTGATAAACCGTATGTTATCTTTGCTAGAGCACTTGCCAAACTTCTCGGATTAGTGTTAACTCCAGAGAACCTATCGGCATAAAACTCTCTTAATCTAGACAAATAGAGGACAAGCAAATTGGAGACGAAGTATATTACGTATGCTATCACTCCAACTAGTATTGCGGCACCAGCATCTCTTCTCTCTTCATTCTTTGGAGCAAAGATCAAAAACCTTGCAGCGAAATAAGCTAGAACTGGTATAGCACCAACCACAGTCATTACTACCATGTCTTTATGATTTATGTGTCCTATTTCGTGTCCTATTACAGCTTCTATTTCATCTTTCTCTAACGAGTTTAATAAACCTCTCGTTATCGCAAGATAGGCAGAATTTGGAGTCCTACCAAAAACGAATGCGTTTGGAGAGCCAGAATTAACAATAAAGATTTTTTTGGGTCTTGGGGTTTTGGTTTTTTTGCAGATTTTTTCTACGGTTTCATAAATCCATCTATATTTTTTCTCATCCGCTTCTTGCATGTTTGTAGTCCACATTATTATATAAGGACTTATGTACCATTGTAGAAAAACCAGGAAAATAGCAATCAGTAAAATTATATAGCCACTAACTCCAAAGTAATATCCAACTGCTGCCAGAATACCGAATAGAAAGCCAAATAGCAGAAAAACTGTCAAAAACATTGCAAAGAAGAGTTTTATCGCCATAGGAATAATATGAAAAGAAGGTATAAAAGCATTATGGAGATTGTGATTAAGATAAGAGCATAAACGATTTTTTCGCTAGTACCAAAGATTATCGGAAATGGGCCAATCAAAAATATTCCTCCACCTTCCACTTTAGATGCTTTAGAAAACATTAGAATTAGGAAGCCAACGACTATTGCAAATATCCCTATTAAAATCAGAGCAAATCCAATCGGCTCCATATTCCTTTTAAACTTGCGCTTCATAAAATTTTATGAAAGCATACATTATA
>DAISZX010000030.1:0-3809 GCA_036824555.1 Candidatus Aenigmatarchaeota archaeon
TAGCCCTGGGAGGGATTTGAACCCTCAACCCCCCGCTAGCCTTCTATCATTTCCTCAAACTAGCGATACAAGGCGGGTGCTCTACCGTTGAGCTACCAGGGCAATATTTCTTCTTTATGTTCTCGCATTAAAATTTTTCCCTTAACTCAACTCTATAATTTGAGTATAAGCATCCCTACTTTTATCTCTCTCTAACTTGTAAGCTTTGCCAGTAACCGCTTCTTGCAATCGTTCGTCATGAGTAATTATAAAAACTTGGTCCATAAACTCTGAGATATTTTCTCTCAGAACCCTAGCTAATTCTTCAACAGCTCTCTGGTCAAGATTGTGAGTTGGTTCGTCGAGAATCAAAATTCTTAATTGTGGAGCCAAAGCCAAAGAAAAAGATATTCTTAGGGCCAAACAAGCTAAACTCCTTTCACCACCAGAAGCAATTCCTTCAACGTTTACCCATTTGCCGTTTCTTTCCTGTAGTTGTAAAACATAATCACCTTCTTCGATTTTAAGAGCCAATGAAACGTAGTCGCTATATGGATAAAGATTTGGCCATATATTTGCCATGTAATGATTTACTGTTTCTACGAAATCTTCTCTTATCCTGACTTGAGTTATTTCCAATGCCTGTTTAAAAACCTTTAAATCTGCTAAAACTCTTCTTAGTCTATCTATTTCTAATCTTTCTTTTTCTGCAAAGCTTAGAGTTTTTTCAATTTCCTCCTTTCTTTTTAGCTCCCTTTTTAGAATTTCTTCCATCCCTTTTATCTCCATTGCAAGTTCTCTCTCCTTGCTCACAATCTCAATCAAGTCTTTCTCCATCTTTTCAACATCTTTCCCCTCGAGTGATAAAATTAAGTCTGAAATTTCTTTCCTTAGTAACTCCATTTTTTTCTCGTACTCAAAAGTCTTCTCCACTAGGCTTTCCAAATCTATAATTCTTTTCTTAAGTGCTTCTAAAAAAGATCCCTCTTCCAAAGCCTTCCTTAACAAAATTTCCTTTTCACTTATCTCGCTTCTCAATCTTTCAATCTCGCTGGAAACGTTAAGCCTATTATCTTCATTTATTTTCAAAATGCTTTCATTAACCTCCAAATCCTTCATCAACTTTTCTTTCTCACCAACCAGCACCTTAATTCTTTCTATTTCCTTCAGTTTCTCCTTAATCTCTCTGATGTATTCATCAATTTTGAGTTTCTCTCTCAAAAGAGTTGTCTCTTCCTTCTTTTTCTCTTCAATCTCCTTTTGCTTCCTTTCCACAATCCTCTTCTTCCTATCCTCCGTAAGCAACGAATCACAAACGGGGCACTTGCTTTCTGCATAAGAAAGTTGAAGGATTGCCTCTTCATTCTTCTTAATCTCGCTTCTCAGAACCTCTATTCTTGCTATTATATCTTGAAGTTTCTTTTCATTTTCCACCAACAACGATTCGCTAAACTTTTTCTCCAAATCTTGTAAAGATAACTCAACCTTTTCTACCTCAGAAAGCCTTTCCTTTATTCTAATTATCTCTTTAGTAAAGAACTGTATTTCAGATTCGATTCTAGATAACTCTTTTCTTAACTTTTCTAGTTTCTCCTTTTTTTCACTCAAATAACTCTCTAGCTCTTTTTTCAATCTATCGTTTTCCTTTATCTTCTTTTCCACCTCTTCTCTCTTTACTCCTTTAACCTCAGCCTCTAACCTTAGAATCTCTCTCTTATTATTTTCGATAATAGCCTCTATAGCTTTCAAATCCCTTTGTTTTGCTTCTACCTCATCCTTCAATTTTTTGATTCTCTTATATTCCTCTTCAATTGTAACTCTTTGAGAAACAATCTCGGACAAATTAAGCCTCTTTTTCATTATTTCCCCTTCAATTTTTTCAATCTCAAGCTTCAATCCCTCAAATTCCCTTTTCAACTTTTCAATATCTATAGAAGCTAGATACTTTTCCTTATCCATCACAATTTGCTCAAGCCTGTGAATCAAAGAAGATGTAGATAACCTTGCTTTCTCAAATTTTTCTATCATAAGCAACTCGTCTATTTTCTTCTTTCTTTCTCCAGCTTGCAATCTCAAGAAATAATCCAAATCATTCTGTTCAGCATATACTACCTTTGAAAAAAGCTCATAACTCATTTTAAGCTCTTTTTCAACCAACTCAGTTGCTCTTTGGGAGCTCTGAAGTTCTAACAGCTTTCCATTTTCTCTAAATTCTGCGTAAGAGCCTCTTCCTCTTCTCAAAACTCTCCTAACACTTAGAATTTTTCCATTTGTCTCAAACTCCACATAGACCTCAGCTTCATCCTTCTCAAAAGGCTTTCTCATTATTAAGTCGTCTAGTTTAACTTTCCTAGACTGTAAATCTGGAAAAGTTCCATATAGACCGAAACAAATGGCATCCAGTATACTTGTCTTTCCACTTCCTATATGACCAACTATTAAATTAACCCCCTTCTCAAAACTTAGAGTAGAATTTAAATGAACCTTCCAGTTCTTTAAAACAATCCTCCTTATCATTTTACCATCCTCAATGTTTTTTGCTCACCAAGCAAAATGTTTAGAGCAGTATCAACCTCTTCATCAGCCAATAAATTAAAAATGTCCACAAAGTTGAAAGAATTTTTGAAGTTTAGCTCATCTAAACTTTTCTTCAAAATGCTCAATCCAATTTCTTGTAAAGAGGCTTTGCTTTCTTTCAAGCTTCTTAAAAACTCTAACTTCTTAGTCAATTCCTCCGTCTCTAATACTTTAGTGAAAAACAAAATACAAGAATCCTGGTATTTTCTTTCCAACTCTCTTAGCTCTTTATCAGAAATCATAGCATTACCACTTATTCTAATTTTAATTATTGGTTTTTTCTCAAAACTCTTAAAAATTATTTCTCTTACTCTTCTTTCAATGACCTCTCTCGCATTTTGTTCCCTAGATATTTCTAAGTTTTCGTAAAAGAATTTCCTCGCTTTTATTTCAACAAACTCAACTTTTCTTTCTTTTGTATCCATCTTAAAAAATCCTTTCGGAGCCTGAGCCTCGCTTGGCTGAAGCTGAGTTGAAACAGTACTTCCTGGAATGAGAAAAATCGTATTATCTATCTTTTCTGCTAGGGAAATATGAACATGGCCGTCAATGATTAGATCAAATCCCTTTGGCAAGTTTGAGATGCTTAATGTTGGCTGCTCTAATGGAGAATAAACAAATGGGTCTATATTTTGATGTAAAACTAAAATATTGAAGCAACCCTCTAAAGGCCTAGGATTCCATTGGTCCAAAACTTCCTTTGCAAATCTTTCTGGCACATGTGACAAACCAAAAATAGCAACCATTTCTCCATTCTTCTCAAAAACAACTCTATTCATATTAAGATATATTAACAATCCTGCATTCTCCAGAGCCTCTATAGCATTTATTTCTCCTTTTGCCCTCGCTTCATGATTTCCGTGTATTGCAACAACTGGCAAATGTTCTAAAGTTTTTCTACTTACTTCTTTCAACTGCTTATCTATCTCAACAAGCTTTACCCCCTTATTTTCTTGTAAAGTGGCTTTAGATAAAATTTTCAATGCATAAGCCCAAGCTTTTGTTTTGGGTGCCCTAGAATCGAAGAGATCTCCAGCTAAAATTATCAGATCGCTATCTAAAGCTTTAGTAAAAGCTTCCTCAAAATTTTGGTAGCTATCCTCTTCTAGCTCCTCATTAAGCGAAAAACCTAAGTGTGTGTCCGAAATTATAGAAATTTTCATAACGATTATTAGAATTTAAAATTTATTTTGATTAATTTGGGTCCGGGCGGAGTCGAACCGCCTCCTCCGCCTTGTAAGGGCGGCGTCCTA
>DAISZX010000031.1:0-3729 GCA_036824555.1 Candidatus Aenigmatarchaeota archaeon
TCTACCTCTAAGCCAATTAACTCATGTCTAACCAAATTTTTCTCGTTTATCATTTTTGATTTTTGAACAAACTATAAAATTTCTATTTGCTCCTCTTTGAAACCGAGAGAAACGAGAATTTCTTTTATTCTCTTTCTGTGATCTCCCTGCAGCTCTATATGATTATCTTTAAAAGTTCCACCGCATGCTAGCTTTCTTCTGAGCTCTTTAAGAACAGCTTTAACATCTTTAGTTATTCCTTCTATTATTGTAGCTGGCTTTCCGAACCTTCTAGTTTCAACATAAACTCTTATTCGCGCTTCTTCTTTTTCCAAAGCTTCTTCAATTCCCAACTCTTCAGGCAAACCAGTTATGTTTTTCATTTTTGGGATCTCTCCCTAATAACAGTTAGTATCCTAGCTATATTTCTTTTCAAATTTTTTATTTTTGATGTATCCTTTATAGGCCTACCGCTGGCTACAAACCCCCTTTCCTTCATCAGCTCAAGCCTCAAATCATTGAGCCTTTTCTTTAGTTGCTCCAACGGTTCCTCCCTTAGCTTCTTCAGAAATTCCCCTCTTTTCCTCACTCTTCTCACCCTTTTCTATTTTCTTCTCAAAAATAAACTCTTTAGGCATCTCCTTCATTATTCTAACTTCAACACCAACAATACCAAATTTAATTAAAGCTTGTGCTTGTGCCTTATCAACAAGTCTCTCAGCATATTCGCCACTTGTAGCAATAAAACCTTCTTTAAACTTAACCCTTCTCGACCTTTCCTTACCCATTATTTTACCAGAAATCACAATCAAAGCACCTATTGCACCAGCCTTCATTATTTGGTCGAGATAATAAAGGGCGACTTTTTTGTAATTTATACCTCTCTCAATCGCCCTAGCTATTCTCTTAGCAACGATATTAGCATCTAAATAAGGATTGGTAATCTCTCTAACATCTATCAACGGATTCTCAATCTTAAACTTCTCTTTTATTTCTTCAACAAGCTCATCAATTTTCCTTCCAGACCTTCCAATTATTAATCCTGGTCTATAAGCATAGATAATAATTCTTGTTCCTATTGGTGTTCTTTCTATTTCAGCCCTGCTATAACCAGCATTCTCAAATTTTTTCTTTAGGTATTCCTGCAAATCTGCCTCCTTTATTCCTTCCTTAATAAAAATTCTCTCCACCGCCATTATCTTTCCTCCACCATTATTGTTAAATGTGTAGTTTTGGCCCTTCTAGGAACAAACTTCGCCCTCTTTGGTAGATACATAGTCTCTCCTTTATCAGCCTTTATGACCTTTATGAAAAGCTTATCAACATTTAGTCCTTTCTTTTTTGCATTAGCCTCAGCTTGCTTCAAAAGAGAAATAAACTCTTTTGTCGCATTTATGTAATATTTTCCATCATAACTCTCCTTTTGTTTTAAAACGTTCTCGAGAAAAGCTTTGGCTTTCATTAATTTTTTACCTTTTAAGTATTTGCAAATTGTAACTGCATGCTTTAATGAAATTCTGGAATTTCTAGTCCTGGCTATTGCTGTCTTCATACTCCATTTCCTCTCTGCTTTTTTGCAGTTTCTTCCATTACTGCCACCCTTTTGATAATAAAAGATTTGAAGCTATAGGATTTAAATTTATTTTTGAATTAATACTTAAATCTCGGAGAGATTAGCAATCTCTCTTTCAAATACCTAATAGTTCATTAGCAGCATCTAACAATAAACTTCCATAAAAAGCACTAATGACTCTGTGCAAAGGAAATGATTTAAAAATTTTCCAGAAAATTTAAATCTCTCCACAACGTCTGTCTTTTAATCAAAGAAAGTTAGACCCCTCTTCACTATTTTTACTGCCTCAGAAATTGTTTTATGTTAGCTTGATGATAAAAATTTCTCAGTATCTTTGAATTTCTAATCCAAACTTTAAGAGGAATCTCAAGCTTTGAAGAAATGTACAACAAAGATTTTTCAATAGTGTCAAAAATTTCTGGCTCTTCCCTCAACATATTTCTCACAGTCTCTCTAACATTCCAGACTCCAACCGGTATATAATTTGGGTGAATTTCCCTCAAGATTAAAACTCCTGCTTGTCTTCTCTCTTCAAAAAGTTTTTCAGCGACCATTGCCCTAGCTGCATACCAACAGCCTCCAATGCTGGCGTACTCTTTTTTAAATTCATATCCCTCATAATCCCCTCCAATCGCTAGTGACTCTACTATAGTACCTGGATACCAAGCTTCTATGCTTTCATACTGCCAATAGCTTGGAAACATTAGAATAACCCATCTATTATCTAAGTATTCCTTGTAGTAGACTCTAAACTCATTTATTTGAGGGAAAGTTTTTACCTTTTCTAACAAAAATTTTCCAATCGTATCATCAACTGCTGTAATAGACCATCTCGTTGGAACTAGCTTTCTTTTAACTCCAAGCATTCCTATACTTAAAGCTTGCTGAATTTTTGATATTGGAGTTTTATTTTGATAAAGCCAAGATATTGCTTCTTTTGCTTTTAAATCAAAATCGTAAAAAACTTTCTCAAGTTTAAAGTCAGTAGAAGAAGGATACAACTTAAAATCCTCTAGAAAGGCTGATGGTCCAAAAGGCTGATGGTCTAAAGAAAGCCTAAATCCCCTTGGAGTATTTTTGAATTTGACCTCAGCTTCCACACTTCTTGCAGAAAGTAGCGCCTCTTGCAATTTCCAAACATTTTTGCTTTCTAAATCAGAAACCTTTGCTAATGTTTTTCCCCTAACAGCTTGAAACCTCATAGAAATAATTTCCTCCAAGCTTTTCCCAAACCACATTTCTGTGTATAGCAATTCTTCTGAATTTTCCAAAGGAGAAACCATTGGGCCAACGAAAACTTTTGGGTAACCAATCCTACCCACAAACACTTCTGGTGGAGATGTACCAGTCAATTCTCTCGATTTTATTTTGGGTAAGAACTCCCTTAGCTTTTTTTGAATAAATGCGTTAATCTCCACCCTAGTAACCTTTACAGGCTCAAAGTTCTTAGAAACAAACAAAAGCTTCTTCATAAGTTGAATTGAAAAAGAAATTTAAGTTTTTCGGAGAATTTTAAATTGGTTAAGATGTGTTGCTACAATTACTCAAGATTCCTCAAACTTTATGTTTATGAGATTGTCTTACAGAAACTCAAACAGCAAGGATATAGTATTGACAGAAAACTTGAAGATGAAGTTGAAAAAAGTGTAAACGAGTGCTTCAAATTTGAAAGAGAACCAAAAGAGTTAGTAGAGGAAGTCTACTGAGCTATCTTAAATAAATTGCAGAGAAAAAAATAACTTTCATGAGAATAAGTGAGCAAATTTTTCCGAGAGTTGTAGCTTTAATAGTTAGTATCGACGAAAATGGAAAAGAAAATGTTATGACAGCGAGCTTTTTAATGCCAATAAGCTTTGAACCAAAGTATGTTGCTATTGCTGTTGCAGAAGAAAGGTTAACTTTTGAAAATTTGAAGAAAACAAGAGAATTCACTTTAAATATTTGTAGTAAAGAAATGAAGGAAAAAGCTATAGTATGTGGGAGCTATTCTGGTAGGGAAAAAGATAAATTTGAGTTAGCAAACTTGGAAAGAGAAAGGTCAAAAGTAATTAAACCAAGCTTAATAAAAGACTCTCCAATAAGTTTTGAATGTAGAGTCGAATTTATGGAGAAATTTGGGGATCATTGGCTTATTGTAGGAAGAGTTGTAGAGGAGCATGTAAGAAGCAAAGAATTTT
>DAISZX010000032.1:0-3626 GCA_036824555.1 Candidatus Aenigmatarchaeota archaeon
GCGGGGGTCGCCTAGCCTGGTCAATGGCGGCAGGCTCAAGTAAGGTTTTCTTGAGCTTTGATAAGATGATGAGAAGAAACCTGCTGGGTTAGTCCCTTCGTGGGTTCAAATCCCACCCCCCGCAAGTTTAAAAATTAATTAATCTTTCAGGAAGTGTGAAGTGGATGAAACTTAGAGAGATGATTGAAAAATTAAAAAAAGAAATTGGAAGCGAGGTTAAAATTGCTTTAGCAGAGTTTGAAAAAAATAGAAAGTTGAGTAAAGAAGACAAGTTCTTAGAACTTTGCTTTTGTATTCTTGTGGCCAATTCTTCTCTAGAAAAAACTTTTGACATTTGGAAAAAAATTGGTAGTGAGTTTCTAAGATTATCCAAAAATGAGTTAAGCAAAAAATTGAAGGAAAATGGCTATAGATTTTATAATAAGAGAGCTGAATATATAGTTCAGGCTAGGGAAAAAATTGATAAACTTGAGGAAATTTTGAATTTAAGCGACGAGTTTAAAATTAGGGAAACGCTTGTTGAAAATTTCAAGGGAATAGGATGGAAAGAGGCATCTCACTTTTTAAGAAATTTGGGTTACAAGAACTTTGCAATAATAGATAGGCATGTGCTAAGAACATTAAGCAGATTTGGATTAATAGAGAAAATCCCTAATAGCCTCAACAAGAAAACATATCTAGAAATAGAAAAAATTTTGAGAGAGACTGCTGAAAGATTGGGAATAAGTTTAGCTGAGCTTGATTTTTACTTATTCTACCTTAGTAAAGGAAAAATCCCAATCAAATAGGTAGAATAGTTCTTAGTCAAAATTTTCGATCACCTAAAAAGATTACTCTGTGAAAAATAACTAAGATCCGCTTTCACAAACTTATGATCCTAAACACCATCTACTTTTTCTTCTTTTTCTCCTTTTTGAAAATTCCAGTCAACCATTTCAAGCACATAATTTATATTTGGAAGAAAACTTTTTAAGCCTTTGACTGAATAATAAAGATGCAAAGAGGGGATTTTGTATACATAAGCTATGTTGGAAGAATAAAAGAAAGTGGGGAAATTTTTGATATTACTAGCGAAGAAATTGCTAAAAGAGAAGGTATTTACAATCCAGATGCTAGATATGGTGATGTTCCAGTTATTATAGGGGCTGGATTTGTAATTCCTGGATTGGAAGAGGCTTTGGAGAAAATGAATGTTGGAGAAAAAAGAATTATAGAAATTCCTCCTGAAAAAGCTTTTGGGGAGAGGAAAGATGAGTTGATAAGATTAATTCCTGAAGCAGAATTTAAGAAACAAAACGTTGACGTTAGAGTTGGTGATTTCGTTAGCATCAATGGAATTGCTGGTAGAGTTTTGAGCATAAATGCTGGTAGAGTTAGGGTTGATTTCAATCATCCTTTGGCTGGTAAAACATTAGTTTATGAAGTTGAAATCAAGAAGCAAATAGTAGATACTAAAGAGAAAATATACGCAATTTTGAAGTATTTTTCAAACATGGATGAAAAAATAGCTAGTGTTAAAGTTGATGATGGAAAAGTTGAAATAGAGGCTAAAGGTTTACAAATTGCTAGCAGAGTTAAAGAGAGCATTGTTAGGACAATATTTCAATGGATTAATGAGGTGAAGATGGTCAAATTCTCTGAAGTATACGAAAAAGATGAAAAACCCAAAAGCTAATTTTTTCTATGGCTGTGAGACAGTTAAATTCTAGGGGAAGTTTACCAGAGGATGAAGAGTTGAAGAGGTTTGTTGAAAAGATAAAAATAAAGATAAAGGTTGTTGGATGTGGTGGTGCTGGTAATAATACGGTTAGCAGACTAATGCAAATGGGAATTAAGAATGTTGAAACTGTGGCAATAAATACTGATGCCTTAGATTTGCTTTATACCGAGGCTAATAAAAAGATTTTGATCGGTAAAGAGACAACTAGGGGGTTGGGAGCTGGTGCAGATATTAACGTTGGAAAAAAGGCTGTAGAAGAGCAGAGAGAAGAAATAAAAAACGCTATAAAGGGTAGCGACTTGCTTTTCTTGACCGCAGGCCTAGGCGGTGGCTCCGGCTCAGCTTCCATACCCTTCGTTGCAAAGCTTGCCAAAGAGATGAATATATTAACGATAGCGATAGTTACCTTACCTTTTTTAATGGAAGGTAAGCACAGAGCTGAGAATGCGAGAATAGCTTTGGAGGAATTAGAGCAGTATGCAGATACGTTGATAGTAATACAAAATGAAAAACTTTTAGAAATTGTACCAAACTTGGCTCTTGCTGATGCTTTTAAATTTGCTGACGAGATTCTTGCAAACGCCGTTAAAGGAATTGTCGATGTTGTCATGAATCCTGGCTTGGTTAATGTAGATTTTGCGGATTTGAAGGCAATAATAAAAGAGGGAAAGTTTGGAGTAATTGGGCTTGGAGAGAGTAAAAGCGAGAAGAGAGCAATAGAGGCTGCTGAAAGGGCAATTTCTCATCCATTGCTTAACATAGAGGTTAAGAATGGTAGAGCTGCTTTGATAAATATAATGAGTGATCCGTCAATAACTGTTAGGGAAAGTCAAAAAGTTATAGAAACCGTTGCCTCTAGATTGAATGAGGATGCAAAGATAATTTGGGGTGTACAAATCGATAAAAATCTTGATGGGTTGCTAAAAACTTTAGTTGTAGTAACTGGATTGGAAAAGCCGGATTATTTTAAAGTTAAAGGTTTTAAAAAGAAGAAAGAAATTGAGAAATATCTGGGTGTGGAGTTTGCTGAATAGCTTGTTTGATAAAGTAAGGAAAGCTTTGGAGAGTTACAGAAGAGTTTTGGTTATAGCTAGGAAGCCTGACAAAGAAGAGTTAATTAGAACAGCAAAAATTTGCCTAATTGGAATGGGCTTAATTGGTGCAATTGGATTCATAATTTACTCTTTTTCCGTCCTATTTCTCTCCTAAATTTCAAATTTAAATTTTGGATGCAAAAGAATTGAAATGATATTTGCAATAAGAACAATCGTTGGAAGGGAAAAAGTAGTTTTAGAAAGCCTTTATAATAGAGCTATTACTAACAACATACCAATAAAGGCCTTAATTCATCCACAAGAGCTAAAAGGTTATGTTTTCGTTGAGGGTGAATTAGAAAATGTTAAAGAGCTAATAAAAGGAGTTGTAAACGTTAGAGGCTTAATTACTACACCTCTCAGTATAAGCGAGTTAGAGAAATTTTTGAAGCCAAAGGAAAGTAAGATCGAAGTTAACCTTGGCGATATAATAGAGGTTGTTAGTGGTCCTTTCAAAGATACTAAAGGGAAGGTTACTAGAATTGATAGCATTAAAAGAGAAGTAACTATAGAGCCTTTAGAAGTCTCTGTTCCAATACCAATAACAATTCCGATAGAATTTGTGAAAATCGTTGAGAAGAAAAAGTGATTGGTATGGAAAAAATAAATTTGATTGTTGATGCAGGAAAGGCAAATCTTGGTCAAATTTCTAGCAAATTAAGTTCTTTAGGATTTAACGTAAATGAAATTCAGAAGGAGATAAATGAGAAAACGAAAGAGTTTTCTGGATTAAAGGTTAACGTTACTTTGCTCTTAGATAAAGAGAATAAGAAGTATGAAATAAAGGTTAAAGCACCTAGCGTTGCTGATTT
>DAISZX010000033.1:0-3513 GCA_036824555.1 Candidatus Aenigmatarchaeota archaeon
CCCCAAAACCTAAAAGCATCAGCTCCATATTTTTCAATTAAAGGGGCAGGATCAATAACATTTCCCTTACTCTTACTCATCTTTTCTCCTTTTTCATCAACACAATATCCTGTAATCCAGGCTTTTTTAAAAACTCTTTTACCAGTCAACTGATAGCATCTAAGCAAAGTATAATAAAGCCATGTTCTAACTATATCTTTTCCTTGTGGCCTAATTGTTACCGGAAAAACTTTCTTGAAAAACTCTTCATCCTTCATAAACTTAGAGATAAATAAAGGAGTTATGCTGGAATCAAACCAAGTGTCAAACGTTCTTACTTCTCCTACAAATTCATCACAACCACAAGTTTCACATTTCTCAAAAGGAGCTTTTTCTTTCCAAGGTCTATAATATTTTCCAGGCTTAGGAACATGTGGCTTACCACATTTTTTACAGTACCAAATCGGTATTTCTGTAGCATAGTATCTCCTTCTTGAAATGGGCCAGTCTTTTGTTACCGAGTTTATCCAGTTTATTAACAATTGTCTATGAAACTCTGGCAAAAACTCGAGCTCTTTAGCCATCTTTAACATTTCTTCTTTGAAATCTAATTGTTTGAGATAAATCTCTTGCATTGGTATTATTTCTATTGGATTATGACTTCTTTCACAAGTTGGTGTTCTATGTACTATTTCTTCAATTTTAATAACCAGACCAGAGTGTCTCAAATCTTCGACGATTTTCTCTCTAGCTTCCTCCACTTTTAGTCCAGCATATTTCCCGGCAACGCTTGTCATTCTTCCATCTTCATCGATAGCTATTATTTCTTTCAATCCTAGCTCTCTAAAAAGCATTACGTCATTATAATCACCATAACTACAAACCATTTCTATTCCACTGCCAAATTCTGGCTTAACGATCGGATGGGCTAAAATGGGAACCTCTCTTTCATAAATTGGAACTATTGCCTTTTTTCCTACCAAATGCTTGTATCTTTCATCTTCCGGATTTACTAAAACAGCTTGGCAAGAACATAGAAGCTCTGGCCTAGTTGTTGCTATAATGATTTCTTCTTTATCCTTAGTCTTGAACTTTATATAAACAAGCTTAGCTGGTAAATCCTCATAAACCACTTCAGCATCAGCTATTGTAGTTTTACAAACAGGGCAATAATTATTTGGTCTTGTATCAAAATAAATTAGTCCTTTATTCCAAAGTTCTATAAAAGTAGCTTGAGTTAACGCTCTGTATTCCTCGCTATCCGTTTGATAATAATTTTCAAAATCGCCAGAAATACCTAAGCTTTTCATTATTTCTATCATCTCAGCCTCTAACTCATCCAAAGCTTGCTTACAATATTTCAGAAACTCTTCTCTCGGAAGCTTATGCAAACTTATATTGAACCTTTTCTCCGCATATCTTTCAACTGCAATACCATTTCTATCCATCCCAATTGGAAAATAGACGGAGTAACCAAGCATTCTTGCAGTTCTTGCAATCATATCTATTTGAGAATAGTGAGCCGCAGCTCCGACATGCCATGGTTTACCAGATGGATAGGGAGGCGGAGTATCTATCGAGAAAATCTTTTCAGCATTTGGGTCAAAAGTGTAGATCTTTTTTTCTTGCCAGAGCTTCCAAATTTCCTTTTCATGAGAAATATTCCATCTTGTTTCTTGAATTTTTGGCTCAAATTTCATAAAAGAATTGTTAGATTGAGAATTATTAAAATCTTCTTTAGAATTGTACCCAGCGCTCACCTTTCATATTCCTTATCGATTTTAATCTTTAAATTCTTTTGCTCAATTCTTTGTTTTTATCTTTATAGAGAATTATGGATACCGGAACCTCGATTAAAACGTCTTTGCAATTTTTAATTTTTTATCAGATGCTAATTGATTCTATCAAAGCGTCCATTTTTCCATCTATAATCCTTTTTTGGTTTATTTTCAAGTCGTTAAGTTCAAGAAGTAGAGTACTACAGAAGATGGCGCTATTCATAAAAACACGAATTTTACTTTTCCACAATATTTAAGCGAATAGAATTGCTAAAGGAAGAAAAATATTATTTAAAAAGTTCCGGAAGAAATAGAAAACAAAAGAATTTTTATGAGAGAAAGGGGAGCAAATCATCTTTTTCCTTTAATCTCCCTTTATGACCGCAATTGGCCTTAATCTGACTATCTTCCTTGCTATTCCTGCTTTTTCGCATACATCAGCAACGTCATCAACATTCTTATAAGCTTCTGGAGCCTCCTCTGCAACCCCTTTCCAACTCCAAGCTTTGACTAATATTCCTCTTTGTTCTAACATTCTCGCCACATCTTCCCCCCTAACATTTTTAACCATTTTTGCTCTAGAAGCAACTCTTCCAGCACCGTGGGCAATGGAAGCGAATGTTATTTCTTCTGCTTTTTTAGTCCCAATCATTATGTAGCTTGCTGTTCCCATCGATCCTGGTAATAAGACAGGTTGACCAACACCTTTATACTTTTGTGGAACATCTTGCCAATCTGGGCCAAAAGCCCTTGTAGCGCCTTTTCTGTGCACTAAAACTTTCATTTTCCTTCCATCTATTTCATGTTCTTCAAGCTTGGCCATATTGTGTGTTATGTCGTAAATTAATCTCAATCCAAGACTTTCTGCATCTTTCTTAAAAACCTTTTCAAAGCTCTCTCTAACCCAATGCATTATCATTTGTCTATTGGCAAAAGCAAAGTTAGCTGCAGCATTCATTGCAGCGAAGTAATCATAAAATAATCTTGAACCGCTTGGTGCAAAGGCTAGCTCTCTATCTGGTAATTTTCTTAGCAAATCTCTATGTTCTCTTTCCATAAGTTGTAAATAATCTGTAGCAACTTGATGTCCAAGTCCTCTTGAGCCGGTATGAATCATAACAGTTACTTGATTTTCTTTCTCTATCCCAAAGATTTTCGCAACCTCTGGGTTGAAAATTTTGTCTACAACTTGAATTTCGAGAAAATGATTTCCAGAACCTAAGGTTCCCAATTGATCTTTTCCTCTTTCAATTGCTTTCTTTGAAACCTTTGCTGGATCTGCATATTTTTCTTCACTCCCCTTATCTTCTATATACTCCAAATCTTCTTCCCACCCATAACCATTTTCAACTGCCCATTTAGCTCCATATTTCAGAACTTCATTCATTTTTTCAGAAGCTAATTTTATTGCTCCCCCTTTTCCAACCCCAGCCGGAACCGCTCTGAAAATTTCTTCTAACAATTGTTTTAAGTAGGGTTTTATTTCATCATAAGTAAAGTTTGTTCTCAAAACTCTAACTCCGCAATTAATATCGAATCCAACTCCACCAGGAGATATTCCTCCCTCTTCATAACTTATCGCTGCAACTCCTCCAATTGGAAAACCATAACCAAAATGCATGTCCGGCATTGCTAAAGACCATTTTTGTATTCCTGGCAAGAAAGCTACATTTGCTACTTGCTCGATTGCCCCTTCTTCCACTTCTTTCAACAATTTTTCTGAAAGGAATATTCTTCCTGGAACTCTCATTCCCGG
>DAISZX010000009.1:0-14154 GCA_036824555.1 Candidatus Aenigmatarchaeota archaeon
TTCTTAAAGCCTGCTGAGCATCGCTCGTCATAGCATCCGCTTCATCCAAAATTATCAATTTAAATGGAACGTCTCCAATAGCAACAGTCCTGGCGAATTCTTTAACTTGCCCTCTTATAACATCTATGCCTCTTTCATCTGATGCATTTAACTGTAAAACATTTTGCCTCCATTGATCGCCATATAATTCTCGCGCCAGCACCAGTGCCAAAGTTGTTTTACCAGTACCTGGTGGTCCTGCAAAAAGCATATGCGGGATGTTTTTACTTTTTGCAAAGGCTTTTACTCTTTCCACTGTACTCTCTTGATTTATTATTTCGTCAAATGTTTTTGGTCTGTATTTTTCAGCCCAAACTTCAAATTCTTTTGCCATAATTTTTTATTTCACTTTCCTCATTAAAAACTTTAAATCAATGCAGCTGTACCACCAGAATGCCATGACACTCTTGGCCTTATGGCAACTGTAAAAACTTTTTCTAGATTATCATCCAAAATTAGTGCAGCTCCTGGCCATCTTGGTAAAGAATTCAAGTAAGATTCTAACTCTTCTTGCATATATGTTTGCATAACAGCATGCAACGCTTGAACATCATCTCTTGACGTAAGTCTAAAGGAAATTACAATATCTGTTTGACTCAAAATTTCTTGATGAATTTTATTTGGCATTTGAGTTATAACTACTAAACCAACTCCTGGCTCTCTACCTTGCTTTGCAATTATTTTAATTGGTTCGCTACTAGCAACATCTTTATCGCTTGGAATAAAATTATGTGCTTCTTCTAAAATCAACCAAACTATTGGAAATGTGAATTTCGGTTTTTCTCCTGTTATCTTAAACTTTTCTTCTTCTTTCCTAGCTAAAACTCTCAATCTATAAATCTCTCTTGCTATCAATGCAACTAACAAATTTCTCAATTCCTCTGACCTCATTCTCGAAACATCTATAACAGTTATTTTTCCTGGTTCAGCAATTTCTTCAATCCTTGTTCCCTCTTTAACTATAAGTTTCCATTCATTAGCAACCGACAATAAGCTTACTAAAGCGTCTCTAACCTCTTTTTTTGTCTCTTCATCTTTTCTTATTTCTTCAATTAAATCCGTCAAATCAAACTTTTCTTTCTCTCTTTGCAATTTTGTAAAATTCTTCTCTAATGCAACACCTTCTTCGCTCAATCTATCTAACTTAAAAGCTAGCAATATTTCTTCTGGAGTTAAATCGCTTAAGCTCAAAGCAATCGTTCCGTCTACAGGAACCCCAGCTTTTTTGTAACTCTCCAATTGTCCAATGGGAACTAAAACTTTAAGATTGGTTAAACCTTTTGGTTCTAATTGCCACTCTTTTAACAAACTCTTTTGCTGCTCGTTAGGATACTTCATACTCCAGTAAATTCCTACTGGATCAACAACAATAAAAGACATTTTGTTTCTGTATTCATCAGGTAAAAAAGAAAATTCCTCTAAAATTGTTCCCATCGAGTACGACTTTCCGGATCCCCTTTTGCCACAAACTAAAATCACATGAATTTTTAGAAAGTCAAGGTAAACTTTTGTTGTTAAATGAGCATCTTCTCCCTTACCAACAATATGCTTACCAATATAACCTGCAGCTGTGCTACCAAATTTCTCCAAATCTTTTCTCTCTCTTCCAACAACAGTTGGATAAGCTTTAACAATATCTTCGTAAAATTCTCTCATAAGAATTATTGTAGTTATTGCATTTATTAGGAATATAAAATTAATTTAAATTACTTTCCAAAAATGTATTACTGAATATAAGAGGTTGAAAATTAATATATACGTGCCGCACATAATAACAGATAGAGAAGAAGCATCTAGATATGTATACGACTGGTATAACTGGCCAAACTGGAGTAATTGGGGTAGGAGAGCTGGAGAAAGAAAGGATCCATATATCTTCGTAAAGAAATATAGCATATGAAAATAATCTTCCTAACAAACTCTCAAGAAAAAGAAATAGCCAGAAGTTTCAAGAAGAGCGTAAAGATTGTGAAAAAACTTCCTCAATCTATGGAGAATTTTTGCCAGGAACGATACAAAACTTATTTTAACCATTTCAAGAACGAGATATCGAGAATTAAGGTGAAATCAAAACAACTAAAAATATTAAAAAGTTTCTTATTAAAATTGGATAAAATATTTATTTCGACAAACATATTCAAAGGACCTAATGTTCCTGAAGGATCTGCTTTTGAGAATGGAATAATTCTAAAATATAATCTGTTCTACAAAGATTTTAAGTTTGCATTGATACATGAGGCATTTCACTTTCTTTTCCATAGGAAACAAAAGATTGACAGAGAAAAAATGGAAAAAGAAGCAAATGTCGCATCTTTTATTTTGATGCAAATACCCACGTTACTATGGGATTATATGAAGCTTCCGTACACTTTTTCCATTTGGAAAACAGATATAAAAGAGTTGTCAAGACTAAAATTCAAACCAAGAGTTATAACATGTGAAGAATATCTTTGGTTAAAATATGGCGCACTGAAATGGAATAAAGATACTTACAATATTAAGATAAATGCAGCAAAAAAGATGATAGATAAAGTTAAAATAACAAAAAATTATGGAGAGTACTCTTTACCATTCGTCTTTTGGCCAGGAAAAGAAATCATAATAAAAGATTGCATTTATTTACCTAAAAATTTTGCTGAAAGGGATTTAAAATTTTTTGAAAAAGAATTCTATGAAAGAGTTAAAAATACTCGGAAAAGAGTTGTTTTATATAGAGACCTTTGATAATAACTTTTTTATCTTTTCTCCAGAAGATGGTAGCTGGATTATCACTCCCAGTTAGTTGATGAAGAAATAGCAAAAAAATATTTACCCAAGAGGAAAGCAGAAAAATATGTGGATGTTAGAGATATTGTATTAAACACGACGGATAGCTGCAATTTAGAATGTGTTTATTGTTATGTAGGAAAACATACTAAAAGCATCTTTCTTATGAAATAGGAAAAGAGATTATAGATAGGATAATAAAATTATATTCGTCGCTTAATCTGAAGAGGCCAATTGAAATATGTCTACACGGCAGCGAGCCTCTTATGAATTGGGATAACATCAGAAAACTAATAGAATATGGAAATTCCATAAATAAAAAATATGAAAGTGTCGTTATTAAATTTGGTCTACAAACAAATGCAACACTTATAAATAGAGAAATTGCAGAATTTCTTAAAGCTAACGACGTTGGCGTTAGTGTTTCGATTGATGGTCCGGAGGAAATTCATAACAGAAGCAGAAAAATGTTAGGTGGTGGTCCGTCATTCGATAAAGTAATAAAAGGAATAAATATATTGACGGAGCATTATGGTAAAATTAATGCACTTACTGTTATATCCAAATATAATGTTGATGAACTTAACTATGTATACAAATGGTTAAAAGAGAGTAGTCTATTTGATCAGGTAAGGTTTCTCTTTGTTCATCCAGATAAATATGGTAGAGGTATTGAACATCTGCCACCTATAGAAACTCTTATCAGAAACTACATCCCTATATTCGTAAATGAGTTAGAAGAATTCTCAAGGAGTGGAAAATACTTCTTAAATAATATAGAGACAAGAATAATAACATTTGCGCTGCCAAGAGTTTCACCAGTTTGTGGAAGGCGTGCAAATAGCTTTATACAATCCGCAATATACATCGATATTGATGGGACAATAAGAGAATGCGACTCAATATTACATTCAAAACTGGAGAAGTATAACATCCTTTTCAATGTGAGAGATTTGGAGCAAATACTGAATGCCCCAGAAAATTTTAGGATGACGATGTCGACGTTACCCAAAAATTGTAGGTCTTGCTCATTGCTGTTCTTCTGTGGTGGCGGATGTCCGTCTGAAGTAGTAAATGGAACAAACTATTATTGCCCCGTATACAAGAGAGAATACATAGAAGTTATTAGAAGAATGCCCTATTTTATTAAATCCATACAATGATGAATTAATCCATGATAAATTATTATTAGTCGGGGCCGTAGTCTAGCTTGGTCTAGGACGCCACCTTGGGGAGGAACAAAATGGTGGTAACCCGAGTTCAAATCTCGGCGGCCCCACATTAGCTCTCTACTTGCTTATTAAAATGAAATGAATAGCAAGATTATGTAAGATTGTTAGATAGATAATTGTCTCAGTTTTCAGACTTATTAAATTAGTTTTAATATAGATTTCTATCAGGGGACGTAGTCTAACTTGGCTAGGACGCGGGCCTTGGGCGCCCGGAATCTGGGTTCAAATCCCAGCGTCCCCACTCACTTTCTATACTAACAAATTACAGAGGCTTTTCTATTGAATAATTACCAATCATTAACCAGAGTAGGAGTAAATTTTAATGATATTATTGCTAAAATGTATTTCTCCTTCACTGAGAAGAGAGAATGAAATGTTATTTGATGGATACAACAAAATTTCGTTGCCGAGTAGATCTTTACTAATGTTTATCTTAACAACAGACGATGGAAATCTACCTATGAACACTTTTTGATTATTCACTCTCATCTCAACCACAGGACTATCTTGCTGAACGAGAACTGAAGAAAATTCTAAAGCATAGAAATTATCTATCTCTTGTGGAGAAAGAAGTAGCTCAAAGGAGTGAGGAAAAGATTTGTATTTAATTTCAACTCTAGCTTCTTGGATATAATAGAATGTTTTAAAAAATATTCCAAGTCCCTCGTTTTCGACTCCTATGCTTATAACATTAAACTCTTTTATTTCACTAACGTTAAAGACTATCTCTTCAAAGCCAGGAGCAGCTTTTTTTCTAAATACGGTGTTCCCATTTAATTTTACTACAAGATAGCCGGAACCGCTAGCATCCACTATTCTGATTTTAAGCTTAACTTCCTCTATTTCTCTCTTTTCTCTATCGAAGAAGAGCCTAGCTTCTTTCGATGAGAATAAAGACCTTTCTACTACAAAATCGGATTTGCTATCTACTTTCTTGTTGCCGTAGTTGGAAACTGTAAAATCTTGTATAGAAATTGAGCGGGAAGTTAAAGTTAGAGTCGGTACAACATGGAGCGTAACATGTATAGAATCCTCTCCGCCTTTTCCCTTGGCTATTATATAGCCAGAGTACTTTCCATAAGAGCTTGGAGAACTCAAAATTGCTTTTACTTCTTTTTCACCATAAACATCGAAGTTGTTTTCTGGGAAAGAAACAAAACTAGAAATAGTTTCATTGGCGACCATATTTATGCTCGTTAGATTACCTATAATCTTAAAAGTTATCGTTTTTTGAGTATTTGGAAGCATTTTGACAGAAATCGACCTTGGTGTTAGAGATGGTGGTAGCTCTGGGGGGGTTGTCCAAAAGACGAGTAGAATTCCAATTAAAATTAAGGCTCCTAGAAGAATGAATGCAAACTCATCTATTATCTTAGCTTGTGACTTATGCTTCATAGAATTATGTTGGAGACAATAAATAAAAACGCTCATCAAGAATTCTGACTCTCGATCTTCTTTAACCTAGTTATATATCCAGCAACAACGTTTCTTAGTTTTTTAGAAGGAATACCGACATACTTCTTAACTATTTCCTTATTTTTTTCAAAATCTGTTGTGAATTCATCTTTATGCTCCCTATAAAGCTTTTCTCCTATATTCTTTATCATCGTTGTCTTTATTCTTCCCATTAAATCACCTATGGTTTCAATCTTTTTATTTCATAATAAGTCACATCATTCTCCTTATCAACTACTGCCCAAACAAAAGTTGCTCTTATGTTATGCGCTAATCTTACTGCTCTTGACATTTCAGGCAATGAAAAAGCTGCTTCTTCTGGAACCGCATGAACAACAAATTTTGTATGTTCAAATGGTGCTTTTGGTCCTCTCTTTATCTTTACCCCTTTCTCATAAACACGAAAATGAGCACCAAATTTGTATCCAGTCTTTACTAAGTATCCTTTATCCCTCAAATCGGAATAAACAACGTATTGGGCATGAAATTGATTTACTTTCTTTTCCCCAATTCTAAGCATTTCACTTATGCTAATCATTCTCTTTTTGTTGTTTTCCAAAACATAAATTTTTAACTTCCCCTTTTGTAACAAATAAGTAGCTTCTATTAAATCTAACTCTAACCTCTCTGGAGCTTCCAAAGGCATTGGTTTACCGTAGCCTGCTTCTTCATACAGACTCACAGCTTCTCTATTCCAAATTACTACTCTATCCTCCAACAATTCTCCCTCAAAAATCCTCATAATAGATTATTAAACCTCCATCTAGAATTTTATTTATTTTTAAATGCCCCCGCCGGGATTTGAACCCGGGCCACCGGCTTTTCACAAAAACCGCAAGCCGGGGTTCTATCCAAGCTAAACTACAGGGGCTACATAAAATTATTTAAAAGATGAAATGAATAAAGAGAGATGAGATGTTCTACCTGCAATATAGAAGTAAAGGCTGGAGAGAATTACGTAATTTTCGATTGCCCAAATTGTGGAAATTTTACAATAGTAAGATGTCATTCTTGTAAGGCTAATGGAAGAAAGTACGCATGTCCCAAATGTGGCTTTGTTGGTCCATAAAGTTTTTATTTTTGGATTTAATATCTACAATGGCCAAAGTGATGTTAACGCTTAGGGTAATGCCAGAAGATGTTAATGTAGATGTTCAGATTTTGAAAAAGGAAATTTTATCCAGGATTAAGGCAAGCGTTGAAGAAGTTCCAATAGCTTTTGGATTAGTTGCTCTAAATGTTACTACGCTGGTTGAAGATAAGGAGGGTGAGGTAGAGAAAGTTGAAAAAATTCTGAAAGGGATAAAGGGCGTTGGAGAGGTGGAGGTATTAGAGATAACAAGAACATTATAAAAGTTTATATTTTTAAAGTCGAAATTAGTTAAAGGGAATGCATCCCTACCATAGAAAGATTCTCTTTCTATGGTTATTAGCTCGATGATATGAGAGCCTTAAAGGAGGTTTGGTTTGAATGTTTCCTAAGAAGAGAGGATCGGGAAAAAAATTCGCAGACGTTCCAAAACCTGTAAAAGTTGGAGAAGAGTATGATGTCGAAATAATTGAAACAGGGAGTAAAGGAGATGGAATTGCTAGAATAAAGAGTTTTGTAGTATTCGTACCAGGAAGCAGAAAGGGTGATAAGAAACACATAAGAATAAAGGAGGTTAGAAGGAACTTTGCAGTTGGAGAAATTATTGAGACTATTGATAGGTCTGGAGTAGGTTAATGAATTTTTTTGAGTCATCAAGCATGAAAACATTATTAAAGTAAATGAAAACATCCCTTGATTTTAGATTTTTTGCTTTTTCCAACACTTCTTTCAATTCTTCGTTAGTATATCTATGATAGTAATTTATCCTTCCATCTTTATAGGAACCATGAAGCCTGAAGTATGAAACCTCTTTAAAAATGGTCGGCAATCTTACTCCAAGATCACAAACATCTATAACGTCAAACTTCTTGCAGAACTTCTTTATATCCTTCTCATCCCAACCTCTTAATTCAACACCAATCTCAAAATTGTCTCTTTCTATACTTTTAAAGAACTTTTCTGCATTTTCCCAATTTTCATCTTCGCTCTTAAAGCTTTGAGGCAATTGAATAACTAAAACTTTAGATTTTAAAATATTAGCGTATTCAACCATTTTCTTCCAAAAATTCAAGACTTCCTTCGTTGGTTTTAAATGACCTACATTCTCCTTAATTTTTGTAACATCGATGTTCGATCTTTTCCAAGTTTTAGAGGGAAATGGGTGAGTTATACCTTGAAAGACCTTAAAATTAAAAATAAAATCCTCCTTTGCCATTCCTCTCCACTTTTTTAAAAGTTTAACGTCTATAATCTTATAAAAGGTTTGCTGTATCTCTATGGTCGAAAACTCTTCAAAATACCTCTTCATCGATTCAGAAAAACCACATGTTCCAACATATATTCCCATAAACTTAATTTTTTCTTTAACAATAAAGTTAATGAAATTTAAGATCTCACTAGTATCACAAACGCTCGAAATTTCAATACTTCTTCTAATTTCAATCATCTTGTCTTTATTAATATTCCTCTATGACATTACCCCCCTTGAAATTTCGATCGCCTCAATTCTTTGGTTTTTGCTACTTATAGTTGGATTATTCATACTAAACGAAATCATAGTTAAAAGGCTCTATGTTTATGAAATAGAAAAGGCTGGTATAAAGGAAAGTTTTGCTCTTATATCAAAAAAAGAAGTCCTAATACCTTATTCAAACATAACTAGGATTGATTTGAGGAAGTCGTCTCTAGGAAGAATTTTAAATTATGGAGACATAGAGATAAGTAGCTCTGCATCTTCAAGAATTGTAATTAGAGGAGTGAGAAATCCTGAATACGTTTATAAGAAAATTAAAGAGATGATCGAAAAATACAAGAATGAAGAAAGTGAATGAATTAAAGAGAGTTTACATTGAAACGTACGGATGCAGCGCAAACAAGTCTGATTCTGAGATAATGATGGGTATACTTACCGATGCTGGATTTCAAATAGTCGATGATTGGAAAAAGGCTGATGTGTTAATTATAAACACATGTATCGTCAAAACTCCGACTGCTAAAAGAATGGAAAGAAGAATAAAGGAACTTTATTCTTCTGGGAAGCCGTTGGTAGTTGCTGGTTGTATGGCAAAGGCTGAGCCAGATAGAGTAGAAATGTTTGCTCCAAAAGCTAGTAGAATAACTCCAGATGCTGTTGAAAAAATAGATAAGGTAGTGAGAGAAGCGTTAATAAGAAATAAAGTAGTTGCACAAAATGGGAGCAAAGAAAAGGTAGTACTACCGAAGATCCCCTTCAACAAGATAATATCTATAGTTCAAATATCCTCTGGATGTCTTTCTGCTTGTAGCTTTTGTGAGACTAGAATAGCAAGAGGGTTACTGAAAAGTTATAGACCCTCTGCTATAATAGAGAGAATAAAAAACGATTTGAAAGAGGGATTTAAAGAATTTTGGATTACCTCACAAGACAATTCCTGCTACGGATTCGATTTGGGTACAAATTTAGCTGAGTTATTGAGCGGAATAATTAGGATAGAGGGCAATTTTTTCATTAGAGTTGGTATGATGAATCCGTTTCATCTTATCAGAAGAAGAGATCTTTTGAAAAAAATGATAGAGGTCTATAAAAGTGAGAAAATATTCAAATTCCTACATATTCCACTGCAGTCGGGTAGCAATAAAGTTTTGAAAGATATGAATAGAGGTCATACTGTTGAGGAGTTCTTAGACGTAGTTGAGAGTTTTAGGAAAGAAATTGAAAATTTAACCATAGAAACGGATATAATAGTTGGATATCCAACTGAGAGCGAAGAAGATTTTTTGGAAACTATAAGAATTCTAGAATTGATTAAACCAGATGTAGTTAACATCTCTAGATTCTTTCCTCGTCCACACACTCCAGCTGAAAAAATAAGACAATTACCATCGAAAATAGTAAACGAAAGGAGTAAGGTCTTGCATGAAGTTGTAAGAAAAATATCTTTAGAAAATAATCAGAAGTTTCTAGGTAAAACTGTTGATGTTTTTGTGGATGAGATTGGAAAAGATAATAGCTTCATAGGCAGGACTTTAGAGTATAAGCCAGTTGTTATAAAATCTTCAGCAGATTTGTTTGGCAAGATGGTAAAAGTTAAAATATGTGAAGTTAGATCTAACTTTTTAGTTGGACACATTATCTAAATTTGTCATAAGCACAATTTTTTAAAGTTTAAATAACCCAATATTTATTAGGATTATACGGCGATTTTATGGAAGGAGCATAAAGGGAGAGAATAGCCATATGAAAAAAATCGATAAGATTCTTCAGATATCGAAAAAGAGAGGCTTAATTTTCCCTGGAAGTGAAATATACGGCGGTCTAAGTGGAATCTACGATTTTGGTCCAATCGGCTTTCTCCTAAAGAAAAAGATTATAGATTATTGGAGAGAGTATTTTGTAAAAAGTGATGAGAGTATATTCGAAATAGAATCCAGCTTAATAATGCCTGAAAAGGTTTTTGAGGCATCTGGCCATTTAAAGGGATTCATAGATCCAATAACAAAATGTAAGAAGTGCAAGAGTGTCTTCAGAGCAGATAATTTAATAGAGGAAGAAGCCAAATTGTTTGTTGAAGGATTGAGTGTAGAAGAGTTAACGAGGATAATAAGAGAGAAGAATATAAGATGCTTAAAATGTGGTGGAGAGCTTGAAGATGTTAAAGTTTTTAATTTAATGTTTTCTTTGAACATAGGTGCTCTTGGAGATACTAAAGGTTATTTGAGACCGGAAACTGCTCAAGGGATTTTTGTAAACTTCAAAAACATTCTTGTATCTTTAAGAGCAAAACTTCCTTTTGGTATTGCTCAAATTGGCAAATCTTTTAGAAACGAAATCTCTCCAAGGCAATGGTTAATAAGGATGAGGGAATTTACACAAGCAGAAATAGAATTTTTTATAAACCCTGATGAGAAAACGTACGATAAATTTAAAGAGTATGAAAATGTGAGAATAAGAATTTTGAGTAGGGAGGCACAAAAAGCTGGAAAATCTGAAGAGGAGATGACAGTTAGAGAAGCGCTAGATAAAGAGATAATCCCATCTGAACATATGGCATATTTTATAGCAAAAGAGCAGCTATTTTATGAATCTTTAGGTATACCAAAGGAAGCTATAAGATTTAGGCATATGTTACCTGAAGAAACTCCACACTATAGCAAAGGAAACGTTGATATGGAAATTCTTTTTGATTTTGGTTGGAAGGAAGTTGTAGGCAACGCTTATAGAGGAGATTATGATTTGAGTAAGCATATGGAGTTTTCAAAAGCCGATTTATCTTACGTGTTGGACAATGGTAAAAAAATAATACCGCATGTCGTTGAGCCTTCTTTTGGAATTGAAAGAACGATATACGCGGTCTTGCTTTATTCTTTTGTGGAAGATAAAGAAAGGGGATGGGATTGGTTTAGATTTAGTGCCAAAATAGCCCCGATAAGCATTGCTGTATTCCCGCTTCTGAATAAAAAAGAAATGATTGAAAAATCACTGGAAATATTCAAAATTCTTAGAAAAAGGTTTGACGCAATATTTGACAAGAGTGGCTCTATAGGAAAAAGATATGCTAGAGCTGATGAAATTGGTATACCATATGCAATAACTATAGACCACAAAACTCTTGAGGATAACACAGTAACAATAAGAGATAGAGACACTACAGAACAAGAAAGAGTTAAGATAGAAGATCTAATAAAAAAGCTAGATAATCTTTTGAATATCAGCAATTATTGAGTTATAAACTTCATTCCATTTCTCCTTTTCTAACCAGAAAACCCTACCATATTTTTTATATTCCCCCAAATAATCCCTGTGAACTACAGCAATGACAATTTTTTCTTCATTCAATATTTCTCTTACGACCTCTTCAAACTTTTTGCTAAACAACTCCATCTTCCCTATTTCATCTATCGCAATAACTTTACATTCTTTTCTTGCATTTTCTAATGCGGGAATGGCAACATCTTCAAAAAGCAGAGTATCTACAAAATACTTTCCAACTCTGTTTTTAGTTTTGTAGTAAATGCTTGCAAAAACGATTTCTCTTAATGTTATCAAATCGACAACTTTAAAACCTATTCTAATTCCTCCCTTTCTAACTTCTGGAGAAACTATGCCACCAACTTTTATATTTTTCTCCTTTAAAAACTCGATTACTTTATTCATCAAAGTCGATTTCCCCGATGCCGGAGGTCCACTTATTAGAAATTTCATTAAGCTTATTATTTTTGAGTAAAATAATGATAATGAATATGGAAAAATTAATTGAATTAGCAAAGCTTATAGAGAATAAAGAGTTGAGAGAGAAAACGATTGAAATTTTGAAAGATATCAGAGTAACACATCCTGGATTTCAAAAATATGAAAGGGAAGATCCGGAAAAAGTTAGAACCCCATTTGTGGTTAATGATGTAATAGTGTTTAGAGACCTAGTAATACATACTACTGCTGTAGTAGAAACCTGTATTAAAGTTGCCGAGCTAGTGGAAAAAAATTATGGGGTTGTTGTGAATAAAGATGCACTGATAGCTGGTGCGCTGCTGCATGACATAATGAAAGTGTATGAGTTCAAAGGAAATAAGCCAACCGGAATGTTGCTAGACCATTCAGCTCTTGGCCTTGCCGAATTATACAAGAGAGAGTTTCCTGAAGAAGTTTTACATCTAGTTATTTCTCATGCAGCTCCATCAACAAATCCACCAAGAACTCTGGAAGCTATAATTCTTCATTACGTCGACACTTTACTTGCCCTAATCGAATTTGGAATTATATCCCAAATGTCCGAAAGAGAGGAAGGATAGATGCGAGAGTTCATCAAGCCAGCTATTGATTTCTTTAGAAGTATTAAAGGTGAGTTAGCGATAGTATTCGGTCATGATTGTGATAGTATAGCATCGGCTTCCATAATTTACAAATTATCAAAAAATCTTCATTTAAAACCAAAATTGGTAGTTTCACGCCATAATTTTGAGGTAGATGAGAAAACGGAAAAAACTATTAGAAAATTTGAGAATGTATCTATTGTTGATATTGGTGATACTCCAGAAGAAAGAATAAATAAAATTTCGAATTCGGTGAACCTATTGCTAATAGACCATCATTTACCAAAAAAATACAAATGTCTCTATGTAAATCCACGCCTCTATAATATGAACATTTACATGCCAACTAGCTATATAACCTGGTTGATTTACAAAGAGTTTTTTAACGATGATGATATTCTTTGGATAGCTGCCTTTGGAACTTTGGGGGATTTTGGAGCAAAGAATAACAGAAGCATTTTTATGAAATTGCGCAAGAAAAACCTTGAACTGATTGGAGATGTTGAAATAGAAGATCGTAAACTCTTAGAAAAAAGCCTAATAGGGAAAATTACGAAGATGGTCGATTCTTGTAGAATATTCGAAGGAATAAAAGGAGTTAGATATGTGACAAACCTCATCTCTCGTTCAAAATCTTACGAAGAATTATTAAGAGACGATAAAGTCAATAAAATTTACAGAAAGTTTGAGAGAGCTTTTGAGAAAGAGATAGAAAAGGTTAATAAGGAGAAGATTGAAATCGGGGAGTTTCTGATTTACGAAATAAAGAGCGAACTAAACTTAAAATCCTCTCTTGCTAGCTATTTGCCAAAAGTGTTTCCAAAAAAAATAATTTTCGTAGCCCAAAAATCGAAAGAAGGCTATTACGAAGTTAGTGTTAGGAGAGGAATAAAAAGAAAAGTTAACCTTGCAAAGCTTGTAGAGAGAATTAGTAAAAGTGTTAGAGCAAGAGGGGGTGGACATCCAACAGCTGCCGGAATGAGAGTTGAAGATTTGAGAGAGTTGATAGAATTTTTAAAAAATAAAAAAGGAAAAGTTTGCTTACTTTGCTAACACAATATCTATTGTTGAAACATTTACCTTTCCTTTCCCTTCTACTTCTTTCTCTTCAGTTCCTATGTCTATTCTTTTAATTTTAACATCAGGCATGAACCTTCTTTGAATTACTTGAGCAACATCTACTGCTCTAGAAATACTTCTGCCTCTTGCTTTAATGTGAACTTCTTTCTGTCCATTTGTGAATTGAGTTATTACTGCCAAGACGTAACTCATTGTTGGCTTCTTTCCTATGAAAACAACATTATCAGCTTGCTCTTTTGTCTCTTCTGGCATTATCAACACCTCCTGAGTTATGAATACCAATTAAAAATAGTCTTAAAATAATTTAAAAGTTATTTCTGCTCGAGCCCCCATATTTAAGAATCTACCAACTTTATTTCTCTAATTATATCCTAACTTTATTCTTGATCGTATTTATTAATTCATCTATCTTCTCCGGAGTAGGTTGACTCTTTGCTTCCATCGCTTTCTGATATGCGTCTGCTAGGTGTAACTCTGTACCAAATTCCATTATTAATTTATCTAACTCACTTCTTCTTTGATCTTCCGCTGGAAGTTTCTTAATACCTTCTAATTTTGCAATTAAATTTTTATAAGTTCTCGTCGTTGTTTGTGCATACTTTTCTAACTCCGCTTTCTCTTTATAAACAGCAGTAGCTCCTCTAAAGAATACTCCGATAATAAATGTCGCTACAAAAATAACAACACTCCAAGCTCCCATAA
>DAISZX010000034.1:0-3160 GCA_036824555.1 Candidatus Aenigmatarchaeota archaeon
ATAGCAAATAGCTTTGGTGCTTTAATAGGAAGCAAGACTAGCGGATACGAATTAGACGTTATACTTAGGGTACTTAGAGTCTAAAGGTCTTGGTTTTATTACAGTTCCTACGCTTTTTCCAATAAGCGATTTATAAACGTTATTCTTTTTCATGGCATTGACTATTTGGCACCTTACTCCATTCATAGCAAGAATTTCTAACTTTTTTATCTTTCCCATTAGACCACCGGTTTTATCAAAAGTTTCCACTTCAACTTTCAACTCTTCATGAGAGTGGATAAATTTTAGAGGCTTTGCATCTTTATACTTTTTTGGATTTTTATCACAAATAGAAACATCTGTATACATTATCCCTTCTTGAGCCCTCATTATAAGTCCGGTATAAAGAAATGCATCGTCTCCAGAAATTATTGCATATCCTTTTGGTATCTTATCAATAACAGTTCCAAAGGAAACTGGTATACCACCGCTTTTTATTATATCTTGGACTTTCTTTAAATAACTCCACATTTCAAATATTTTCAGTTCTTCATTCCATTGGCAATATCTTGATAAATCTACTTGCTCAACTGGCAAAAATTTTCTGAAAATCTCAACAAAAATATCGCCTAGAAACTTGCAGTATTTCCTTACTTTTGGAGATATACCAAGATAGTCTACAGCTATATGCCCATATTGTTTTACCCCATGGAAAATAATTAATTCCATTTTCCTATTCTTCAAAGCCATTGAAGTTTCTTCTGCATACCTTCTTATTTCCTCGTATCTAACAAAATTTTCTGGACTTTCTACCAGTTCTTCAAGAGCTTTTGGTTTTTTCTCAAACGTTATTGAGGAGCCACCAAACTTAACAACAATTCTATCTACCATTAAAAATATTCTTCCTAATGTTTTTTATGGATATACTATTCTTAGGTCCAGCCGGAAGTGGAAAAACAAGCTTAGTTAAATCCTTTTCCGAATGGATTAGAGAGAATCGAGACGAATCAGTTTCTTGCATTAACTTAGATCCTGGAGTTGATTGTCTTCCTTATGAAGCCGATTTCGACATTAGAAAATTCTTCACGATTGAATCAATAATGAGAGAAGAGAAGCTTGGTCCGAATGGTGCTTTGGTAAGGGCAATGGAAAAAATGATTGAGATGGAAGATAGAATTAAGCCAGAAATAGAGAAAGTAAAAGCCGACTTTAGGCTTATAGATTTACCTGGCCAATTAGAACCGTTTCTTTTTCATTCTGGAGAAAAAATAATTAATTATTTTGATGCAAAAAGGATGCTCGGAATTTTTCTAATACCCGCAGAAATGTTTAATCCAAAAGGGCTAGCTATAGCTGAGCTATTAAGCCTTATAATTAGGTTGAAATTAGAAATACCAACAGTAAATGTTCTGTCAAAAATAGACCTATCCAAAAATACAGAAGAAATAGAAAGTTTCCTAAAGTCACCAAGAAGGCTTAGAAAGGCCATCAAAAAAATAGAGGGTGGAATGGAAAAAGACTTAGCCATAATCGCTTCTAGGCTTGTTGAAAAAATTATGAAGGAGCAAAGAATAATAAAGACTTCAGCCAAGACAGGAGAAGGTATGAGCAATCTCTATGATGTTTGTTATGAGGTGTTTTGCTCATGTGGCGACCTAAGATAAGTATTTAAGAGTTTTTTTCTTTAGTTTTCTTATGAGGAAAAAAATTGGAATATTTGTAGATTATGATCAAACATTAGCAGACACTGTGTCTTTCTATTTAACAAACTTAGACATATTTCTAGAGAATCTCGTTCATTCGCTAGCCAACTTCCTAAGGTACACTCTTAAGCATAGAAAGGTAGAACTAATGAAGCTCATTTACTATTTTCTTTTGGAAGAAGACAAAAGAAGCAAAGAGATATTAGAAAGAATGAGAAGAAGGCCGAATCTGTATGTCGATAAAAACTTGTTTGAGTTTATCAGAAAGTTGAGCAAAAATGAAAATTATGACGTAAAAATTGTTAGCTCGTCATCACAAAATATTATTAAATATGTGTTAGAAGAGTTAGAAAAGAAATTTGGTGAAAAGTTTAGAATAGATATCATTGCATCCTCTCAGAATAGCTTGATAACAGCCAAAACAAAAGAAGAAGTTGCGAGAAATTATAATGGACTAAAAATTTGCTTTGTGGATGGACCAAATGACGTATATATGTCTATAAACTGCAATATACCAATAGTAGTCTGCTCACCAATTTACTATTTCTGTAAAGAAAAACCAAGAGGGTATAAAGTTAGAAGGGGGAAGCTTAAAGAAGTCTTGAAGATATTAGGAGATAAACTAACTTCTACAGATTTCTATCAATAATTTCTTTTCATCGTCTCTCAAATAATCAAAAACTTCTTTCAATTTTTCTACATCTTCTCTACTCAAATCACTGATGAGAATATCATTTTCAAAAACATTTCTACCAACAATTGCCTCCTCTATGCTAATGGCAACTCTTTCTCCCTTTATTGCTTGCGGTATTGTTCTTCCCTCGCTTTGAATTTCTTTAACGCTTCCTACAACCTTATTCTCCCTCTTCAGCCTTACTCCAGGCTTCAGAGTACCTTCTAAGACGTCAACACCAAAAATTGCAGGCTTGCTACTTCTGAATATTGCGCCAGGAACTACTCTAAGTTTGACTGGCCTTGGAAGAACAGCAAGCTTAGCTTCTACATCTTTCCTCTTTTCTTCTTCCACCCATTGTTTATACTCCTCTATTAGTCTGTAAATTACATTAGAGGAGAATATTTTTAAACCAAAGTTTTTAGCTTCATTTATAGTTTGTTCATCAGCCCTTATGTTAAATGCCAGTATTACCTTTCTATATTTGTCTTGAATCAACTCACCTTCAACTAGGTCTTCTCTTGTTATGTTACCAATATCAGCCTTTCTTATTGGTATGTTAGCTTCTCTCAGGATTTTGACCATTGCCTCTAAGCTTCCAATTGTGTCAGCCTTAATTATAACTCCATTGGGATCTTTTTCGAATTCAACGTATTTTTCAATTCTTACTTCTTCAATCAACCTTGGAATTTCTTTCTCGTCTTTCGTTGCTCTTATCGGCATCCCGGCAATTGCATTTTCCAAATTTTGAGCAACAACTTTAACTCCAACTGCTGCTCTAACTTCATCAACGTTAATAAACTTC
>DAISZX010000035.1:0-2720 GCA_036824555.1 Candidatus Aenigmatarchaeota archaeon
ATTTTCTCTATTAGAATCTCTTCATGCGCATTTATCTTTATTATCGCATCTATTTTAGTAATCCTATCCAAAGCCTTAGCCTGCTTAACTGTCCTCGGAAATCCATCTAGAATAAAATCTTCACAATTCTTAATTCTCTCTCTTACAACCTTTACAACAATTCTATCTGGAACTAACTCCCCCTTTTTCAAATACCCTTCTACCATTTTCCCGAGTTCTGTTCCTTTCTTTACTTCTTCTCTAAATATGTCTCCCGTTGAAATCTTTTCAAGCTTAAATATTTCTTTTAAGCGAGAAGAATAAGTTCCCTTCCCAGAACCAGGAGGACCAAAAATTATTAGCTTCATTCAATTTTAGTGCTTCTCCACTTTATAAATCTATTGCTCAATCAAAAGCGCCCTTAATATATCAGTCCTTGAAATTACTCCAACCAATTTACCATCTCTATCTATTACAGGCAATCTTCTGACATCCTCCTTACTCATAATTCTAGCAGCATCTAAAATCGTGTCTTCCGGTCTCACAAAAAATACTTTTTTACTCATTAAATCTCTAACCCTTAACCTACCAACTTTTTTCATCTCATTAATAATCTTTATTCCACTCTCCAAAAGCAATAAAATCGATAGAGTTACGCTTGTAGACACTTTTAACTCCGGAAGTTTAGACCCAAATTCTCTAACTATGTCGCTTTCACTTATAACACCAACTACTTTCTCATTTTCTACCACAATCAAGCCGGAAATGTTATTTTTAGCCATTTTTTCTATAGCCTCGCTTATGCTTTCATCGGGAGAAATTGTTATTACATTCTTACTCATTACATCCTTAACAAGCATTTAATAATTTAAAACGGTAAAATTAAGGATTAAAGAATTCCGTGTAGTGACATTTTCCACAGTACCATCTATTTGGATGCTTTGCCATTATAGCATTACATTTAGGACATCTTTTATTTTTGAGTGCTTTCGCCACTTTTGACTGACTGTGCTTCACTCTTTTTCACCTCTCTTTTTTCATCATAAATTTTTGCCTTTATAAAACTTTCAGCCAAACCGGCTCTGGAAAGGATGAAGTCGATTTCTATTTGAGAATCATCAACACCAAATTTTTCTTTTATAAAGCTCTTTATAGCTTCTTTTGAGGGTGTCGCCTCTTTTTCATGTTTGGCTATCAACTTTAATTCTCTTCTCTTAAGAAGAGGATTATACTTTTCCTCCTGTATCATTATTTCCATGCTCTCACCCGACATAAAGAGCATACTTTCCTTTTTCTTTTATATCGAGTAACTTGGCTATTTCACTTTCAGTATCCAAAACTATAAGAGAGCCTTTCCAACTAGTGGTTAAATCCGTAGAGCCACAATATGGACAAACTTTTTCCGTTGTCAACCTCTTACACTTCCTACAGGCTTGTAGCCTCTTCATACACATCACTTCTTCTTAAGCCAATTTAAAGCTCCCAGTCCCTGTTGCCTCATAGTCAGCCCAATTTTATTCTGTTCTTTCCAAGAAATTGAAATTACCCTTGCCAAAACTTTATCACCAATTTTTAACGTTTTCTTAGTTTGCTTTCCAAGAAAAACTGAGTTTTTCTTATCAAAAGAAACATAATCATCCATTAGTTGAGAAATGTGAACTAATCCATCTATAGGACCTATTCTAACAAAAGAACCAAAGTCCGTATTGTCAACAACCTCACCAATCACAAGTTCATGTAACTCAGGCTTAAAAACAAGCATTTTAAAGACTGTTTGATAGTAAACATTTGGATCAGCGGGATAAATCTTTCCCTCTTCAATTTTTTCTATCGAAACTAGAGAAAGAAAGATCATTCCATTTCTTGCATCAATTCTCCCCTCTAGGTTTTCCTCTATCGCCTTTTCTATGGCTTCCCTAGCAGGTAAACCAAGCTTTTCTGGAGTTACCTTAATTTTTTCTTTAACGGTAACTATTTTGTACATTTTACTCAACCAAATTTTTTCTTATAAGCTTCCTTAGCTTTCTCAATAATCTCCTTAGCTTTCTCCACCCCTTGCCATTCTTTGAATCTAACAAACTTCCCAGGCTCCAACCTCTTGTAGCTCTCGAAAAAGTCTTGAATCTCCTTTCTTAAGTGCTCATTCAAATCATTTATTGATTTAATGCTGGCAAACCTCGGATCCTTTACAGGGACTGCAACAATTTTATCGTCTATTCCCTTCTCATCCTCCATTATTATTACGCCTATCGGCCTTGCCTTTACTACACAACCAGGAAAAGTTGGATAAGTTGTTAGCAAAACTACATCAACAGGGTCTTCATCTTCATGCCAAGTTTGAGGAATAAAACCATAATCGAATGGCCAAAAAACTGGAGAATAAAGAACTCTATCTAGCAAAAAATAGCCCTTTTCATTGTCATATTCTATCTTATTTGAACTTCCTTTTACATTCTCAACGACAACATTAATTAATTCACCGCTACCAGCATCAATATCATGCATCAAATTCATTCACACCACCTCTATTTTCTTCTTATCCCTCAAACAAATAACTTTTATATTTTCCTTTTTTAATTTCTCCTTTAAATCTTTATCATTGGTTGCAACTATAAAGCCTTCATTCTTTGCTAGAGCAATCAAATCTTCATCAACATTCTTTTTCAAAGATTTGACAACCCTTATTTTTTGATTTTTAATTAGCTCCAGCGCTATTAAAGCTAACCTTCCTTCCTTGGTTT
>DAISZX010000036.1:0-2656 GCA_036824555.1 Candidatus Aenigmatarchaeota archaeon
CCAGCTTTTCTTATTAATTCAATATTTCCACCAAGTTTATTGTTTAGATATGCAAACCAATCAGCAATGTAGATTATAAAGTCGATTTTTGCATCAATAAAATCCTGCAACTTAATGGCTCTTAACAAGCCTGTCCCCAAGTGCATTAAGCCACTAGGTTCAAACCCATCATAGGCAACAATCCTATCTTTTGTTTTCAAAAGTTCTATAAGTTCTTCTTCAGTCACTATCTCTTCAGTAGGATCTCTCTTTATTAATTCAAACCTTTCTTGCCAATCCATTCCTTAATTAAAAATAGAAACTTATAAGATTGCTTTTAATTTCAGTTAACCGTTCTAATTGGGGTAAAGCTTTTTGTTAATTTAATGATTAGCTTGTTTAAAATCGAAGCCTGGTAAAAAGGATTTAAAGGCAAATCTTTGTAAAAAGTTTTAGGTTGAGAAAGAAAAATAGTCTATAATGGCCGCGATAGCGTAGCCTGGTTAGCGCGGGGGCCTGTGGAGCCCTATGCCCGGGTTCAAATCCCGGTCGCGGCCTGATTATCTTAGTATAGTGGTTTTTATGACAAAAGCAATACTGCTATTTTCAACAGGCTTAGATAGCCTCTTGGCTCTTTATTTGTTAAAGAAAGCTGGGATAGATGTTGTGGCACTAATAATCAAAACGCCCTTTAATAAGATCAATTATGAAGTGTTAGAGGAGGTAAAGAAGCATTCTAAGGTAATAATTCATGAGGTTGGAGAAGACTACTTAGAAATTATCAGGAACCCAAAGTTTGGTTATGGAAAGCAAATGAACCCTTGCATTGACTGTAAAATTTACATGTACAAAGTTGCTAAAAAAATCTTGGAAGAGGAAAAAGCAGATTTCATAGCTACTGGAGAAGTTTTGAATCAAAGAAGCTTTTCGCAAACTAAAGACAAATTAATCTTAATTGAAAGAGAAGCAGGAGTTGAAGGCTTGGTAGTTAGGCCATTATCATTGAAATTATTACCAAAAACTTTACCGGAGGAAAAAGGTTTAATAAGAAGAGAGAACTTTTTGGATTTAAAAGGAAGAGGGAGAAAAAGTCAGTTAAAATTAGTTAGAGAGCTTGGAATATCAGCTTATCCCCAACCTGCTGGAGGTTGTTCATTAACTGATCCTAACTTTTCGAAAAGATTGATGGATTTGATTAAGCATAATCAAAAAATTTCAGTTGAAGATGTAGAATTGTTGAAGATTGGGAGGCATTTCAGGATTGGAAATTCTAAGTTGATTTTGGGGAGAAATGAAAGAGAGAGCAAGCTTCTGGAAAGCACGAAAAAATATTTTTTATTGAAACCAAAAGGTAAGGGGCCGAGTGGAATTTTTATAGGAGAGGAGAAAGATTTAATTCTTGCTTGTGAAATACTAGCAAGCTACTGTAAAAATGGAAAGGTTAATGTGGAGATATTTATTGGAGAGGAAAAGTTAAAAGAAATTGAAGTTGTGAGAAGAAGCAAAGAAGAATTCAAGGAGTTTTTGATTGCTTAGTTTTTGAAAAGACAATCTTCCATAGTTTATTTGGGTTTAGCTTTATTCCTTTATTTGCTTCAAACTCATCAAAGCTCTTAAATTTCTTTTTTGATTTTTCTGGATATATCAAGACAGGAACGCTTCCAAATTCATGCTTTCTCGTTTTACAAGAAGTTATATGGTCAGTTGTTATAACAATTTTTCCATCAAAATTTCTATAACTTTCTAAGTATTTATCAAACTCTTCTATAATTTTTCTCTTTCTTTCAAAATCTCCGTCATGTGCTGCTTCATCAGTCCATTTAATATGAGCGTAAATAAAATCATAGTTTGGTAAACTTTCCTCTATTTTTTCAAAAATATACTTTATTCCATCCTTATAATCTAGACCTTCAGGAATTTCTACTGCATCAAAACCAGCTAGCATGCAAGTCGCTTTCATTACTCCAGACTCAGAAATCACTAGCGGTTTAACACGATATTTTTCTCCAAATGAAGGTCTTAACAAAACCAATTTGTTACCTGGTTCTCTAAATAACAAATAATTAGCTGGTAATATACCTTTTCTAATTCTTTCCTTGTTAACCTTATGATTCTCCAAAACTTTTACCGCTTTTTCCAAAAATCTTTTAACTATTTCTACAGAAACCTCAGCTTTCTTATCTTTCGCAACGAATTCTCTTGGTGGTAGATTGTTGCTAAGAGGATCATTAGCTTCGAAATTATCGCTCAACTTTTCTTTTATAACTAAAACAGCTCTATGACCATATGTTCTTTTGAAAACGAATGGAATGCCAATATTTATTTTGTTTAAATCTCTAGCAAGTCTATCCAAACCATAAGTATTTCTACCAGCTCTTCTATCAATGATAACTCCATCTTTTATCGTGGCGAAATCGCATCTTAAAGCTAGCCAACCATCCTTCATTTCTATTCCAGCTGATATTGCTTCCAAAATTCCTCTCTTAATCGGAAATTTCTTTATATTATAACCAAGCAATGAGATATTTGCTAGATGGCTTACACTCGCTCTCGTCTGCTCATTCCAATCGGATTTCTTCAAAAGTTGTAAGTTTGCTACGATCCCTCTGCTTGCAAAAAAATCGATATGAGGTTTTTTTGCTTTACTTAAGGGAGTTTCATTCTCTGGAAAATCTGC
>DAISZX010000037.1:0-2652 GCA_036824555.1 Candidatus Aenigmatarchaeota archaeon
GAAAGTATTTAAATATTTTTGTTTGGGTTCAAAAACTTAATTGCGGGTGGCTAGGCTGGGCGGCTGGGCCTCGCCTGTCACGGCAAATGGTCCATAATGGCCGAGCCGAAGCTCGAGGGCGGTATGCATTGCTTGGCTGCCCCAACTGCTCAACGATGAGCTCTCGCCTCCACGGATCCAATCATCTCCGAATCCCCCAGGGCAGGAATGCAGCAAGGGTAAGGAGATGGTTGGATGCTGTGGAGATACGGGGGTAAGAAGGGCTGTTGGATAAAGCAGCTTGGCAATGCATATCCACCGAGAGCGTGCCACCCGCAATTTTTATTTTCGTTTTAAAATAATGTATGAGGAGAAAAAGAAACAAGAAAATAATTGTTGTTGGTGTTGCTCTAATAATTGCTTTAGCTTTCGTTACTAGTAGATATGCTTATTTTGAAAGTTTTATGAAGTACAAAAAAGAAAAAATTGGTCAAGAGGTAAATTTAACTAACTATACTCAAGAAAGATTCGTCAAAATTTATGTGCCCGCCGTGGATAACGAAGGTAGGGGAGTTGTTACAACTTTAAAAGTCGGAATAAAACCAGGTAGCGGAAAGGTTTTGGTAGATATCAATAACATACTTTTCTGGCTTGATACGCAGCAATCTATCCAAATAGCTAAAAAAGTTGCGGAAGATATAACAAAGGTTGATCTTTCGAAGTTTGACTTAATTTACTCACTTGAGAACATTAACGCTTCTGTGGTTGAGGGTCCCTCAGCTGGTGCCGCGTTGGCAATAGCTACCATAGCTGCCATAAAAGGAAAAGAGATTGATTCAAAAACTATGATTACTGGAACCATAAGCCCAAGCGGCACCATAGGTCCTGTAGGTGGTATAATACCTAAGGCTCAAGCAGCGAAAGAAATTGGAGCAACGACCTTTTTGGTACCAGAAGGGCAGGGTACCCAAGTCAACTACGTTCCTGAAGAGAGATGTGAGAGAATTGGTTATTTCACGTTTTGTACAACAACTTATAAAAAGAAAATTGAGAATGTTGGAAAAAGCGTTGGGATAAATGTCGTTGAGGTTAATCATATAAGCGAAGCTATGAAATATTTTGGATTAAACTAAATTCCAAACCTCCAAAACCTTATGTTTCTTAAAACTATCTTATCAATTATCAAATCAACTATTAGATGTAAAAGAAAAGCGGAAAAGAAAATGAAAATTACTTTATTTTTATAGTAAATGAAAGGAAGCAAGAAAAGTATTGTAATTATTGTTGGGAAGTTATGAAATAGTTCAAAGCCTATTCTATATCTATTGCTGCGAACAATCCATCTTAAGAAGGCTTTAAAATTATAAAACCTCCTTCTTTTATAGAGTAGTAAATGGTCTAAATCTGGCAGAAAAGAACCAAAAAATGTGCTCAAAACTATTATCTCTTTTTCAATGTTTGGAAAATGGAAGGAAAAAATTATACAGAGCACAATAGCTATTAAAACGTGAAAGAATGTATCCAAATATCTTTTTTCCTCCAAGGCTTTTCTTATTTTTTCCATCATACTATCAGCAAAATTATAGATAGAATGAAAAAGAATGCCCATCCGCCAATACTCCAATGTAAAATCTTTGAACCATCCAGAGGAGGAATTGGTAGAAGATTAAAGAATGCTATCCAGCTATTAACAAATTTGAGAAAATCAAAGCCTAGTAAAAAGAAGAAAAAAGCCAGAACTATGTTTGTTAGCGGTCCTGCTAATGCAATTTTTCCAATCTCTTCAACAGAAAACTTCAGCCTTCGATAAAGCCAATCTTTAAATTTAAAAGGATTTACTTCTACCCAACCAGGAGCTGCAAGCTTTACTCCAGTAAAAACCAAAAGAATGCTTAAAATGGCTGATGGTGGATACAACCTAAATCTCGCATGGTATCCAAGCCTTATTGCAGCATATTTATGAGCCAACTCATGAAGAAAGAAAGACGTGAAAACTGCTAAAAAACTTGGAAGAAGAAAACTTGAGTTAAACCTTATTCCCTCGAAAGAGAAAATAAAGGTCAAAATTAAAATTGCAATAAATATCTCAATAATTTCTCTCCTATCAAAATGAAAAATTTCGATCATAAGCTTCACCTTAAATCTTTCTTTAAGCTATTCAATCCTTCACCTTGGTAAATCCCAGAATAAGTTTTTTCTGCTGGCGAAAAAAGTTTAATAAAGACCATTTGTGCTATTCTCGCATTTTTCTTGAGCTTAATTCCATTTTCGTTTAAAACTACCAGCAAACAATTGCTTTTTCCTGAATATCCAGGATCCCAGAGCGAAGAAAAAATCGTGGCTCCGCTTCTTATCAGTGAAGATCTTGGCCTTACCAAAGCTAGCAAATCGTTTGGAATATTGACAACCTCATTAAAACTAATCAAGTAAATTCCCTCATTCAACTCAATCCAATCTTCATTAAATTCTATTTTTTTATAGTTTGGTAGCCTTCTTTCCTTATTCGTGAAATCGATGGAAGCTGAGGAAGTTATTAAATAAATTTCGTCTAGCGTCAAATCAAAGCTTGCCGGCTGAAGCTGAGTTTCTAAATCAATAAAATTCTGTATAAGCTTTTCTTTCAAAATTCTTTCTCTTATTTGCTCACCGCTTAAAATCATAAACTAATTTTTG
>DAISZX010000038.1:0-2507 GCA_036824555.1 Candidatus Aenigmatarchaeota archaeon
TTATATTCTTAATAACATCAGGCTCTTGAAATTCCGCAATACTTTCAAAATCCACCTGGACGAAATTTACTCCATGAGTTGCTGTAGAACCAATTTTGCTAGCTAGCCCCAACAACTCTTCAGACCTTCCAATACTCCACCATCCACTCGACACACCAATTTTATAACTCATACTCTAACCTCCACTGTAGCACCAGGAACTTGAAAGGAGGCATGAAGGTAATTCTTTATTTGTGAAAAAACTGCTCCACTTACCTTAAAATAATACTTAGCAAGCCTATATGTAACGTTATGCTCGTATGGTCCATAGGATCGGAAGAAAGCGACATTAATTCCAAAATAATCGAAGAATTTTTGAATAAAATTAAGATTTATCTTCCCCCCTTCTTCTTTCTTTTGTGTCTGTGGAGCAAAATATTTCTCTAGGTCTTTTCTTTCACCATATATAAAAAGAAATTCCTCTTTGAGCATATCTCTTACGCTTTTTATTTTTCCCTCCTTATCAAATCCAAGCTCGCCAAGCAAGCTATCAATATAGTTTTCCAATATTTTTTCTTTTGCAATTACCTCCATTAAATGCCCGATTATTATGTTTTGTGTCTTTACGTATGTTCTAAGATTTCCAACAGTTAAGTCTTCTATTTGTGCTCCATTTGGTAAAACTAAGACAGCTCTAGCAAGCGGAATTTCCACAAAAATAAAATATGGACTAAAAGGCCACACAACTGGAGAAGTTTGGGTAGATGAATGAGACCTAAATTGTTCCACCAATCTGCTCCTTGCTTCAAATACATCAGCAATAGTGAGCTCTACTCCCAAACTTTTATATTCTTCGTTTATCCTTTTCATTATAAGCCTCACAATCCTGTCTATTGAAGGTTCAATAGGTAGCGCATCAATCATAGCATCTTCACCTTTAATTACTCCCCTTTCTTTCAATTCCTTGACTTCTTCGCTAGTAAATCCAGCATCCTTAAGAGATACCTTTCCGAAGTATTCTCGCGCAACTTTCCATTTTTCTTCCGGAGCAAAAGGTTTCCAAGCCCATATCGTCATGGTGTCGATTGAAAAAGCTTGGGCTTCCGGCCTAAAAAAAGAAGTAAACATCCATTTTCTCATTCCAGAAGAACTGAGAGCGTCGTTTATCATCTTGTATCTTGCTATCGTTGGCTTTAGCATTTCTTTGTACTCTTTAACGGAATTCTCTCTTGCTACCGCAAGCTCCTTTAATCTTCTATATCTCTCCGAGATGTTTTTTTCGAACATATCTAACCAACTTAAGAACAACTTATTCTTTGTTGCCAATACCACTTTTTCTGCATACGAAACATCTAGCTTTATTTCTTCTGGAGAAGTTTCCTTATCCAACTTCATAAAATCAGAAATTATTGTAGGCCACCTAGAGGTAATGGAACGAAGAGCTATTGGTGTATTTGGAAGGTCCGTATGGATATCTACTTGGTCGATGAAAATTGACCTCAGAGTCTGTAGAGCTTTCATCCTTTTGTTCTTAGCCTCGTTTACTCTCTTTTCATCCTTTTCTCTCTTAATTATTTCTTCTGCTTCTTTTATCTCATTGAATAGTTTAAGATATTCTCGATACTTTCTTAAGTCATGAAGAATTAGCTCCAAATCAGCATAAGCTTGTGCTATGCTTGCTAATCCAGCTTTTATTTGTTGAGCTAGTCTCTCTCTTTCTCCTAACACTAAATCATAGTAACCTTTGTTTATTTGAGAGACAAAAATATCTTCGCTTATTTTAAATCTCTCGAAGCCCCATTTTCCAAGCTGAAACATTAATCCGTAATAAACACCAGTGCAACCCCCGAGTGAGGTTGTATAATTCAGTTGCTCGTTTTGGTCAAATGGATTAGCATTTACACCCTCTCCCGGTCTCATATCCCTTGGTGGAGGAAATTCTGGATATCTTACGGGCATGTATTATTTTAGTGTTATCACTTAATTAGCTTTTCAATAATAGAACTCCAATGCCAGTTAATATTATTCCAATTATCGAAGTTGCCTTAACCATCTCTTCCGGTTGATATTTATCTATTATTGGAAAGAAAATCACCATTGAGAGACCAAGTAAAACTAAACTCAAGCCAATTAATTTTTGCATATTTCTCACCTAAAAATAATGGCTAGATACAAAAATAATAAAGCTAAAATTAGCGAGATTCTGAAAGCATGATTTTTTGAAGAGAAGCCAGCTATGTAGAAAAATAGTAGAGACAGCGTAAAGCACAAACCAAAAATTATCGGTTTCATAAATTTTTATTGAAGCGAAAATAAATATTTATGCCAATATTTGCAAGAACTAAACTTGTTATTCATGAAGATTGTTTAGAAGTTCCAGGAACACCATTTCAAGGAAAGAAATTTTTAACGCTTGAATACTCTGGGCCGAATCCACAAGCAGTTTACTACCAAGCTAAAAAAATTCTTTCCCAGGTAACTAGGGTTCCGGAAGGAGAAATAATAGAGAGAGATTTTAGTTGGAAAAA
>DAISZX010000010.1:0-11124 GCA_036824555.1 Candidatus Aenigmatarchaeota archaeon
ATGGAAAAATCGCAAAATTTATTATTATCGAAAGTAAAAGAGAGAAAAGCGTTGCCAGAAGAAAGAATATGAAAGAGGCTGAAATGTTAGAAGTAGGTTGTATTTTCAGATCACAAAACTTTAAAATTCTCTCTTCTTTTTCCAAGTATTCGTTTGAAAACTTGAATCTAATTAAATTATAAGAAAAATCGCAAAATAATTCGTAAATGTTTTTCTTCTCCACTATCTCTACCTCAGCTTATTTTTAAACCAATTTAGCCACCTCTCGTAAACAAGCTTAGAATCTACATAACCCACTTCTCTAGAAACCTCTTCGGAAATTAAATGAAATGCCTCATTAGCAGCTACTACCCACTCGGCTTCCAAAATCTCTGGTTTATTCAACTTTTCAGAAAATTCTACCATAGTCTGCTTTATTTTGGCTCTGAGTAGAATGTTATCCCAAACTCTATCCCAAGCTCCATGCCATTCTCTAACTCTCTTAGCAATCTCATTCAAAACTTCAGATTCTCCATTCAAAAGTACATCCGTCGGCTTTAACGTATCTTCCTTCGCAGAATAAGTCATTAAAGGAACAAAAGCTCCTTCAAGCATTGGATCCTCTCTCCACTTCTTTCTCACTTCCACAACTTCAGTAACTCTTCTGAATCTTTTCAAGCCATCTGGACTTCTAATAACGTTTGCTATAACTATTATATCTAGAGCTTTAAAACTAGTTGGAACTAAGCCTAAATCATGAACAACTCTATCGTAAACTCCATAAGCAGATTCGCCATGAATAGTACCAGCAACTAAATTCGCTAAAGCTCCTATTCTCATTGCTTCAAATAAAACTGTCGACTCTTTACTTCTTACTTCACCAACTATTAGAGCGGAATCACCCAATCTTAAAGCTGTTCTCAATGCCTCTTCTGGAGCTAATTCTGTTTCTACATGCGTGATTACAGAGCGAGATTTCAGATGTAATACGTTATATCCAAGCCTCCTGTAGATTTCCACAGGTAGCTCTGGTGTGTCTTCCTGAATTATTACTCTATACCTTCTCATCAGCTCCAATATCATTGAAGAAAGTAAACTAGTTTTTCCAGAACCTCTTCCTCCAGCAACCAAAACTGTTCTACCACCATCTATAATAAAACTCATCAAACCAGCAAAGAGTGGATTGAAGTACTTTGCTTTAATGAATAAAGGAAAGGTCCAAGGATTTTCTCTGTGCCTTCTGAAAGCAAACCCAAGACCTGCTGAAGATAAAGTTCTTGTAACCGCGGCAACTCTCGCTCTGCCAATTGGCAAAGTTATTTCCGTGTCTAAAACTGGATTTGCCTCATCTAGAGGTCTACCTGAATAAAGTCTAAACCTTGTAGCCCACGCTTCAGCCTCTTCCGGAGTTACAATAAGGTTTGTTTCGCATTCCCCATAATCTGCATGATTTATAAAAATTGGGGAGCTCCCGGGTGGAGCATTTACATAGATATCTTGAATTTTATCGTCTGCTAGCAAAATCTCTAAAACTCCAAATCCAACAGTATATCTAACCAAAATCTCTGCCAACTCATTTATTTCTTTTGGAGAAATTGGGAGACCTTTAGTAACAACCAAATCTTTCAATATCGCAGTTCCCCTCTCAACAAAAACTTTTCTCACAGCCTCCAATTCTCTTAACTCTTTCTCTTCCATTCTTCTTTCCATCAATATTCCTCTTGCTTCATTCAAAAGAGAATATTTTTCCTCAGAGAGAGAAAACTCTTTTGAAAATACGAAGTACAAAAGCCTAACTCTATCAGGAACTTTATAAATACTAACCTCGCTCCCATCTTTCAACCTATATTTCTCAACAAGCTCTGAGCCTTTTGGAGGAAATAGAGAAAATCTGCTAAGCATGAAAATTGGTCTCATAGTAGGAATGAAGATGGACCTATATAGCTCTCTATTACCAGGAATGTACCTATTTAACTTATCTTTAATCTCTCTAAATAGCCTAGTTTCCTCAAAACTTTTCTTAAGAGGAATTAAAAACTCTCTAGTGTATTGCTCCTCCGGATTTTTAAAAGCGTGGATAGAGGCTTTAATATAACAAAGTATCGGATCTGAAAGAAGTAGACTTAACAATTCTCTGGTTAAATTATGGTATTTTGGGAAAAAATCCAAATTCAAAACTCCTCTTTCTTTAACAAAGTATCTATAAATGTTAGCTATTTCTTTTAGAATCTCTACTTGCTCCTCTGGATACTCAATTTCCCTATACTCAGATATGGTTACCCTTCCAATTTCTGGCATTTCGATTAATTTCTTCATCACAAACTCCATCATTTCTTTCGAATCTTCTATTGTGGTAAAAGACCTCCAGTCCCTCGCAATAATTCTAAGCTCATTGCCTCTGACTTCAATTTCCATATATTTATTTCACCACCATAAAATTATCTATGGCAGAAAAAATTACGGCCCAAACCTTTCCAATAGAACTTAATGAGTTAAATAGAAGGGTTAGGATGCTTGAGATAAAAATGGATAAGCTAGAGGAAAGAGTTCTTTCCCTTGAAAAATCAATAGAAGCGTTAAAAAATGATGTTAGGATATTAAAGGATGTCACCGAAAAAAAGGTTATCGATGTTAGAAATGAAATCCTTATGTTAAAAGAAAAAATTGAAGATTTTGATAAGAAGATTGGCCAGTTTGTTTCTAAAACTGAGTTTCAAAAAGTGAAAATGTTTATAGATATTATTAATCCTTTAACTTCCAACTTTGTATCTAAAGATGAATTAGAATCTGTTATAGGAGAGTTGAAAAAAAGTATTTTAAAACAGGAAAACAAAGTATAAAATTGAGAGTATGCCGCTACAAATTTTTAAAAAACAACAAAGGTCTCCTCCAGTTGAAAGAGTTAAGGAACTTTCTTCTCATGGGTTTTCCGAACCAGAAATAATTGACGTTTTAAGGAAAGAAGGCTATAACCCGCAAGAAATAGACATAGCATTAACACAGGCGCTTAAAGAAAAGTTAGAACCGCCTCCTATGATACTAGAACAAAAAAAGGAAGAAAAAACACAAAGTATTGAGGAAATTGCGAAAAAACTTCAACCAGAACAACAAACTATTCCACAAATTCAGCAGCCACAGACTCAGCAACAATACACGTGGGAGGACTACTTCAATTATATAGATTATCTGATTCATTCGAGAATAAGTGAAGTAAACAAAGAGTTGGAGAAGTTTAACTTTAAGTATCAAAATTTGGAGAAAAGAATAGAGGAAATTAATCAAATCATAAGACACTCAAGCATGACAAAAGAAGAAGCGTATAGTCAAATTCTTAGAAAAATCGAAGAATTGAAATCCTCCATTAATGAAATTTCCCAAAGGATAAGCGTTTTAGAAGAGTTATTAAAGGAAATATTACCAGCGCTAATAGATTCTGTTAGATCTCTCGCAAAATTAGCCCAGAATAAATAGAATTTAAAGCTTAAAACTATAAGATTGTTATGAGTGATGTCTTCGCCTTAATAGTTTCTAAATTAGTTGGACTGGGATTTTTCAATCTCCTAACATTTCTACTTGCACTAACTTTAATTTATGCCCTCTTAAGACAAAGAAAAATTTTTGGAGAAAGTCCATTGATAAATGGTATAATCGCATTTTCAATCGCATTTTTCATTTTTGCCTATCCAGTTATTAGCGGAGTAAGTCTCGTAGTTCCGATAACTACATTCTTTTCCCAAGCATTTGTATTTTTATTAATTTTCTTTATTGGATTTTTGATAGCAAGCATATTCTACCCAAAGTTTCCAGAAGTACTAGGCACGTTTTTCAAGAGTAGGAATGTTCTATTCTCGATGATTGCCCTCTCCATAGCACTTTTCGTTACAAGCGGGCTTGTTGGAGTTATCTATACCACTGCAGCTTCCTCTCAAAAACAACCAGCTCCACCATCTGAAAATGTTTTACTCATTACAGGATTAATAGCTGCTTTTATTACATTATTAATTGCTGGGAGTGTGGGTAGAGAAGGATGACGAATGGATTAGAAACCGTCCTAATAAACTTGAATAGAATGGGGTTCTTCGCATTTTTACCATTTCTTCTAACTGCAGCGATTTTTTATGGACTGCTAAGAAGGTCAAAGCTATTTGGAGAGCCAGAAAAAAATGTGGTAGTGAATGCTACTGTAGCCTTGGTTGCAGCTTTCATGGTATGGGCCTATCCTATAATAACCGGAACTAGCATTCAAGAATATCAACAATTCTTCTCTACCTTTTTTCTAAAGGGAACAATAGCTACTGTAACAATTGTAATTGGTCTCGTCATCGCTGGTATGTTCTTTCCTGAAGAGGGAATAGGAAAAGTATTAAAAAATAAGCTTGAGGGAAAATTTGGTATCGGGATAGTTCTTTTTGGTTTGTTGATCGGTGGTGGAGTCTTGCTAGCTAGCGGTGCTAGCTCATTTTTTGGATTATCAGTCGAAAACATCAACACAGAGTTAATTTATTCTATAGTCTTTCTCATTCTTTTCATCGGAATAATAGGATTCGTAGTATGGATAACCGGAAAAGAAACAAAGAAATAATCAGAATCTTTCTAACATCTCTCTTTCAGAAAAGTGCAAACTTCCGGGAATTACTATAACTGCCGGTAAATCTGCCTTCACATCAATTAAATCTTCAGCATTTCCCCATAATATCTTTTTATTGGTACTACCTAAACGAGAAGCAATAATTATCTTTTCTTTTCTTTCCACAGCCCTATTTTCAAGAAGGAATTTTAGCGCTTCCCCAACCTCCAAAAACTTGTTGCACTCTAAATCTATATCCAATAGACATAAGGTATGAAGTCCCCTTTTCTTGTTTTGCTCTATTGTTTCTATTATGGAACTTACAAAATTTACTCTTTCTTTTAGAGGTATCGTCACGGGAGGGCCAAACTTATATGAGTGTAAACCAGTTTCGCACACTGCCGAAATGATGGAGGAGTTGTGAAGAACCTTGAAATCTATTTTATTTTTCATACATTCGATTAAAAGAGAAGAATGTGTAGTAGCAACTAGTGGGTCTCCTGGAGTGAAAATAATCACTTTTTTGTCTTTTGCTAAAGAAATAATTTTACCGCTTTCTTCCTCCAAATCTTTTCTCTTAAGAATTTGTACCTTTCTTCCAATTATTTTCTCTAAATTTTCAACGCTGCCAAGCCAAATATTTGTGTACAACTCTACGAAAACATAATCCGAGTCTTTTGCTTCTTCCAACTCTTCAAGGGTTATTCCTCTCTCGTCCGAAATCCCAAGACCAGCCAATATTAGCATAAATGTTAAAGGAAAAGTATATTAAAATGAGTAAACTAGAGGAAGAAGTAGAAGTTTTTGCACAATTGGAAAAATTGAAGAACGAAAGACCTAGCAGTTTTGATGTGATCGGGCACATAGCAATAGTAGAGGTACCAGAAAGGTTGAAAAAGAAAAAGAAGTTGGTAGCGAAAGTGATAATGGGATTGAACAGACACATAAAAACTGTGCTGGAAAAGGCAAGTGAAAGAAAAGGGATATATAGAACAAGAAATTATAAATTCTTAGCTGGAGAGAAAAATTTCGAAACCTTACACAAAGAGTATGGGTGCGTATTCAAGTTAGATCCAACCAAAGTTTATTTTTCTCCTAGAGAATTAACGGAAAGACAAAGAATAGCATCTCAAGTTAAGGAAGGCGAAACCGTTATGGTAATGTTTGCTGGTGTTGCACCGTATGCAATTCAAATAGCAAAAAAACAGCCCAAAGTAAAGGAGGTAGTTGCAATAGAAATAAATCCGGTTGCAGTAAAATATGCTAGAGAAAATGTAATTCTCAATAAAGTTAGTGATAAGGTAAAAATTATAGAGGGAGATGTTAGAGAAAAGTGTATCGATTTTTATGGAAAATGCGACAGGGTTGTTATGCCTCTTCCCATGGGAGGGGAGGATTTTTTAGAAATAGCAGTAAACTGTTTAAAGGAAAGAGGCCATATACATTTTTATAACTGGGGGTCTGAACCAAATATATTTGAAAATGCAGAAAAAATTGTGATGGAAAAACTCGGTAAATTAGGAGTAAAATATAAAATCATTAACAGAAGGAAAGTTTTGCCGTACGCTCCAAGAAAGTGGAAAGTTTGTCTAGATATATATGTAGAGAAGGTAGAAGAGAGATGAGTTTGCTATTTAATCTGATTGAGATATTCTCAGTTCTAATATTTTTTCTTCTACTAGGAATAAGGCTTTATTTAAAGAAAAGAGAAGTAAAGTTTGAAAAATTTATAGTTTTTGAATACTCTAGAAAGTATACAAAAAAAATAAACGAAATAGTGGAACTTCATCCAAGAATCTTCAAAATAGCAGGAACGCTAGCACTACTTTCGGCTCCTTTTTTAACATCAATAGGAATCTACTATCTACTAACCTCAATAATTTTATTTAAACCGACTGTAGCTCTAGTTTTGCCATCCGTTTCAGGCATCAAATATCCTGGTCCTGTTATATCTGTCCCATTTTGGATATGGATACTAGCAATATTTGTAATAGTTTTTTCACATGAATCTATGCATGCATTGATCGCTTCTAGCGAAGGTGTAAAAACCAAGAAGTATGGCTTACTTTATCTAATAGTGATTCCAATTGGAGCTTTTGTTGATGTTGAAGAGAAAAAATTAAAGGAGATAAACATAATAAAGAAAGTTAAGATCTTCGCTGCTGGTAGCTTCGGTAACTTACTAGTTTTCATTCTGAGTTTAATTATACTAATTGCTCACTCTAACCTGGTTAACTTCTTCTTAGAGTCAAAAGGAGTTTTCTTTAACAAGACTGCTCCTGATTCTCCAGCAGAAAAAGTCGGATTAAAAGGAATTATAATAAAGATTGAAAATCAAAGTATAAGCAATATCTACGACTTACAAAAATTCTTAGCTAATACAAAACCGAATACATCAGTTATTATAGAAACTACAGAAGGGAAATATAATTTAACTCTCGCTGAAAAAGATAACAATCCTTACATCGGAATCGTTGGAGTAAAAAATTATATTGTATTTAAAGGGAGTAATAAGGTAGCACCAGAATGGCTAATAGTTTTGATTGGATACGTCTTTGTAATACTTCAATGGGTTTCCTTTCTGAGCTTAGGTGTTGCAGTAGCAAATATGCTACCTATTGTGCCATTAGATGGAGGTTTGATATTAAAAGAAGTTTTGAAAAACAAATTTGGAAAGCGAGGTGAAGCGATATCGAGCATTATTTCCTCAGCTTTCCTCATTATACTGATTTCTTCTCTTTTATTATCCTCACTAACTCTTCGAGGGGCGTCTTAACCTCTATTTTTCTGAATTCAAAATGCCTTACCGGATAAATTTTATGTAATGCGGAAATTACAGAGTTTTTAAATTCATCAGATATGGCCTTCAAAATGAATTCTTCCATAGTAGACTTAGTAACTTCTTCGCTCAGAATCTCGTCGATTTTCTTCCTTATCTTTGTCCTAATTCCTTTAGGAACTCTTCTCGTTATTACAATCGTCTTTAATCTAAGCTTTATTCCATCTTTTGTGACCTTATCAACGACTAAATCCGTTCTATCGACTTTTCTCCTCACCATTCTTGCGATGAAATCTCTAGTACATTCTAAACCATCGAAATAGAGATACGCATTTTTTTCATCAACCTCTCCTACCTTAAAAATAAACTTTAGATAATACTTGTTAAAATCGCCCAAAACATCAATAGCACTTAATATTATTCTTCTCCCCCTCGCATTTTCTGGTTCATTAGCAGGAATTTCTCCAACTTCCTTTCTACCCAAAAACTCAGGAGTAATTAGTTTTAGCCAAACCTTAACCTTCTTACTCTTTGGCATTCATTTCACCTATTAAACTATTTATACTATCAATAAATTCTTGTTCCTTGCCTAAAGGAATATAAGCACCAGCAGCGTCCCTATGACCACCGGCCTCCCCACCTAGCCTAGTTGCTACGTTTACCAAAATTTCTCTCAAATTTATATTTAATCCATTCATCTTTCTAGCCGAAACTTTAATCATATCCATCGAACCATCATATACTAAACCAAATATAGGTTTATTTGGTTTTTTTGAACTTAAAATCATTGATGTAATAGTACCTATCAGGGAATCTTGTATTTCCTTTCCGCCAACTATAAAAATTCCATTTTCTTTCTCTATTATTCTGTTCTCTACCAAGCTCATCGCTTTAGCTATTTGTTTTTTATACTCTTCAGCCTTTTCAGCAACTTTTGAGTATACAGAGTAATCTCCTAAACAAAGCCTAACTCCTAGGCTACTTTCACCCATTCTACTACACGCATTGATTAACATTGAGAACTCCCTAGAATCGTTAAGGAATTCAGGCTTTTTGGAAAGAATGAAAACATCTCCAAAAATTTCAAAAAAATCTATAAAGCCATTTTTTTCTTTAATCAAACCATCTGCTATTCTAGCTTTCTCTTCCTTTGTTAAGTCCCTTAAGGTTCTCCACCTCTCTCCATCCCTCACATTTATACCAAGCTCTTGTAAAAATTGTAAGGCTGCGGCCTCATTTCCATATATTGAAGGTATATGAGGGTCGAAACTGTAAGCAATAGCCTTGAATATTGGCCTATCGGAACCAAAAAACTTCAGGTCTTTAACAATTTCCACAAAACCTAGAGCCTTTGCCTCCTCTAATACATCTTTTATGGCGCCAACTTTTATCCCCTCTTCTCTTCTATCACCTATCGCACCAACTATTGCCAAATCTATTAAATCTATATTTGAAAAGTTTACGAATTTAGCAAAGATAAAAGAGAGTAAAGAGGTCGAATATTTCTCCGGATCTTCTCCAAACAAAAGCGGATTAATATGAAGAAGGTTAGGATGCTCGTACTTTACTGGCTCATGATGGTCTATTATCAAAACTGTTGTTCTTTCTATAATTTCCTTGATAAGGTTTATTTGACCGCTTCCCATATCGAGAAAGATTAGAAGGTCATTATCTTCGAAGTTTATTTCCCTTATAGTTTTAGAATTTAATTGCTTTAGTATTCTTAGTTCAAAGTTACAATTTTCTCTAATTAGTACTTCAGTGATTATAGAAGCAGATGTAATGCCATCTGCATCATATTGAGCATAAATTCTAACGTGTTTTCTCCTAATCAGCTCCTTAAATATTTTAGCTACTCTTTCTATCTCCTCAAAAAACAAGGTAATCACTTTTGTATTATCAATCTAGCTTTCTCTATATCGAACTCAAAATCTTGAGGTATAACCTTTCTTCTCTTGTAATATTTTATCAATCTCCTTATCTTAGAAACTAGATTCTCGAATCCTTTCTTAGAGGCCTTATCTTTCTTATGTCTAATCAAATGATCGTGTAAATTAACAGCTTGCTTAAACAAATTCAACAAATCTTCTGGATATTGTGGATAAAGATTGTTTTCTTTCATTATTTTTGTGATTGACTTTCCAACAATAGTTTTAACATCCGGAACACCGTACTGATCTCTCAATATCGTGCCTATCATAGCAGAAGAGTATCCCTTCTTTGCGAGCTCCACAACAAGCTTTTCAACATCTTCCTTCTTCATTTCAAACCATCTTGGAACTATTCTTAGCGGCGGTTTATGGCTTCTAGACTTTCCTTTTTTTCTCGAATACATCCTTGCCATCTTTACACCTCTCTAATTACCCATATTATCACAAGAGAAATTATTGAAATGAAAACAAAAAAACTTGAAATCATTATTCCAATGACTGGCCAACCTCTAGGAATTACACCAGCTATTCCTATGAATAATGAAAGTGAAATGCTGCAAACAAACAACAAAAATATAAAAAAGTTTTCCAGAGTTTCAAGTCTATCTTCACCTTTAATCCTTAACACTTCTTTCAGCATACCTTGCACGCTTTTCAATCTCATCAACCCTTTTTAACACCCTTTCCCAATATTTGAACGTTTCCCTATAACCTATTACAATATTATTCCAACATAAGTTTAAAAGTTTGGGATGAGTAGCTCTTATTGCCTCTTTAAATAAATTTAAATCTGTCCCTTTGTCTTCTATTCTATTTGAAAAATATCCCAAACCAAAATCAATAAAATACATCTTCTCATCCTTCACAAGTATGTTGCTTGTAGTTAAATCTCCATGTATTATGTCGGCTGAATGCATTCTACCAACACATCTACCAATCTCATTAAAAACCTTTTCTATTTTATTTTCCTCAAAAGAATCCAAAATATCTTTCAGTCTCTTTCCCTCTATAAATTCCATTATAATCTTGCAGTTTTCTTCATCAACGTAAAATATTTGTGGTGTGTTAACACCAACTTTTCTCGCTTCTCTCATTAAATTTGCTTCCTTCCTCGTTCTCTCAACCCTAAGCCTTTTATCCAAATCTTCCAATCTATAACCTTTTTTTACTCTCTCCTTAACAACAACCTTCATTCCCTCAAAAAAATCGATGTAAATTATGGCCTCTGCTCCTCTTTTTATTATCTCCATTACTCTATTTTTCCTCAACGTCTTTTATTCCTTCCTCAGTTATTTTGAAAGCTGCCTCGTTTTCGGGTAAATTAGGTGCATCTATCAACTTAGCAATCCTAATATTTTCTTTGCTTCTTCTCAGGTAAATTCTATAAGTACTGAAATGCCCAAGTATATGTCCACCAACAGGTCTTGTTGGATCACCGAAAATTACAGAGGGATCCGCCATAACCTGATTTGTTATGTAAACTGCTAAGTTAAAAGCATCGGCCAGTCTTTGTAAAACATGCAAATGTTTATTCAACTTTTGTTGCCTTTCTGCCAGCTCTCCTCTACCGATATACTCAGCTCTGAAATGCGACGTTATAGAATCTATAACAATTAGGCCAATGTTTTTCTCTTCTATCTGTTCCCTCAATTTTTCTACAATAAACATCTGATGCTCCGCATTGAAAGCCCTAGCAACGAAAATGTTCTTTAACGTGGCTTGTGGATCCAAACCTTTGGCCTTTGCCATACTCAAAATTCTATTTGGACTAAACGTTCCTTCACAATCTATATAAACGGCCGCTTTCCCCAAGCCCCCCTTTTCTGGTGGCAATTGAACATTTACGGAAAGCTGATGAGCTAGTTGCG
>DAISZX010000039.1:0-2474 GCA_036824555.1 Candidatus Aenigmatarchaeota archaeon
TGCGCCAGCCGGGATTTGAACCCGGGCTCCGAGCTTGGAAGGCTCGTGTCCTACCAGGCTAGACGACTGGCGCATTATTATTGTTATTTGATTGAAATCTAAAAATATTTATGGAGAAAGAGAGGTTTATAAAGAAAAAGATAAAAGAGTTAAAAGAAAAGTTGCCCGAGATTGATGAAAAAGCCTTAGAAAGAGATTTGATTCCGTTAGAAGGAAAGGAAATTGGAATAAAAATAAAAAAGAGGAAAATTTAAAGTTTGTAACCAATTTTTCTCAAGAATTCTTTTCTTTCTTTAATTTCCTTTTCTCCCTCTATTCCTTTTGACTTAAAACCGTCTACTACTCCAAGGATTGCTCTTCCTTGCTCCGTTTCTGCAACAATTACTTGAACTGGATTTCCCGTTGCACAATAGATATTTGCTACTTCTGGCACCTCTTTCAATCTAGGAACTACATTGATGGGATAAGCATTCTTCATAAAAATTAAAAAAGTATGGCCTGCTGCAATTTCCATAAGTTTTTCTGTGGCCAGCTTTTCTAATTCTTCATCATTGCCGCTATGTCTTATTAAACATGGTCCTGAAGCCTCTGCAAAAGCTATTCCGAATTTTATGTTTGGAACACAATTCACTAAACACTCGTGAATGTCTTCTACCGTCTTTATAAAACCTGCATGCCCTATAATTACTTGCGTGTCTTTTGGAACATCAATACTTATGACTTTTATTTCCACTCCCATATTTTTCGGTAAAATTGTATAGATTTAAGATTTAGGTTATAAAATTGAGATAACATAGAGTATTTTTATTCGCTTATCACTGACTCAAAAAATCTTCTAAATCTCTCATCTTTTTCAAATACTTTAAAATATGGTAAAAATTCTTTTTTAACCTTTTTTGTGGAGCAGTTTAAAAGTTTTGAAAGTTTCCTCAACCTTTCCTTTTCTTGCTCCCTCTCTTCCTTGCTAGAAGCTAAATATCTAAGCTTTGCGGGAAATTGATATTTTGTAAATTTTTTGTAAACATCATTTTTAGCTAAAGACACACCAGCCGTCATTAAATCGTTCATATATCTCATAAGCTTCCAATAATTTCTACTAATTATTCTAGCTCTGAACAAATCTGCCTTTGCCAAGGCTTCGTAAGCTTTTACAATTTCTTCTGACTTTTCATACTCATTTGGAATATTTTCCTCTATCCACCACATTATATTTTCTGGTTCTAAATCAACATTAGCTACGCTTAGCCTTGCTCCTGTAAAAGATGTTGTTTTAAACAATATTTTCAGAGCTTCAAACATGTCTCTTTCTCTTTCTCTATAGCCAAGAACTTCTAAATCTTTTAAAGTTATTTTCTTCTTTCCCCTTGAAATAGTTTCTAAATCGTTTATAGCAGCTCTCAAATCTCCCTCACTTCTCTTTGCCAATTGATTCAAAACTTCTTTATCATACTCTATCCCTTCCTTCTCGCAAATCTCCTTTAGTTTTTTTTCAATGTCCCAAACAGATATATCTCCAAAAGGGATTAATTCGCAATATTCTCTCAAAGGCCTTAATTTCTGGTCATAAGGGTCATTTGCAGTTAACACAACAGGATGTTTGCTTTTTTTAATTATCTCAATTATTGCCTGGATTCCTCCAAAATCTTCTTTTCCAGAAATACCATCAACTTCATCAATCAAAAAAATTCTTCCTTTTTTGAAAAAGCTAGCAACCGCAGAAGCGTGACCAAAAACTTCCTCTATTTGTTTTTTTCCCCTAACGTCGCTAGCATTCATCTGAATCAATTCCAAATTCTTATCATTAGCAAAAGCCTCTACCAAGCAAGTTTTTCCTGTTCCTGGTTTACCGTACAACAATGCTGCTTTAGAACCTGGCTTCCAATTTTTGTACCATTCTAAAAACTTAGCTAAAGCTTCTTTTTGGTCTACAAAATCTTTTAAACTCTTTGGTCTATATTTTATCGTAAACATACTTACTTCTTTCCTTTAGTTTGCGAATACAACAAAAAGCTAGCAAGCAAGCTTTCAAGCTGTATTAGCTCGTTTGCTCCTTCAGAAATTCTAAAATCAATTTCCCCACATTTTTCTATTAACTCAACTTTCGCTTTATCATCAATATTTAAAGAAGGTATTTGCCTATGGATTTCAGCAACTATATCGCTTCCGGCTAAACCTTTCTTGATAATCATCTCTTCTAACATCTTTCTCGCTTCCAAGAATTTTCCGCTTAAAGCTAATTCAAGCATTTGTTTAACTTCTTGCGGCTTAGCTAAAGAGGCCGCTTCGTAAACAACATCTTCTGTTATTTTTTCTCCAAGAGCTGAAGCTATTTGTAATATGTTAGCTGTTCTTCTCAAATCTCCTTCAGCAATTCTAACAACAGCTTTTATTCCATCTTCCGTTATTTTCAATTTTTCTCCTTCAACAATTCTTCTAACAAATTCTTCAACGTGTTTATCGTCTAAAGCCTTAAA
>DAISZX010000040.1:0-2442 GCA_036824555.1 Candidatus Aenigmatarchaeota archaeon
TGGGGAGTTTTAGGTAAAGAGTATTTTTACCATTTTGAGGATATAGGATGGGTTAGTAGTTCTAAAGTTGATAGAAAGTTTTTAGAGACTGATTATGAAAAATGGGAAAGAGTGTTTCTAGATTTAGACAATATGGTAACAGCTGAAGATATAAGAAATAGGCAAGAGGAATTCATTTTTAGATGCGATAATTTTGAATTGCAAGAACTTATTGACATAAAGCCGAAAAACGGTGTTTACATCAGATCAAAAACTGAGCCTTTTGATGATGACATGATTATAGAGGAAAATAGAGTTAGAAATTGGCTTAAACATTTTAATTTACCAATGCACCAAATTCATGCTTCCGGTCATGCAAGTGGTTTAGAACTTAAAGAGATGGTGAATGAAATCGCTCCGAGAAAACTCATTCCAATACATACTGAAAAACCGGAGATGTTTTTTAGATAACAGTTTTTATACTTCGTTTTTTGTTTTTCTGCTGACTAAACACCGTTTTAAAGCAGCCCATCAAATAAATCGCAATTGCCTGAAATATTATGGATATTACTAGGATGTATTGGCTGTACTTTGTTAAAAATGAAATGAAGAATTGGGGAAATATCAAATAAAGTATGCTTAGACCAAGAGAAACAGAGCAAGACATGCTTAATGTACATACTTGCAAAGTTGCTAAGCCTATTCCAGATGCTATGATGCCAATTAATGATTTTTCATACATCCTCGCCTGCTTAATTCTTTCTTTAATTGTTCTTATTACGCATGTCAAAATTGTGCTAAAAAGAGTCATGTATATTATTGCTAAATAGAGATATTGTGACTCGAAAACCGCTTTAGGAATCAACAGATATGAAATTACTAAGCCTAAAGCAAAAACTATCTTGCAATAATTGCTCTCGAAAACTTTATATAGAAGTGTTTGCCTAAAATTTGAAACTGACATTAAAATTTTTTCTTAAAGCGAAATTTAAGTTTTTACTTAAATTTACGGATTTTCATAAATTAGATGATAAGAATTCGAATTGGTGGCAAGGAGATTAAAGCAGAAATAGCTGATAATTTTTGGAAAAGATTTATTGGATTGAGTTTTTCTAAAAAGAAAAATTTGTTATTTATTATGCCGTATGAATCAAAGTGGTCTTTCTGGATGTTTTTGGTAAGATATCCAATTAAAATTATTTTTATCGATAAGAACAAAAAGGTGGTTGATATAAAGATTGGAAAGCCAATAGCCTTAAATCCAAAAACTTGGAGGATTTATGTTCCAAGAAAAAAATGTAAGTACGTTTTAGAAACACCTTTTAAATTAAAAGTTAAGATTGGCGATAAATTGAGGTGGTGAACTTATCTTTTCTTTCTAAAGCTTTTTACAACATTTAATAAAAGAAGCAGAGCCACTAATTCTGATATTAGAACGAAGAGTATGATTAGCGAAGGGGAGTTTTCATATAGATAGCCAATAATTATAGAACCCAACATCCATGCAATTCCAAATGTTAAACTAAAAGCTCCATATCCAAATGCTCTTTTATTTCCCGGCAAAATATCTGCAATGGCTGCCCTTGCATTACTTTCGTATATTGCCATCACAGCCCCCCAAAGAACGCTTGCTATAATTATTGAGATGAAATCTTGAGAAAAGAGAAACGGAATTATTAGGATTGAAAAAATTGGAGCGAAAAGTAAGCTCACTAAGCCAAATTTATCATACATTAATCCTAGAGGAAATGCTAGCAGTGCATCTGCTAGCATCGCAGCCAAATAGAAAGTTGCAATTAAATAATCTGGAAAAGCGTTGCCTGCTTTTAGAATGTAAGAAAAGTTAATCCAGGAAATGAAACCTAGAGAGACAAAAAACATAGAAAATGAATACAACCAAAAAATTTTTTCAATATCTTTTCCTTCAGCTATTTTTTTATCAACCTTTATTTCTACTGCTTTAACTCTAGGATATTCAAGATATGCACTAAACAAAAAGAATATAGCTAGAGTGGCCGGAATTGCTAATATTAGAAAAGTTATTTGATAGTTTGAGTTTGTAATGAGGAGAGAAGCAGAAACTATCAGCGGTCCGGCTACCGCTCCTATTTGGTCTAAAGTCTCGTGTAAGCCAAAAGCTTTTCCTCTTCCCATTTTTTCTGTAACCTCTGACAAAATCACATCTCTTACGGGTGCTCTCAAACCTTTGCCTATTCTTTCAAGGAAAATTAAAAGAATTGCTATGAACCAATTTCCAGCAAAAGCTAGAAGAGGAATTGCAACTAAATTTATAACATAGCCTAAAATCGTTAATGACCAATAAACTTTGCTTGACTTTAATCTTGTTGCTATCAAACCGCTTATAAATCTGGAAATATTCGACAAAAATTCTCCAGCAGTAGCCAAACTTGCAACCAAGGCAGAGGCTCCAAGTATTTTAGCATATGGGCCTAAAATTGATCT
>DAISZX010000011.1:0-10460 GCA_036824555.1 Candidatus Aenigmatarchaeota archaeon
TTCTAATTTTATACATTTTCCTCTCCTACGTTCCAGTAGTTGGATTGAGATTAACACCAGAAGCTCAATACTTTATAACCTTGCAACACTTACTGGGAGCAAGATTCGGAAGCTTACTAACTCTTGGAATAGGTCCTATAGTTACTGCCGGTATAATACTACAATTGTTAGTTGGATCTAAAATTATAAATCTAGACACAACTAAGCCTGAAGGAAGAAAAAAGTTTCAAAGGTGGGAAAAGGTTTTGGCTGTGGTTTTTTGTGGTTTAGAAGCAATAGCATATGTTATGTTTGGTCCACTAACCACTACTTCAATTCTTTTACCTTTGGTCGTATTCCAAATTGCCTTGGGAGGATTTTTAGTTATATTGATGGATGACGCCGTAAGCAAATGGGGGTTGGGTTCTGGTATAAGCTTGTTTATAGCTGCTGGAATTTCTACCCAAATTTTTGTTAGGATATTCTCTCCTTTTCCACCCGCTTGCTCGATTTTCAATCTTTCCTTATGTATACCATCACCCACTAACTTACCTGCCGGTCTGTTTTGGCAGATGTTAATAAACTTTTACAATAATAATCCAAATAATGCTCTTCTAGCATTACTTCCTATAATTTTTACAGGCTTGGTTTTCTTGCTAGTTGTCTTTGTTCAAGGAATTAGTGTTGATATTCCGTTGGCATTTTCCGCTTTTAGAGGATTTGGAAGACCCTGGAGTTTGAAGCTCTTGTATACTAGCAACATCCCAATAATTTTTGCTTGGGCGTTTCTTACCAACTTGCAGCTAATTTCTCGCGTTGGTCTAAGGAGTGTGAATGGAGAAATGTGTGGTCCTTTTGGATGCTTTGATGTGAATGGAAATGCTGTAAGTGGGTTTGCATACTATATTTCATCTCCAAGAAACATAATTTCCTTAATTAGTGAAGGGTTTGGAGTAGAAGAGGTGATAAGAATTGTGGTTCATTCCATAATTATGATACTACTAGCAATAGTATTTTCCGTCATATGGGTTGAAACGAGTGGAATGAACGCAAAATCTTTAGCAGAACAACTGACAATAATAGGAATGCAAATACCTGGTTACAGAAGAGATTCAAGGGTTATAGAGTCCGTTCTAAACAAGTACATTCCACCACTCTCAGTGCTGGGCGGATTAATCGTTGGCATTTTAGCGATTATCGGAGAGCTATTCGGAGTTATCGGCGGTGGAATGGGTCTATTGTTGAGTGTAATGATAATTTATAACTATTTTGAATTAATTAAAAGTGAAGACATGGAGGAAATGCCTGGCTACATCAAAAAATTGCTAGGTGGTTAGATGATAACTTCATACTTGGCAAGAGTAGCTGATATATTTCTTCTGCCTTTGTTAAATATACATCCTTTAATTTCCTTACTTATTCTCTCTTTTACTTTCTCCTTTATTTTGTTATTGTATCAAAGAATGCTTTTTAATAAAAATGGAATAAGGGAGGTAAAAATAAGGATGGAGAAAATGATGGAAAAACTAATGAGAGTGAAGGATAGTGATCAAGAAGAGTTGAATAAAATATGGAGGGAAGTGCTAAAGCTCAATGCGAGGCTTATGAAAGAAAATTTAAAAATAATGTTCCTTTCGATTTTTATTGGTGGAATTCTCCTATCTTGGGTTTCTTTCCACTATTCTGGATATTACATTAAAGTTCCACTTCCAATTTTTAGTAAAATTAGTTTAATACAATTTTATTTAATTTTATGCATTGTTATAGGAATAGTTATGAGTAAATTCTCGGGGGTGAAATAAAATGGAGATTGGCCAGGTTTGTGTCAAAACAGTTGGTAAGGAAAGGGGAAAGTATTGTGTTGTTGTTAAAAAAATAGATGAAAACTTTGTTTTTGTTAGCGGACCTAAGGTTTTGACTGGTGTTAAGAGAAGGAGAGCAAACGTTATTCATCTTCAGCCACTGCAGTATAAGCTAGAAATAAAGGAAGATGCTAGCGATGAAGAGTTGTTAGAAGCATGGAAAAAGAGTGGTCTAATTGAAAAGTTCGGGTTAAAATTACCGTCAGCGGCTGAGCTAAAAAGGCAGTTGAAGGTTGAAGATGAAGAGAAAGTAGAGCCTAAGGAGAAAAGTAAGGAGAGAAAGAGGGAGAAAGGGAAGTGAATTTTTGGGATGAGAGAGAATTTAAGAACAAATATATTTGAGCCATTAAAGGCTAGAAGTATTTTAGGGAGTGCCAGCTCGAGTTAAAAAGTTTACCAAAAATTTTTTAAGCTTCATCGTTTTTCCTAGTAAAAATGGAATTAATTAAAGCATTAGCGTATTTTGTTTATCGTTAATAGTATGATCAATTTAGCAATTATAACAAGGCCAACAATTTTTGTTGAAGTTTCTCTTACTCATTTCTTACTACCCATGGGCCCGGTGGGATTTGAACCCACGACCTCCGGGTACCCTCTAATTCCGAAGCCCGGCGCCTTATCCTTGCTAGGCTACGGGCCCATATAAGAACTAGAAAACTAAAAAAGAAAAAAGGAGGCTATTTTAGAATCCCCAAACTTTTATTCGTCATCTCTATACTTTTCCACTTATCTTTTTCAACTCCAGTTATCGCCCTTATTGCATCTATGTTTTCAGGAATGACATCAGCTTCCTGATGGACGACTTGCATCCATCTTACTTTGCTACCCTCTACGCTTATGCTGTCTCTCAAGATGACTACTTCGTACATATCGTTCCTAGCCCTACAGTAATCTCTGAATTTTTCTATAATTTTCGAAGTTGATGGATATTCCTTCATATCAAGCAGGATAACTCTTGTTTGCTCCTCGAAAGCCCTTATTATTTCTTCCTTGCTAACTCTTTTTACTAGTGTAGCTTCTACCATGTGAGTATGAGCTAAGGTTGTAGGAACCTTAACTGCCATTGTAAAAATGTTAAGGTTTGACATTACTGTCTTTACGTCTTCTCCATGGTGAGAAGGAACTTCCTCAAACTCAATAGCATTTATTGGTCCCTTTTTGTGCTCGTGCGGATCAGCAGCTCTTCTTACTACAGCAACAAAAACATAAGCTAATCCAAACTTTTCAATAGCGCTTAAAGTTCTTATCAATCCTGTAGTATTACAACTCGGAACTCTTACAAATTTTTTTCCAATCGCCTTTTCATAATTGACTACTGCATTAAAAGTAATTTCTGCAACGCTCGCTTCTTCTCCACCCTGAAATATTGCTTTTACGTTGTATTTTGAGTAATATTTGTCTCTATACTCCTTTCCACAACCTTCTGGTGTGGCATCTACTATAACATCTATTTCTCCGCTTCTTAAGAGATCCTCTAGCGTACCATTTACAATCATTTTTGCATCCCTAAACTTTTTTAAAGATTCTTCGTTGGTTGCATAGAGGTCTGTTCCATAAAGTGGGCCATATGGCTCCAAAACTGTTTTTATTGTCGAATCTGGAGAATATCCTACTATTGCTTTTAGCTTCATATCTTTCTGCAGCTTTACTGCATGAGCAATTCTTTTTCCTATTGTTCCTATTCCGTGAACTGCAACGTTTATCATGGTCATCACTTTAATTTATTTTGTCTTTCAAAAGAAAAAGTTTAAAAAGATTTTTAGAAAAGAATAAAAGATTTGCTATGGAAAAAGTTGATTGGAGTATACTGAAAAAGATTTATAGGAAGAGAGATGATTGGGTTAGAAAGCACAATTTTGGAAGTTTGTTAGTTGTGGGAGGAAGCAAAATTTATCCAACAACTCCCATTCTTGTAGCTTTAGCCGCTTATAGGGCTGGAGTCGATTGGGTTACGATAGCAGCTCCTGAAGAGCCCTCAAAAATAATTGCAAGCTATTCGCCAAACCTGATGGTTTATCCTTTGAAGGGAGATTTTTTATGTATTGATATAGTAGAGGAGTTACTTAAAATATCTAACGGAAAAGATGCTATTGAAATAGGTGGTGGGTTAACAAGAGATGAAAAAGTTTTAGAGGCTATTTATGAATATCTTAAAAGAATTGAAAAGCCAGTTGTTATAGATGACGATGCTATTTATGCGTTTGCAAGATATAAAGAAGAATTAAAAGGAAAAAACTTTATTTTAACTCCACATTCTTACGAATTTTTTGTTTTAAGTGGAAGAAAGGTCGGAACTGATTTAAAAGAAAGAATAACTGCCGTTAAAAATTTTGCAAAAGAGTATTCAGTGACTGTGGTTTTAAAGGGTCATATAGACGTCATTTCTGATGGGGAAAGAGTAGCTTTAAATGCTACAGGATGTACTACCATGACAAAAGCCGGATTTGGAAATACTTTGGCCGGTATTTTAGCTGCTTATTTAGCGAGAAAGATAGATGGTTATACTGCAGCTTGTGCTGCAGCATTTGTTAATGGAAAGGCTGGGGAGTTGGCTTCTAGAAAGTTCAGCGAAGGAGTACTACCGACTGATTTGATTGAATTTATTCCGGAAGTGATAAAGAAGGTTATAAAGTATTGATTTATAAGCAGAAAGTAGAATATTAGCTATGCCAAAGGTAACTGTTGACGAAAAGCTTTGCATTGGTTGTAGTTTATGCGCATCAATGTTGCCACAGGTTTTCGAGATGGATAGCGATGGAAAGTCTAGAGTGAAAAATGAAAACGGCGCCCCGCTTGAGAAAATAAAGGAAATTGCTAATATGTGTCCAGCAAAAGCAATCAAGGTTAAAAAATAAAGTAGCATCTATAATTAATGAAGATTAAGGAGCTAGAGAATTTTGAAAGTATAAGAAAAATGATTGGAGAGCTTGGTTTGTTAACGAGGAGCGAGAATACTAAAAAGACCTATTTGAAGGGAATAGCGAAGTTTGTTGAGTATAGACAAATAAAGGATTTGGATTCTTTTGTAGAAGAAGTTAGACAAAAACAAAATCAGAATGAGGTTGTTAAAGATTTTGCTGTCTATTTGGCGAGTAAGAACTTGGCTCCCAAGTCTATAGCTGCCTGGGTTTCTTCTTTGAAAAAGTTTTTTTCTGCTAATAACTTGAAGGTTGATGTAGAAATTCCTCTGAGAATATTTAATGTTCATGAAGACGTTTTGCCTAGTAAGGAAGACTTAAAAAAAATTGTTTTGGAAGTTGACTTGAGAATGAAAGTTATAATAACGATGTTAGCATCGTCAGGAATGAGAATTGGTGAGCTACATAAATTGAAGGTTGGAGATATCGATTTCTCGAAAGATATTCCAACTATTAGGATAAGAGGAATAGGTGCTAAGGAGAGAAAATCGAGAATAACTTTTATTAGTATTGAGGCGAGAAATTTTTTGGAAGAGTATTTAAATAGAAGAAAAAGTCTTGGAGAAGAATTGAACGAGAATTCCCCAGTTATAGCGAGAGAAGATGGAAAGCCGATGAGTTACCAAAATATTCAATATTTATTAGAGGGCGTGTTTAGAAAATACTCAAAAAAAGTCGGTAAAAGATATACTTTGCATGCGCATTGCCTTAGAAAATGGTTTAAAACACAACTAATTTCCGCCGGCGTACCCGCGCCTATAGTAGATAGGTTGATAGGACATGCAAGATACTTATCTCAGGAATACGAGTTGTATACGGAAGATCAATTGAGAGAATGGTATTCTAAGGGAATGCATGCCGTAACTATAATAACGTAAACTCATTGCATCTTTCTTAGTTTTGACAGTTTTGACAAAAGAGTATCAAATATACGAGCTATTTCTTCTCCAGCTGCAGTAAGCTTGACCATTTTTATTCTTCCTTTTTCCTCAAACTCAACCAAACCAATTTCGTTGAAAATATCCAACAATTTTATTGTATGAGAATAGGTCATATCAACCTCTTTCGCAATCATAGTAACATACTTTGGACCAGACCTTAAAGAGATGAGAATTTTGGTTGGCTTTACGTGCAAAAAGTAGCTTAGCGGTCTATCGCTTTTCATATAAGAACTTTTTATTGGGTTATTTAAATCTTCGTTGATTAAAAATCTTAATGAATTTAAGAGAAGTTGCTTACAAATATGCTTTGCTTAATGCTAATGAACATGGAAAAGCGAAAGAGGATGCAGTTATAAAGAGAGTTATTGCTGAGTTTCCTGATGTTAAAAAAGATATTAAAAATTTGATTGGAATTGTTAAAGAAGTTGTTAATGAAGTGAATTTGCTAAGTAGGGAGGAAATAGAAAAGAAAATTTTAGAGCTAAATATATCTGAGTTTAAAAAAGAAGAGAAAAAGGAAATTTTGCCGGAATTACCTGATGCCGAGTATGGAAAAGTGGTTATGAGATTAGCTCCGTTTCCCTCTGGCCCACTTCATATAGGGAATGCTAGAATGGTGTTGCTTAATGAGTATTACGTCAGAAAGTATAATGGAAAGCTCATTTTGTTTTATGATGACACTATTGGAAGCGAGGAGAAACCGATAGATAAGGATGCGTATTGGTTGATAAAGGATGGGTTAGATTGGTTGGGTGTAAAGTATGATGAGGTTTTTTATAAGTCTGATAGGCTAGAGATTTACTATAAGTATGCTGAAGAGCTGATTAAAATGGAAAAAGCCTATGTTTGTACTTGTAGTAAAGAAGAGATTCAAAAAAACAGAAGGCTTGGAGTAGAGTGTGCATGTAGAAAAAGAAGTGTTGAAGAAAATTTAGACTTATTCAAAAGAATGTTAGACGGTACGATAGCAGAAGGAAAGGCGGTAGTTAGATTAAAAACAGATATGAAACATCCGAATCCCGCATTTAGGGATAGGGTTTTATTGAGAATATCTGAAAGAGAACATCCTAGAGTAGGAAGAAAATATAGAGTTTGGCCAATGTTGGAATTTTCCTGGGCTATAGATGATTATTTGATAGGCACAACTCATATTTTGAGAGGAAAGGAGCTCGTTATAGAAGATATGATGCAAGATTATATTTGGGATATATTTGGGTGGAGGAAGGCGAAGTTCATTCATTATGGATTGCTAAGATTAAAGGAAGAGGGGGCAAAGCTTAGCAAATCTAAAACGAAAAAGTTGATCGAGAGGGGAGAGATTAAAGGTTGGGATGATCCTAGAACGTGGAGTTTACAATCTTTAAGGAAGAGGGGATTTCAACCAGAAGCAATAAGGAATTTTATTTTGAAGCTTGGTTTAAGCGAAGCTGATATTACGATGCCAATAGAAATTTTGTATGCTGAAAACAGAAAAATAGTAGATAAAATTGCTAATAGGTATTTTGCGGTTTTAAATCCTATTAGGATAAAACTTAACTATAACTTAAATAAAATTTCTATAAGGTATCATCCAGATTTTCCAGAAAGAGGAACTAGAGAGATACCATTAGATCCGAGTTTTATATATATAGAAAAAGAGGATTTTGAAAGATTGAATGGTAAAAATGTTGTTCTAATAGGAATGTTTACTATAAATTTGGGCGAAGAGTCGAGTTTTGTGAGCAAAGAAGTTTTAGAAGAAACTCCAAAGATCCATTGGGTTTCAGTTCCAAACACTAGAATAAAAATTGTGATGCCGAACGGGGTTGAAAAAGAGGCAATAGCTGAAGAAAGTGTTAAAGAATTAAAGGAGGGAGAAATAGTTCAGTTTTATAGGGTTGGATTTTGTAGATTAGATGATAAAAAAAGCATGACATTTTATTTTGCTCATAGATGATTCTCCTTAAAATAAACTTTAAAAGGATTCAAACAAATTATTGAATGTTGAATTGGGGGGATGAAGGATGAAAGCTTACGTGAAGTTTGAACCGCCTCAAGAATTGATTAATAAAACTCTGAAGCTCGTGGAAATGGTCGCTACTACTCAAAAGGCTAGAGAGGAAGCTGCAAAGAAGGAAGGAAAAAAATTAGAGGAAAAAATGATTAGAAGAGGTACTAATGAAGTTACAAAAGCTGTGGATAGGGGAAAGGCCAAGCTTGTTGTTATTGCAATGGATGTCGAGCCGGAAGAAATCGTTATGCATTTGCCTCATCTTTGTGAAGAAAAAGGCGTTCCCTACACTTATGTTCCATCTAAGCTTGAGCTGGGAAAAGCTTCTGGAATAGAGGTTCAAGCAGCTACAGTTGCAATAATAGATGCTGGCGAATATTCTAAAATGCTTGAAGAAATCATTAGGGAGGTTAAAAAAATAAAGAAGTGATTTAGATGAAAGATGCTTATGCAGCAGAGGTTATAGAAGTTTTGGGGGCTTCTGGGGTCAAAGGAGTCAGGCAAGTTAGATGCAGGCTTATAGAAGGGCCAGAGGCAGGAAAAATTTTGATAAGAAATGTGGTCGGTCCGGTAAGGGTTGGAGACATTCTAATGCTCAGAGAAATTGAGATGGAAGTTGCAATGAAGTTAGAACAAAGGTAGTTTTTCATGAAATGTGTTTTTTGCAATTCAGAAATAAAATTGGGTACTGGAAAGATTTTCGTTAAAAATAGCGGAGAGATACTTTACTTTTGTTCTAGAAAATGCGAAAGATACTACTTTATGGGTAGAAAAAGAGAAAGGTTGAAGTGGACAAGGAAGAAGCAATAAAATTAATTGGTGGTTGAATGAGATTTGGTATAGAATTTGAAGAAAGCATACTCGATAAAATATTTGACATTTTAAGAAAAAACGAGGGTAAAGAATTAAGAGTTGATGAGCTTTTGAAATTTTGCTTTGAAAATGGGGTGAATTCATCCGATTACTTGTTTTTAGTTTTGCAGCAGCTATCGGCTAAGAAAGTGATAGAAAGTTCTAAAGGTATAATAAAGGTAGGAAGTATTTCGCAGGATGTTATAGAAGATTGTAAAAAGAGAATAGAAGAAAGAGTCAAGAGGATAAAAAAAGTTTTTGTTACACCATTGGAAATAGCTAAATTTTATCAATGTCCTAGAAGATTATGGCTTGAGAAGATCGTGCTTTCAAAACAAGAGAAGGAAAAAGTTGGGAAGACATGGGATGGAGAAGCCGTACATTTGGCAATAAAATTATTGATAGAGAATATGCAGAAAGAAAAAGATGAGAATTTTTTAATAGCTAAAGCTAGCGAGCATGCTTTAAAGGAATATGAAGGAATGGTTCAGTTGGAGAAAAAGGATTTGGAGGATTTCTTGAGAAAGTTCCTAGAGTTGATAAGGGATGAGAATTTTGATTCTATCTATTCGGAAAAAACTATTGAATCTTTAAAAGAGGGAATTATAGGTTCAGTTGATGTAATAGGGTTTAGAAATGATAGTATTGTTCCAATTGAGATAAAATACGCTGCTTTTAATGGAAGAATAAAAAAGGAACATTTACTTCAAGCAATAGGTGAGAGTATTTTGGTTAGTAGCTATTTTAGGAGAGAAGTTAGATATTCTTACATAGTTTACTTTCAAACGAATTCTCTACTTAAAATTGAGATAAATGAGAATCTATTGAGAGAATTTTTTAAATTAAGGAATCAAATGAAAAAACTTTATTCTATTAACAAGATTCCTCCCAAAAGTAAACTACCGAACTTCGTTAAGAGGGTTTGCCAAGGGTGTCATGTTAAAAGAGCCTGTGACAACATAGAAATTATGAAAAGAAGTGCTAGAAGGTTTTAAGAACTTTTAAGTGAGAGTAAGAATTTAATTTCTTATAAGCAAATAATCCATAGTTATGGGCCGGTAGATCAATGGTAGATCGCCGCTCTTGCAAAGCGGAGGCTCCGGGTTCGAATCCCGGCCGGTCCAAATAGCTAGAAAATACAAAACTTATTTTATCATTCTTATTCTCAACCCTCCGTAAAGTTACTCTTTACAATCCATCCAAGAGCCTAATTAATTAAAGAACTTGGATAAAAGACTGATGAGTAAATTCAGAGGAGAGCTTTCATTTGTAAATTTTTATGATTTAGTAGAGAATTCAATCTATTTTAAACAACTATTCTTCTTCGCTTTTGTAGCTAAATAAGGCAATACCAAATAGAGTTTTAAATTCTGAAGACAAAAAAGAAAGAATGAAGTGGATGGAGAAAATTAAAAGAATTTTAAATAGCATTACGTCCAGAATTTCTAACGTTTTATCCAATGCATTCAATAAAAGTGAAAAAAAGCCAGAATCATTCCAATCTATTCAAGATAATCAACTATCACAACAATTGCCTCAATTATCATCACAAGAGCGAGTATCTCACTTACAACAACCAAAACAAGAAAGCGTAGATAACACTAAAGATAAGAAATGATGTAAAGCAGAACTTAATAGGAAAAGTTTACAAGGAAAAAGATTGTATAAAAAAACACAAGTTTAGGAGAAATAAGAGTAATATGAATCTTAGCACCATAGCAGTTAATATTATGGCACCATCTAACTTCCTCTTAATAACATCATTTGGAGAGGCTACATTCTACTAATATTGCTCTTGAGCTCTTACGTTCGTTACTCATTTCTTAATAAATTAGCTAAAACCTTAATATGACAAAGGTAGTGAAAAAATTAAAAATCTTTTACTACATTCAAAATGCTTTAGCAAAGCTAGTTGAGT
>DAISZX010000041.1:0-2296 GCA_036824555.1 Candidatus Aenigmatarchaeota archaeon
AAAATTTAAAGATGGCTGCTCAGGATATGAGCAAATATTTACAAGCCCTGGGCGGGATTTGAACCCGCGACCCCCTCATTACCAGTGAGGTGCTCTACCAGTCTGAGCTACCAGGGCAAATAATTAACTTTATGGTCAATAAAATATTAGCTTACTATTCCACCATAGAAATCGTATTTTGAAGCTATTTCTCTTTCAAATTTCTTGGCAAGCGATTTGCTTTCACCTTCTATCATATCCTTAATAAGGTAGAAGAAATCATATCTACAAAGATGAATTTCTTTTTGAGAAAATATCCTTAACTTTCTACTCAAGCTCTCATTCAACTTCCCATTCTTTTCTAACCACCTTTTAATACCACTTATAAAGACTTTCGTCTCTTTTTTACTCATTGGTCTGTTTATTGGCCAACCGCAAATTGCACAAACATTGGATGAATTATCTTCTAGCGATTCTAGTCCCAAATCTTCTTTACAACTCTCACAAATGACTAACCCATCTATCAATGAATAATCCTCTGTTTCATTACCACATAAGTCACAAATTTCAACTTCGGTTAGGTCCCCGCCCATTGGAAGAATAGAAGGTGGTTCATCCCTCAGAGCCCCAAATTAGTAATTTCAAAAATCTTGGAATTGGAATTGAGCATACACGGGGCTCTTTTCATTTTTTCTGTTACTTTTTGAATTTAAAAAGATTTCGCTAGCCACAAATGATCTACTCCATAATTTTATAAACCTTATCCCCTTCTTTAGCTTTTTCCCAATCTTTAAGCCTATGTATTGTCTACTCGGCTATATCAATATCTATGCAATTCAATTGCATTGAAGTTACTCAAGGAAAAGTCTGTACAAGCTTCGTAGTTTTCTCCTCTATTCGATTTTATCTACTTTGGATAATTTATCCTGAAGTCCAACAACCACGACTCCGATTTTCGGATAATAATATGTAACTTTTCCGGCAAGTATTTTTCTACTGTATTAGTAGCTAAGGAATTAGTATAATTAGATAAAAATTTGCCGGGGGTGGGATTTGAACCCACGTAGGGACTAACCCAGCAGGTTTCTTCATTGATCTGAGCTTATGTGCCTAGCCAGCACTTAAGCTTCGACAATGGCGCTGCCGCCATTGACCAGGCTAGGCGACCCCGGCCCCTGTCATAAGTTGAATTTAACTTCTACTCTATAATTTCTTTATTTTTGTTTTTCTTAAGGATATCTATGAGAAGAAGAGTAGGTTATTTTCGACAATAGAAGGAGCAGATATATTTTATCATTCAAACGATCAAACGATCTGAATGTACAAACTCTAGCAATGGAAGTGAGAAATCATATTAGAGAGGAAATTGGAATAGAATCAGAGTTGAGAGAAATTACTTCATAATATTTTATAATGGTGGAATATGGAACATTCCAACCTTGTAATTCGTTAGTGCTCATCCTTACAATAGATTCTATTGAATTATCGACTGTGGTACTTAGTAAACATGTAACTACGAGATAATTTAGGAAAGATGAGGGGAGAATTGACTAAAATTATAAGCAAATATAAACCAACAAAATAAAGACACTTTAATTCTCATTTCAACATAGAGACCTGTAGTTTAAACTCTTTCAATTTCTTTTCAAATATCTCTGTTGCAGTTATAACTATTTCTTCTGGTGAAAATCCCGAACAGCTTTCTACTTCAAAAACAACTCTACCATTATCATCTATACTATAACCAACAACAGCACCCTGCCACTTTATATGCTCTCTTCCGTATCCGAGTCTCGCATAGGCAATTAATTCAAGCTCTTGACCTTCTAAAAGCTCGACAATAGGTATTTTATCATAGACCGGCTTAACGTCTTCATTTTCGCATTCTAGATCTCCAGAATAAACTGTACATGGACCTTTCTTCTTTAGTTTAAGTTTCGCGTAACATTGAGAGTCTTTAACGCTAGCCTCTTTACACTCTTCTGGCGGCTTATATGCACCCTTAGGATACTTTAGAGGAATCAATCCTAGTCTATGGGCAATTAATTCATCATACAAAGCAGAATCGTTTTTCTTAAAGTCTACCCACTCTATTGCCATAGTAGGTATTTCGGAAATCATTATTCTTCTCAAAGAATTTGCAAAGGAAGGTTTAATTCCCTCAACAGAAAATTTTATTGAGTCCTTTTTTCTCTCTATAACTTCAACTTTTATTGACACAAAAATCTAACCTCTTTGTACTCTCGCATAACTTGGGGTTAAAAGCAGATAATTCTCATCAATTCCAACAATATCTCCATCTATAGCAGATACAGTG
>DAISZX010000042.1:0-2025 GCA_036824555.1 Candidatus Aenigmatarchaeota archaeon
AAAATCTGCACTAATGCTAACCAGTATACGTCTCTTCTCATGCTCTACACCTTTGGCTATTATGGACATGACTGACGCCTTTATCCTTCTCTTATGAATCACAAAATTTTATTAATATAGTAGTACAAATCGCAACTAAGAACCCTAATTATTTATTTGAAGTTAGTATTTATAAATCTTGCGAAGCTATAATGAAGAAATTTCCTCCAATATCTTTTCAACCTCTTCTTCGCTGCCTTGGGTCCCCACCTTTAAAACATCTCCTATTCTTTCGCTCAAGTATTTTTCTATTTCTGTATCTGACTTAATTCTAGTTTTTGGAATAACTAAATTAGGCCTAATAGCTCCTCTAATGATTGCTTCCCCATTTAAAGATGTGACCACCAATAAACCAACTCTTTTTCCATTTTCAATAACCTCAAATATCAAATCCCCTAATCTAGTTTCTCTGATCATCCTTACTTCATATCCTTTTTGAAGATTTGCTGTTAGAATCCCTCTAAGTATTTTAATTACTTCTTCATCACTCAATCTCTTGTAACACTCTATTTTAACTTTCTCCCAATTCCAAACTATTTTTGAATTTAAAATTTCGTAATCTATACTTACTCTAACAACATCTCCCTTCTCTAATTTCAATCTTTCAACAAAAAGTGTATAAAGAATTCTGTTAAGCTCGCCAGCAGCTCTAGCAATTTCTTGACTAGAAATCTCCCCAGCTCTTAATTTATCTCTAAGTTGTGCAAAAAGCGTTTTTCTAATTTTTGTTGCATAAGCACCGAGAATTACAGCACCGCTCTTGAGGGTGGGCATATGATATATTTAGCGAGGGTTTAAAAATGTTACGATTTAATTAAAAAAGTGGCTTTAATTAGAAATAGCCCCGGGCGGATTCGAACCGCCGTCTCAGGCTCCAGAGGCTTTCGCTTATTTCTGCGTCCTTGACCGCTAGACGACGGGGCTCTAAGATAAAATTTGCTTTCTATCTTTTAAGAACAATACCAACTTTCAATAAAAATTCAAAATAAGTTTTAAGAGACATAAAAACTTTATGGTGAGGCTTAAAATTTTTGGTGGCGATAGAGAAATTGGTGGCAATAAAATTCTTTTAGAATTTAAAAACACTAGATTAATGTTAGACTTTGGGTTGAGCTTTAATCAAGAAAAAAAGTACTTTTCTGAGTTTTTGATGCCGAGGACTTTAAACGGGTTTTTAGATTGGGTTGAAATGGGTCTTTTACCAAGTTTTAATGAGCTGCCAATTTATAGAAAGGATTTTTGTGGTCATCTCGGAATAACTCCTCCTAGAGAAAAATTTTTGGATGCTTTGCTTCTTTCACATGCACATTCAGACCATTCTGCCTTAATTCACTTTTTAAGAGAGGATATTCCAATATTTTGTAGTAAAGAAACTTATCTAATATTAAAAGCAATAGAGGATACCTCTCAATCTATTCTTTCAGATTTGGTAACTTTAAGTCTAAAGTTTCATTTTGTTCGTGGTAGAGAAGGCTATAAGAGGTTAATTGGAAAAGATGCTATTGTTGAGAGAAACTACCAAATCATAGAGCCTTATAAAAAATACCAGGTCAATGATGTAGAATTCCAGGCCTTTCCTGTAGACCATTCTATTCCTGGTGCTTTGGCTTTCATAATCTACAGTGATGATGGGAACATTGGTTATACAGGAGATTTGAGATTTCATGGTAGAAGAGGGGATAAAACAAGAAAGTTTGTCTCGAAAGCGAAAGATGAAGGTTTGGATATTTTTCTGTGTGAGGGTACTCGAATTGACGAAGAAAATGTTGAAAGCGAAGAAGATTTAGAAAAGAAAGTTCAAGAGGTTGTAGAGAGAACCGATGGTTTAGTTGTTGTTAATTATCCTCCAAGAGATTTGGATCGGATGTTAAGCTTTTTCAACGTCGCTAAAAGAACTGGAAGAAAGCTTGTTGTAAATGCAAGACAGGCTTATCTATTGAAAATTTTTGAGGAGGCGGGAATAAGTGGATATCCTAAGCTTTCTGA
>DAISZX010000043.1:0-2009 GCA_036824555.1 Candidatus Aenigmatarchaeota archaeon
ACAGCACATCTAGATTGTATTGGTTCAATAATTTTGCTGGAATAGTTGCAATTGTGAGAAATGAAGCCGTTTGAGATAAAGGTATGGAAATGCTTGCACGATATATCAATAACTTCATCCAATTCTATTTCTTCTATTTCATCAATTCTATTCAACAACAATTCGCTTCCCTTTATCTCTCTTTTTTCTCTCCACTCCTCAAATCTTTCTATTTGCTTGTATGCCAATCTAACATCTTTACCTTCAATCCTATCCAAAACAAAATCTCTTGTACATTCCAGCTCTCTAGCAATTCTTTCCACACTTTCTCCACTCTCCAACAAACACAAAACCCTGCCTGCAAGAAGTTTCCTTTTCTCAAGAAGATATTGCTTATAGCGTAAATACTCCCCACCAATCCTCATCATCCTCCTCTTTTCTTCATCGTAGTAAAAACCGACCCTTGTAAAGAACTTGAGCATGTTTTCATTAGAGGATTTAAGCGTTACTATTAAGGCAAACATTCTTTCTCCACTTTTTCTTTTGTATTTAGTATTCACTATTCTTATCTTGCTTACCCTTACCCCAAACTCTTCTAACAGCTTTTCTATTTGCTTCATAAACTTAATACCACTCTCTAAACACTCCTCATTTTTATGTTGAACAAAATAGAGAACACCAAAAGTGGAGTTTTTGATTATAGGAGTTGACATTTCTGCATCGAAGAATGCTCTCAAAAATTCTCTCTTCACAAACTTTGTTCCGTTCATTATCCAATCTGGAACTTCATAAGCTTGCGTACATTTATCTCCAATAGGAACTCCCAAATAAGAAAACAAATTCCATAGAGCAGCTGAGCCTATGTTGAAAAATGTTGTTTTACCTTCAATTCTTCTTCCATTTACATCTTTTCCTTTTATTTCTTTGCTCCTTATCTTCTGGGGTTTGTATCCTATAAAGATCACATCTTCTTGTAATCTTTTCAATAGAGCCTCGCTACTAGTAAAATTCAAAAGACAACCCTTTCCTAAATGACCATCGCCAAACATAAAGCCAACTAACCTTGCAATAGCTCCTATTTTAGGATTGGAGTACCTCAAAGGTAAAAGTCCCTTTGACTTAAGCTCTTGGATTATTCTTGTTGATGGTCCATAAACTTTTCCACTTTTAATCAGGCGGACTATCGCCGTTCGAGAAATTGAAATGTTGAAAGTTTCTTCCAAATGACGTTTTATGTCCATTATATTTCTAATTACTACTGGTCTCCTTTCTGAAGCAATAAACCTATGTATTTTCTTATTTCTTTTATCAACAATTCTCTTTATGTAACCTTTCCTCTCCAATGACTTAAGAATCTGGGCAACTCTTATCCTACTCAACCTAATTTTCTCTTGAACCTCACCCCTAGATATTAGTGGAGATGAAGCAATAATTTCATAGACTTTCTTTTCTCTCTTTGTCAAACCTTCTTTATTAACAATAAACTTGTTGTACAACCACAAAACATAATCTCTAATCCTTTCCTTATTAACTGTCAATAACTCTTTATATTTTTTAGCCTTACCAAGCGGTAATTTACCCCTCTTCATTTCATACCTCACTAAAAACTTCTTGAAATCCTCTTCATCAACGATAACTCTGTTATCATTTTCTAACTCCACGCCTTCAAGATTTGGAAACACTACAACAAAATCTCCTTTCTCCAATTCGCCAACAAATTTCCATCCGCTAGCAGTTAATATTGGATGGTCTTCGGTAGCTCTAAGCTCTCTACCACTTTCAGTAACTATCTTAAAAACTTTCTTCTTGAGTAGCTTCGGGTTTAATGTTATATGAGCTATTACAGTATCTGGATGAAGGCAAAAAGTATTTGGATTTACTCCAATTATTTCACTACCAACATATTTCTCAAAATCTTTAATCTTTATTTCTCTTTCTTCTGGTAGAACAATTTTTGAGTCTGGAGAGACGCAAATTAGAATAAATCTAGATACGCCCGCATACATTTCCATCATCCTTCTTAAAGCTTG
>DAISZX010000044.1:0-1895 GCA_036824555.1 Candidatus Aenigmatarchaeota archaeon
TTGTCCAAAGCATCGATTGGTCTGTCTGCCATACTTTAATGTTTATAGCTCAAGTATTTAAAAGGTTTTGTCTACTTCAAAAGATATGAAAATCTTTTCAATTTTTTAAAAGTTTTTCCTAAAGGTTCTGGCATAACTTTTGTTGAATCAAAAATTTCCATGAAGCCAGAGTCTGCTCCAAATCTTGGGACTACGTGAATGTGAAGATGTTCTATGCTAGCGCTAGCAACTTCCCCTATGTTAATACCAATGTTAAATCCTTTAGGTCTGAGTGCTTTTTTCAACATCTTAACACATTTTTGCAATATTATGAAAAGCTCCCTACCCTCTTCCTCTCTCAACTTCTCAATCTCTTTAACATGTCTCTTTGGAAAAATCAATAAATGGCCAGTATTGTATGGAAATTTATTCATTATCACAAAAATTTCTCCATCTTTCAAAATCATAGCCTTTTCTTCTTTTTTAGCAATCTTGCATAAAACGCATTCTTTACTCTTCTTATAATTTTTAACCCACTTCATCCTATTTGTCCAAAGGTAGCTTAGATACATTTTTTAGTTCATTATACAAACTTTTAAATTTTGAGTTGAATATAAACTCATGGTCAAAAAAATTGCGCAGGAAACAATTAAAAGATTGTTCGATAGAGTTTTTGTTTGCAGAGTTTGTAAACATAAAATTAGGGCAGACCCAGCTAAAGTTAGAGCAGGCAAAGTTAAATGCAGATATTGTGGCTCTACTGCATTAAGACCAAAAAAGAGGCCTGTAGTGTAGCTTTTTAAGTTTGTGATTAACTAAATTTAATGAAAGATAGCAAGTTGTTAAAAGAATGGTTGTCTCAAGGTTTGAAAGTTAGTGATTTTGAATTTTTTACAAATAGAGAAAATGTTGTTATTGGAAAATTGCCAGGTCAAAATGCAAAAGCTGAATACATTTGTCCTTGTTGTGGGTTTTATGAGATTAAAGAAATTGAATTGGAAAAACTTGCATCAGATCCAACAAAATTCAAGAGACCAAAATTTAAATGCAGTAAATGCGGAAAAACGATTCTTGTTGAAAGTTTGAAGAAATAGATTTCATAAAACTTAGCACTGATTATTTATTATCACTTCACTACAAACTCCCTGACAATCGTTGCTACAAACAATTAGTTTATCTACTAAACCATAGCTTGGATAATATCCATCTACAGTTATAGTTTTTTCCAAATAACTTCCTCTTTTTAAGCTATCTTCTAAAATTAAAGGAAATTGCAAGATTGTTCCATTCTTTAAATAAACTATTGCTACAAAACTGTTTCCCAAATCTGCATAACCATTATTTAACAAACCAATCGTTATGTTGAATTTATTTTCAAAGCCATGATAATACAATTTTTTAATTTCTTCTTCAGCTAAAGCTCTATTGAAGATTAAAACCTCATCTACTATGCCACTAAAAAAATTTGATGTTCCCTCAAAATCGGCACCTATTGATAGCTTTACTCCTTCTCTTGGAGGTAAGGTTAATGTTGTTGAAGTAGTTGCTCCTAATCTACCATCATAATATAACCGCATCCTATCTAAAGCATCCAAATAAACAAAAGCTAAATGATGCCATTCGTTTAAAGGTATGGAGAAAGGTAAATAGAGAATTGCACGATTAGTACCATCACCTATTCCTCCATATGGAGTACCATTATTTACTCCTAAGAAGTAAAAGTAGCTGCCAGTCCTCCTTGAAACCACTTTCGCTATTGGTATTCTTCTAAACTCATTAGCCCAAGCCACAATCGTTAGCTCTCCAGTAATTCTCAAACTTGATCTATCCGCAACTAATACACAATCATTAACTCCATCAAAACTTATTGCCCTCCCAATTTTTCCGTCGACCCAGCTTAGGCAGCCAGAAGTTGG
>DAISZX010000045.1:0-1883 GCA_036824555.1 Candidatus Aenigmatarchaeota archaeon
AAAAATCTCCTCTGCTAATATCATCTTTCTTAATTAGCTCAATTTTTACATTGCTTAATTTATCCACAAATTTGGCTATCAACTGTTCTACAAGTGGGTAATCCTTGGGATTCAAAAATATTCGCACTGTACCGCCGATTATCTTATCGTTGTTAAGAACTTTTTCCAAAGCCTTTACAACCACCTCCTCCTTTGGGAGTTTATCGGTTAAGTATAGTCTTTTAGCTATGTCTATAGCTAATTCTTTTAAATCCTTTTTTATGTGTTCTTCAATTTTCAAGAAATGGTTTGAAAATTCTTGAAGCATCTTCTCAAAAGTTTTTTTAGAAATATCCAAGTCATGCACTAAACTTTCTAACTCTTTGTTCGCAGCAAGTAAAGAGTTTTTTTCCTCTTCCAATTTAGAGTTTAAGAATGCTATTTCTTCTTTTGCCTTTAGGCACTCTTGCAATTCTCTCTCCATAGAAGCCATACTCTCTTTCATAGCCTCAATTTCTCTAAATAAGTCTGTGCTTTCCTCACACTGTTTTTCTTTTTGAAAATGTTCTAAAGGTGTAGGAGAGTGTATTGGCTTAAAGGACTCAGGCATAATATTCTCCACCGGTCAAATCTATTATGCCTTGATCAGCTAAGTTTTTGATTACCTTAATTATCTCTTTTTGAGCCTTTTCTACTTCGCTCACTTTAACGGGTCCCATTGCTTCCATGTCTTCTCTCATTATGTTAGCAGCCTTCTTGGACATATTGGTCAAGAACTTTTCCTTTATATCCTCTGGGGCACCCTTAAGGGCTATCATAAGCACGTTCTTATCAACAGCTTTTAATATTTCCACTATAGCTCTGTTATCTAACTTCCTTATATCTTCAAAGGTAAACATTTTTTCTCTTATCTTTTCTGCTAAGTACGGATCCTCTTGTTCCAACTTTAAGAGAATGCTATTTGCTACGTTTTTATCCAGCACGTTGAGGATGCTAGCCACAAGGGGAATGCCTTCCATTTTTTGCACAATACCGCTAACGCCAATATTTTTAATCTCTTCTGCTATAACCTCTATAAGCTCACCCATCAGTTCAGGGGATATATTTTCAAGGGTTGCCATTCTCTTTGCTACTTCCACTTTTAAGCTGTCCGGTAAGAGCTTTAATACCTCCGCTGATTTTCCGGTGGAGAGCTGAGAGAGAACCACAGCTATGGTTTGTGGATGTTCGTTTCTTAAAAGATTTGCAAGGATGCGTTCATCTACTCTTTCTAGTTCCTGGAAGCTTTTTATAAGGGTCGAGCTGCTTAAAAACTCGTATATTTTCGCAAATTTTTCTGGAGGCAACACTTTTCTTGCAAATTCTAATAGCGCGTCCATGTCTGGGGTTATGAAGGATGTTGATTTGTATTCTTCTATAAATTCTTTACCTATATCATCTATGTCCTTTAAAGTGATTCCTTCTAAGTTTGAAGCATAAACAAGGATTTCTTGTATCTCCTCCTCTCTTAGTTCTTTCATAACTTTCACCGCTACTTGAGGCGGGAGCGCCATTAACAGTATGGCAGCTTTTTGCGCTTTGCTTAATTTGCTTTTTACCTCCGGCATTTCCTATATATCCCTTTATAATTATTATACGTCGGGTGAGAAATTAGGGAAGGGGCAAAACCTCTTGTTAAAAAGCTTTGGCGGGCAGAGAATTATAATACCCCCTTTTACCACATCCAAAAGTCAGTGGCGTACTATTGCTCAAGTGCCCTAAGGTGTCCGACCTTCAGCTGTGCTCTCTAAAAGCAGAACCAAAAGAGTATACAGGCTTCTTAGAGATTACATGCAAAATAGAGTGTTATCAATGATCTTTGTAAAGCTAATACTTGGAAGCAAAGTAAAGCTTATAGTAGACGG
>DAISZX010000012.1:0-9040 GCA_036824555.1 Candidatus Aenigmatarchaeota archaeon
AAGCAGATAATTCTCATCAATTCCAACAATATCTCCATCTATAGCAGATACAGTGTTTTTTAATCTATCAACAGCTTTTTTCAGTTCATTCAAGTTAGAGGACTTCAAATCTTTAATGTTTAAAAAAACTATTTCACCGTTTCTCAAGAACTCCTGTATTTTTGGAACATCAGCATAGCTTGTCAGTTTCTCAATTCTTATTCTTGGTTTTATTTCTTCTTTAAAAGCCTCCTCCTTCAATTCAACTTCTTCCATTTCAGTTTCCTCTTTTTTTCTTAACCTCTCCAAAATTTTCTTAAACGGCATATTACTTACTTAACTTAAAGGTTTAAATTTATTTTTTCTTCTTTTCCTTTGCTTTGGCTCGAATTTGCTCTAGTAAACTAACAGCATTCCATATTTGAGTTCTAGTGTACAAAGGCATGTTTGGATCGTTCGATATTTCATCAAGAGTAACAACCGCTGTGTTTATCTTAATCTCCTCGTCTTCTTTAGAGTTCAAAGCATTCTTAGCTCTCTCAACAGCTTCTCTTATGTTTCTAGGAACACTTCTATCATTGATTATTCTATCCAATATCTCTAGCACAGGTTTGTAATCCATTCAATCACCTTTACTACTCAATTTTTCCTCTAACTTTTTAATTTTTCCAATCAAATCCTTTTCAATATTTTCTAAACTACTAATTTTTATTTGTGAATCTTCTTTTATTTCCGCCAACTCCTTCTCGACTTCTGCTTTCTTCTTCTTTATCAAAACACTGCCAACCACTTTATAAACATCTTCTTCTTTAGAGTTAGCGAGTTCCTTTAAAGCCGACTCTATTTCGGCAACTTGAATCTTTAGTGCCTCTTTCTGAATTACCACATTTCTCAATTGCTGTTGAAGCGATAGATATTCTTGCTCCAAATTTTTTTCCATATATTCTATCAAAGGAATAAATATTAAGTTTATCTGGCTTGAACCCTTTTTACAACTTCTGGCCTAATTTTAACGAGAATTCTATATCCACAAAATGGACACATTATTCTTCCTTCTATAAATTCGCTAACGATTTTCCTACACTTTAAACATCTATACATCAGATCACCCTAGGAGGATAATATGCTTGGCCAGCAAATTTACTACCACATTTCCTACATACCCATATTCCAGTGCCTTCTCTCACCAAATACTTCATTTTACAATTCGGACATATATGTCTTTGTTTTTGTATTCTTTCTATTTCTGCAACTTTTTCTCTAATTTTCTTCCCATATCTTGGTCCAAATCTTCCAGCAGTACCAACCTTCTTTTTTCTTCCCATTATCATCACTTCGAGCTTAAAGATTTCAACAACTTAATAATTTCCTCTTCACTTAAAGGCTTTTTAATTCTTCCACTTAAATAGAGTTTTATAAGATAATCTTCTAATTGAGAAACCAATTCTGGCTTAACCAACTTAACCCTCCCCAACCTTTCCCTGCCTTCTGGAGAAATAATCTTTCTCAATATTTGCCTTTTTTCTTCAGCTTCCTGACCTTCCACTTATCTCACCAATAATCTTATCAACAAATCTTCTTCCTTGTGGTGTTAACACTCTCCCCTTTCTATCCTCCTTTTTAACTAGACCAGCTGCTTCTAATTGTTGTAGAATTTTCCTTATAATTGATCCTCCTGCCTTATAAGTTTTTGCGGGCCTTCTACCTCTTCTCTTTCTTCCACCATAATAGGTTCTTAACCTAGAAACGCCAACTGGCCCATCTATATAAATTCTTCTCAATATAGAAGCCGCTCTAATATACCAAAAATCTGGCTGTTGAGGAGGCCTCTCTCTATGTGCACCGCTTTTAACCATACTTGCCCAAAGTGGAGGCTTTATAGCATCAATCTTTTTTAGCTCTTCTTTCAACCTTTCGATAAGCTTATCTGGAGGCACTTCGTATATGCTTGTCATAGATTCCTATTTAAAACGGAGAAATTAAAAATTTATCATCCCGCCTTTCCTTGCGATCTATATAGCTCAATTAATCTATCTATCGTGTCGGCCTCTTCAGGCCCCTTATCATCTCTTAATCTAACAAATGCTGGGAATCTTAGGGCATATCCAGACTCGTAATTCGGAGATTTTTGAATTTCCTGATATTTTACTTCTACAACAATTTTCGGCCTTATTTTAACCTCTTTTCCCTTTTGTTGAATTATTAAAGGCTTAAGCAACTCTGTCATCATTTCATATTCCTCTTCCGTTAATCCAGTTGACATCATTCCGCATCTGAAAAAATTTCCAGTAGAAGGATCTCTTACTGCAAGCTCGAAAGATGTAAGCCAATTTGCTCTAGCTCCTTCCCCCCAAGTCGCCCCAACTATTACTAAATCTAAGGTCTCCATAGTTGGCTTTATTTTATACCAACCACCAACATGTCTTCCAAATCTATATGGAGAATTTAAAACTTTTAGCATTATACCTTCTTGCTTTGCATTAATAGCTTCTTGATAAAATTCTTCTATCTTTTTTACGTCTCTAGTTATAAGTTGCCTCGCCAACTCAAATTTTCCAGGAATAACTTCTACAACACTTTCTAATATCTTTCTTCTCTCAATTAAAGGTTTTTCAATCAACATCTCTCCATTAAGGTAAATTATGTCGAAAAGATGAATTTGAATAGGTATCTTTTCAACCATTTTCTCTATATCATACTTTCTGTGAATTCTTTGAGAGAGAACCTGAAATGCTAGCGGAAGATTAGTTTTGGGGTCGACGGCAATAGCTTCTCCCTCCATAACGCATTCATCAGCCTTAATTCCTTTTTTGCAGAGTTCCACTAAATCTGGAAATTGCTTGGTCACATCTTCTTGTCTTCTCGTAAAAAGCCATATTTTATCTCCTTTCTTCATTATGATGGTCCTCATCCCATCATACTTCCATTCTGCAGCCACTTCTCCAAACTCATTTACAACTTCCTCTATACTTTCTGCCTTTTCTCCGAGCATCACTTGTATGGGCCTACCAATTTCTATTTTAACGCTTTTTAAACCCTCTATACCTTTTTCTTTTGCTATTTTTGCTACTAGTGAAAAATCAGAAAGAATAGACCAGGCATAATCTACTGCATTAACGGCTTCTTCACTCTTTGAACGAAGAAATGCCTCTACTATAGCATCTCTTATGATTCCTTCAGCCACACCTATTCTAAGCTCTCCTAAAATCGTTCTTATAAGATATTTTGCTTCCTTTGGTTCTGCCATAAGTAGCAAATGATAGATGGTCATAATTTTTCTCTCCTGAGAGCCTTCTCCAGAAAAAAGTGGAAGTTTCCTGAGCTCAGAAAATACTTTTTCGACTGTTAGAATCTTTTTTAAAAGAGTGACTTGCTTTTTATTTACTGAGAGCTTTTCTGCAACCAAACCCAAGTCCCCAAGCTTAGCAAATTCATCCTCAATTTTTTCTTCAGAAACTCCATAAGCTCTTGACATGGATTTAATAATTAGCTGTGTTGCTATTCCTAATTCTAACTGCATATATTTTGGATAAACTATACCTTGAACTAGAAAGACAACTTTTTCCAAGTCTTCTGAAGAACATCGAGAAAATAAATTTGCCAAAATTTTGGTTTTTTCTATTTTTGATGACTCTTTTTCTAATTTTTCATAATACTCGCAGAGAACCTTGTACTCCATAAATTTTATTCTTAACGCAATGTAAAATTTTTAATTTGAAAAATTTTTTAAACTGTAGCTACTTAATATTCTTCAGTAGTTTTAGTAAAAAGGAGAAGTAAGATGGGTAGTATAGTTTGTGGAAGAAGCTGGAAATATGGTGTTTGCGAAATCTGTAGGAAAAATTCTCATGAGGAAATAAAAATGGTTAGAGAAGTTATTGAAATGCATGGTAAAAAAGAAGAGTTCTGGGTTTGCCCGGCTTGCGGTGCTACTAAAAAATATTAAAGAGAAATTAAAGAAATGGAAGAGGTTAAAAAAGAGCAGAAGGAAAAGATCTCTCCAAGCTGGCTTTTAGAATGCGTTTGCTTAGAGGACAAAGGACATACTCTAGTTATTTCTCCAAACGAATGTTTTAAGCGTGGGATAACAACTTTAAAAATAACTTTGGGTAGATTTAGCTCACCAACGGTTTTAACTTATAAAATAGGGGAAATCTACAAGGAAAAAAAGGAATAAATCCGTTTGATTAAATAGAATTATGGACGTTTTTGAGGCGATCGCGAAAAGAAGAAGTATAAGAAAATATCAAGATAAGGATGTGGATGATAAACTAATAGGTGTTTTACTTTGGGCTGCAGCTCAAGCGCCTTCTGCTGGCAATTTACAGGATTGGAGATTTATTGTGGTTAAGAACAAAAAGACGAAAGAAATGCTTTATAGAGCTGCTTTGATGCAAGAACATGTTAAAGAAGCTCCAGTTTTGATTGTTGTTGCCGCTGATTTAGAAATTCAAAGCTTAAGATACGGAAAAAGAGGGGAGCTTGTTTATGCTTTAGAAGATTGTGCAGCAGCCATAGAAAACATGCTTTTGGCTGCAACTGCTCTTGGTCTTGGCACTTGTTGGGTCGGAGCTTTTGATGAGGAAGACGTTAAAAATATTTTGAGACTTCCGGATTATCTAAGGCCGGTAGCTATAATAACTGTTGGCTACCCTGCTGAAGAACCAGAAAAGAAGGAAGTAGACTATTCTAGGTTTGCCTTTTTAGAGTATTATGGACAAAAATTTGAGTTTGAGTTTAAGACCTTTCACGAATTGTTAACTGAGGGAATCGAAAAGTTGAGAGAATTTATAGCTAAAAGACAAAGTAAAAAATGGTGATGGAATGAAGAAAGAAACAATTTTCTTTTTTCTACCTATTCTATTTTTGAACATATGTTTTGCTCAATCTGAAAGCATTGTTGTTTATGCTGGTGAAATAAAAACTATCAATTACACTTTAATAAACGCAGCATCTCACTCTCAAACTTACACAGTTTCCTTAGTTGGGCCAACTGCATACTTTGCGGAAAGAAAGGTTTTGATAGATGTTTATCCAAAAATAGTTCAACTGGAGCCAAATCAATCTACAAAAATAACATTATACATTTTTTCGTCAAAGGAAGCAAGAGAAATCTCATCTCATTTATTCAGTTTAATAATTTCTTCGGAAGAACAAAGAATTGAGAAACCAATAATAATTTCAGTTTTGAGAAAACACCCAGTTTTTATTTCTTCTCTAAACTTATCCAAATACAGCATATTTCCCCTAGAGAATACTAGGATAACTGTTAGAATTCAAAATTTAAGAAATGAGATAACGCCAAAATACAAGCTCCTGTTTTTCATAACCAAAGATGGTAGGGAAGTATTGACTAGAGAGATAATCACAGATTTTATAGAGGCAAATAGCAACATAGAAGTTTTTCACGAATTTTATGCTGAGAAATATCAAGAGGCTGGGATTTATGATGTTTACGTTAGATTGGAAGATTTAAAAGGAGAATATGTTGACGATGCTAGAACGAAATTCGAGGTAAAGGCGGTGGTTAAATTGCCTCAAGAATATACTGAGAAGCAAATTAAATATTCTTTTCTTTCTGCAAGGATTAGTATAAAAGTCAGAAACGAGGGCAATACATTTAGCGAGCCTTTTTACATCGAAGAAAAAGTACCGATTTTTATGAAAGATTTTGTAAAAGAATATACTCCATCGAGTGAGCAAAAGCACGAAGGTGGTTTTTTCGTTCTTAGATGGAATATCAAGTCTCTAGCACCAGCAGAAAGCGTTTTAGTTGAGTATGAAATTTCTCTCTGGCAAACCTGGTTAATTCTGGTTTTAATTATTTTGGTTGTGTTTTACTTCTTCAAGAGAGGTTTTCAGCCGGCTTTAGTAAAAACTGTGAAGATAAGCGACAATAAAATAAAGGTTTATATAAAGTTGAAGAACAAATCTAAATCTACGATGAAAAATATTGAGGTTAGTGAAGAAGTTTTACCAATGTTAAGCGTGGAGTCAAGCGTTGGAATGGAGTTCGAAGAGAAAAAAATCGGTAAAAAGAGGTATCTCGTTTGGAAAATAGACGAACTTAGACCGGATGAAGAGGTTATCATTGGTTATGTTGCTTCTCCATTGGTAGAGATTGTTTCCCTCGAGCTACCAAAGACTCATGTATCTTACATTGATGAAAAAGGAAGAAAAAGAGTTTTGGAGTAAGATAAGATTAAAAATAATTCTAAAAAATATATATTCCCGCCCTAGCTCAATTGGCAGAGCGCCCGGCTGTAGAGCCTTGCTTTCGCGAGGCTTAAAAGCAGGCGCTCGAAACCGGGAGGTTCAGGGTTCGACTCCCTGGGGCGGGAAACATCTATTGGTGATGAAAAATGTCAGGAAAAAATAAAAAGTTTAAAATAATTTACATAACTTTCCCTTCTAGAAAGGATGCTGAGAAAATCGGTAGGACGCTCTTAGAAAATAAATTGATAGCATGCTGCAACATCTTTCCAGTAAAGAGCCTTTATTTGTGGAATAAAAGAATTGTAAGGGACAACGAACATGTTCTTATAGCAAAAACGCTTGAATCTAAAGTTAAAGATTTGATAAGTTTTGTAAAGAAAAATCATCCATATAAAATTCCATTCATCGGAATATTTGATATAAACGTTAATGAAGAGTACTACAATTGGGCAAATAATATTCTGAAGTAAATTCTGCCTTATATATTTCGAAGAAGAGAAGTCTTTATTTATTTTTTTGATATTTCGATTTATGCCAATCGTTAATACAAAGGTTAAGTGCCCAAGATGCGATAAACTGATTCAGAAAAAGGTTGTTCTTGCTAATGATGGAAGATGCGTTTATTGTGGATACCTAATTGCAACTCCATTGTTAAATTTCGCTAATGGGAAAAAGACTACTCAACAATGAAGCTTTCTTCCCACTGTGCTACCAAACTATTGCTTTCCTCTTTCAAAACAGGATATTCTATTAAACATTTCCTCTCAACCAAGTCCTTTATTGCAAATTCTAATTTTGCTCTTGGAATCTCTTTTATCCACCTCTTTGCAAAGGGTAAACCTTCGAATTTATTCTTTGCCAACTCGATAATCATTTTCCCCTCCTTGCTTCTTGAACCTCTATCCTCTTTAAATTGAAATATTTGAACCTCGGAACTTTCCTTTACCCATCCTGATCCATTTGTAACGAAAACCTCTATAGCGATAGCCTGCCCTTTTGGTATTGTGATATCTATCTCATTCTTAATATTCGGAATTGAAATACCGTGGACTACATACCTATCTAAAAAATGGCCAGTAAGATTTCTAATAACGTTGAACCCAAAAGATTTTACTGTATTTTCAATCACTTCCGAAATTTCTCTTATCTTAACATTTTCATGCAAAACTTTCCTTGCTTCTTCCACAGCTTTTCTTGCAGCCTCTATCAGCGGATGAGAATTTTTTCCAACATAAACAGTAAAGGCATTATCGCTTATGTATCCATCAATGTGTAAGCCAATGTCTACTTTAACCATATCACCCTCCTTTATTACGCTCTCATCATCTGCAGAAGGAGTATAATGAGCGGCAACTTCATTTATTCCTATATTTACAGGAAAAGCTGGCCTGGCACCTATCTCAAAAATCTTCTTTTCAATTTTTTCTGCTATTTCCAAAATCTTAACGTCAGGCCTAACCAAGCTCTTAGCATATTCCAAAACTATTTTGCTTTTTTCAAAAGCCTCCTTCTGTTTCTCAAAAGCATCATCATTCATTTCTACTACCCGATAAAGAAGTGAAAAAGAAACATTCAACCAAATAAAGCGCTTAGTCCAGCTACTGCTTCTTCTGCTCTCTTCTTCTCTTCTTCCTCCTCTTTCTTCTCCTCTTTCTTTTCTCCAACAACTGAAGGCTGGGCTTGAATGCTTATTGCTTGCTTTAAAGCTTCATCAATGTTAATGCCTTCTAAAGCAGCTACTAAAGCCTTAATTTTTGCATCCTCTATAGATGCTCCAGCAGCCTCTAAAACTCTCTTTATATTTTCTTCGTTTATCTCCTTCTTCGCTTCATGAAGCATCAATGCAGCATATACCTCTATCATTTTTTCACCAAATTTTCTATTGCCTTAGCGTTCAAATAACATTTTGATATTAAGATATTTATGTTTTCTCTTGTTGGATATCCTATATTTACGCTCAAATTAAAAGCGTTTTGAGATGCTTGTTTTAGCATTTTTGGGTATTCAAAAACCAAATTCAGCGCATCGCTCTTATATAAAACACCATCATGTAATAAACCTAAAACATTCAATCTAACTTTCTTAGCCTTTATCTTTAGCTTTCTTAAAAGAGCGGCTAGCTCTTTACTTATTTTATCCCCTCTTTTCGCAACCTGCGTATCCTTTTTCACAGCTATAAATCCGGCTTCAACGCCAGCGGGAATTTTCAGTCTAGCGAATTCACTTATGGAAGGGCCAGCTTTTATTTGTGTTGGACCGGCATATACCCAAATATCCTCCTCTGCAACATCATTTTCTTTAGCATAAGTTTCTGACGTCGTTTCATAAATTTTCTTGAAAAGGGAGAATGGTTCTTCATTTGAAAATAGGATAGCGAACTGATTTGGGTTCAATTCAAAAAGCTTTTTAAATTCTTCCCCCGCTTTTTCTGAAGCAAACTTCAAAGTACTCTTCTTTATAACTTTTATCCTAGCTAATTCGCTTAGCGCCTTCCTAATTTCTTTAAACTCCTTTGTTGGTATTTTGTACAAATCAACTATTCCAATAGTTTTATAACTCTTCATCTCTTTTGCAATTTCCTCGGCTAGTAAAATCTTCTCCTCCTTTCTCATTTTTTAACCTCCACCTTGACAGGCTTACCCATCGTTAATTTAATTATGATGTTTTTTATGTTTGCCCTTCCTTTAGGCAACCTTTCTTCTAAAAACTTCAAGATTTTAATAATATTTGCCTCTATTTCCTCATCTTTCATGCTCTCAACTCCAACAGGACATTGAATAACTGGAGCATCTTTAATCCTTATTCTAACACTTTTCTTCAAACTTTCTACCATCTTTCTAACATC
>DAISZX010000046.1:0-1852 GCA_036824555.1 Candidatus Aenigmatarchaeota archaeon
AACATATCCGCTCTTAAATTAATTATAACAGCTCTTCCCTCCTTCGACAAAACTTTCGAAACAGATTCCAAGAACTTCCAATAAAATCCTTTCAAGTCCTTTCTTCTTGCAATTTTAACCCCATATGGTGGATTAGTAACAATTTTGTCAATGCTTGTGAAATATTCTTCAAGTTTAGTCGCATCGATTTGCTTAAACTCAATAAATTCATCCAAACCATTAGCTTTAGCATTCTCTCTTGATTTTTCTACATACTCTTCATTAATATCTCCAGCGAAAATCTTTATTCTATTTTTAAACAAGCTCGCAGCCTCTAAAGCAATAGTTCCGCTTCCACACATAGGATCCAAAAATGTTTCACCATCTTTTATGTTAGCCAATCTAATCATTCCATAAGCTAATGTAGCTTTTATTGCAGCCGTATGATGAAAAACTTTTTTGAATCTTTTGTAAAGAGAGTCTTTTGTTAATTGAATTCCAACATAGCCAAAATTTCCTATCAAATCAAACCTTATATTCAAATCAAAATTTTTCAAGCTAACTTTCTTCTTGTATTTTTCAAGAAAAACTTCTCCTCCAACTTTTTGCATGTCAATAGAAGTAAACTCATGATTTCCATATCTTTGACTTGTCACTCTAAAAGTTTCAACATTTTCCAATTCCTCAATATCAATTTTCTCCAGAACTTTTTTTATTTCCTCAATTGTTGGTTTTTCCAGGTAAAATTCCTTTTTGAGTTTTATTACGTGATGGATTGAATGAAGAGTAAAAAGTTTCTCGTAATTTCCTTCTAACTCGACCAAAAGCTTTCCTTGAAAATTAAAGAATTTGGAAACCTTAGCATTTGGAAAATTCTCCTTTATTTCCATTTCTGCTATATCCTCTAAACCAGGATCGCAGGTTATTAAAAACTTTACCATTAATCAAAATTGTGTGTTAAAGTTAAAAGAGATTTGATTACTTTTGTGAATTTCTTTATTTCACACGTGTGAAATAAAAAGATTGTTATAGGTTTATTCTAAAATAGTTCGAAGCTATGAAAAATGTTGAAATACCAATAACAAAACCAATGTAGTGGACCATTACGTTTATTCCAGCAAAATTGTAGGGAAACATTTCAAAAGCAAAAGCAAACAACCCAAAGTATAAAACAAAAATGTAAGCTTTCAACAGCTTTACTATCAAAGGAGATCTCATCCTTCTAACAAGCTTTTCTTCTGCTTTTTTGTCAATACTCTTAAAAGTTAATATCAATAGGATTAAGCTTATTGAGAGGGCTGATAAAATGAGCAATAAATTGCTTGGAGTGTAGATATAAGCAAAAGAGACAAGTATTACTAGCGAAAAAGAAATGTAAGCAAATAATGTGTTTATTCCTAAGGTTTTATGGAAAAGCAATATCCAAGCGTATACTGCCATTCCTAGAAATGAAGAAACTATGCCCGAAAAACCAAAGCTTCTTTGAGCGTATTGTTGAGGCAATATGTTTATGTTGATTGGAATCCATATTAGAGAAATTATTATTGGCAATATTGTTAGGTTTAGAATGAATAAAGTGTAAAAGAGCTTTCTTTTGTTGAAAGCGAGCAATGGAAAGTAAAGCAAGCAAATTGATATTAGATAATATACGATGTTTCCTTCTAAGTGTTGTAAATTACCATGAATGAAGTGGTTCGTAAGAAGCTCATGGCCAATTATATAGCTTTTGTGTAAAACTAGCATTTCTCTCAGATTTTCTGGAAGGAAGAAGTGTAAGACTGAGAGGAGCAAAGGAATAGCTATAATCGCTAATAGATCTAGCAATACTTTTCTAACTTTAACTCGAGATTTTTTCAATAATTTTGGCATAATT
>DAISZX010000002.1:0-12730 GCA_036824555.1 Candidatus Aenigmatarchaeota archaeon
ACTTAATCAAGCTTATAGATCGCTTTTAAAGTTAGAGTAAATTTAACTTTAAAATTCTAAAATTAGCTATGTTTGGAATTAAGAATCCATTTAAGAGGGAGGTCAAAACTTCGGATGTTCCTGAAATTTTCAAACCAGTAGAATTGGGAATGAGAGAAGAGGCTTCCCATATTGAGCCCAAAGAAAAGGAAGAGAGGAAAAATGAGTTCGAAGTCTTAATAGCAAAAATAGATGCTCTAAAGTTTCAATATGAGGCTGTGAATGAAAAAATAAGCAATATCGAGAAGATGGTAAGAGAAATTTATGAGATGGCAAAATCATCATCTTAGTTTAGCAGTTGCTAATTTAAATAGGAAAATTAAAAAATAAAAATGCCGCTAACACTCGAAACATTAAAGGAACTAGTGATAGCACCACATGCAGTACTTCCAAAGGTTGCCAAAGCAAGAAACAGTAGGGAAGCAGTGGTGATACTTACGCTTAACTGGATTATACTCTCTGTGGCATTCACAGTAATAATAAAAAATCCAGCTATAATTCCAGCAGTTATCGTTGCAGGAATAATTGTAACGCTTGCAGCATCGTTTTTCCTTCATCTCGCATTAACGATAATTAGCGGAAAAAAGGATTTTTCTGGAGTGTTGGTAGCAGTAACGTATCCATTCTTTGGCTTAGCCTTTTCTTCTCTATTAATTTCACTCTTCTTCCTATGGTCAGAATTATTTGCAATGCTTCTAGGTTCTCTACTCCTAACGCTTTACTCTCTAGTAGCTATTACAGGTGCTTATAGAGTAATAAAAGAAACCCATAAGTTAGATGTAATAACAATATGGATAGCAATGGCTCTAGTGATTTTGTCGATCTTCATGGGCATCTATCTAGTGGCAGCTATTTATGGTTTAAAGAGTGGAGTGTTCATTCCACTTAGTGGGAAGCTTATTCCACCCCCAGCAACGTTTCCTTACTAGCTTCTTTTTTTATTTTTTCTTTGTTAATTGGTTATAATGATAGAATTAGGTCTTGTTGGTAAACCAAATGCTGGCAAGTCTTCTTTTCTTAAGGCCGCGACTTTGCAGGACGTTAAAATTTCTCCTATACCATTTACAACTTTGAAGCCGAATGTTGCAGTAGCTTATGTTTCAAAAAAATGTGTCTGTAGTGATTTTAATTTGAGGTGTAATCCAAGACAGGGAAGTTGTGTAAATGGAATTAGATTAATTCCAATTGGATTGTGGGATCTGCCTGGAATAGTTCCGGGTGCTCATGAAGGAAGGGGGCTTGGTTTGAGATTTTTAGATGAGATAAGAAAGACTAAGGCTTTGATACATGTCGTTGATTTCTCCGGCAAAACAGATGCTGAAGGCAAACCAGTGGAAAACTATGATGTGGAGAAAGACATAGAATTCGTTGAAAAGGAAATAAATTCTTGGTTTTTGAATGTTATAGAAAGGGGAATTGAAAAATACAAGAAAAATATAAAAAACCTCTCAAGAGAAGAAATTGTCAATATCCTCTCTAAGCAACTAAGTGGGTTAGAGGTGAAGGTAGAAGAAATAAGAAGCGCATTGGAATTGGTGGGAATAGAGGACCTAGAGAATTTTGCAAAAACTTTGAGGGAAATTTCTAAACCAATCATTATAGCTGCAAACAAAATGGACTTGGACTCAGCTCAGAGAAATTATGAAAGGCTGAGAAATAAGTACAAGAATATAATCCCAGTTAGTGCTGAAGGCGAGATTGCTTTAAGGTTGGCTGCAAGCAAAGGCCTAATAGAATACTTCCCTGGGGAAAAGAACTTTGTTGTAAAGGGAAATTTAACCAAGGAACAAGAAAAAGTATTGAATATCATAATGGAAAAGGTACTTCAAAAGTTTGGATCCACTGGAGTCCAAAACGTATTGAACTATACAGTTTTTCAAGTATTAAAGCAGATAGTTGTTTATCCTGTTGCAGATATCAATAGACTTTCTGATAGTAAAGGAAACATTTTGCCTGATGCTTTTCTTGTTAGAGAGGGAATTAGTCTTAAAGAGTTTGCATTTTCCATACATTCTGAAATAGGAGAAAAATTTATTTGTGGAATAGATGCGAGGACAAAAAAGAGATTATCGGCAGATTATGAACTTAAGGATGGTGATGTTTTTGAAATTGTTCATGGAAAATAAACTACGGAATGATGTTAAATCTGAATGTTTTTTCTTCCAGATACTCGCAAGATACTTGAATGCTTGAAGATACACTATCGAAATCTTTTTCTCTTAGATATGATAGCGTAAAATTGCAGGGAATCTCGAACTTTTTATCGATTTTGTGAGAGGTTTCAAAAGGCGCAACCAGACTCTCATTCTTGTAATAACAAATTAGGTTTCTACTCGATTCTACCTTTATTTTAGCATCGTCTACACACCTACCACCACCAGTGTTTTCGATTATTATTTTTAATGCTGCAAAATTTCTTTTTCCCTCTTCAAAAACGAAATCCTTTGAATTATGAGAGAAATAAACTGAGAGAGGAGAAAGACTCTTTTCCTTCTTTTCCTTTATTCCGACATTTTCAAAACCACCATATAGGTGCAAAGTATTATTATTAGCCACATTGATCGTAAAGTTTTTTACAAATATAGGGACAAACTGTATCTTTAGTATAATGGGCACGTTTCTAATTTCAGCGTCTAATTTTTCAACTTTTATCCCACTAAAAAAATAAGTTATATTGCTTTTTGTAGGTAGATGTGGATAGGTTTTTAGAGTAAGAGGCCTTGAAATGGGGTTTGCATTGATTGTGAAAATTTTCCCAGCCTCAACCCACACTTTAATATTTTCGAGCAGAACATCATAGGAATTGATAATACTGAAATTCAAATCAAAGTAGCCACCGGATTTTAAGTTAGTTTTTCCATTAAACCTCGCATCAAGACCTCCTTTTAGAGGAGAGCTACCAGTGGGAGGGGATGAGAATAGAGCAAAAATTATTAGAAGAAAAACTAATGCGAAGCCAAGTATCATTATTATCATCGTGAGATTTGTCTTTTTTCCCTCACCATTCATAGCCTTCACCAGATACCAATTTAATGGGCTCGGAGGGATTTGAACCCTCGACCCCCCGCTCTCTTAGGAGCACTGCCATATAAGGCGGGTGCTCCACCAGGCTAAGCTACGAGCCCCCATTGTCTTAATTTTGATAGAAGAATTTAAATTTCCGGCTTAGTATAAGGTTTGAAGGATTTAAAAGAAAGGAAGAATAGTAAAAATGGCTTCTGAATTAGATTTGGAAGATCTGAATGAGGAGACATTAAGAAGAATTTTCAGGAATTTCCCCAGAAATTTATATAAAGAGAGGATAAAGGAGACTGATGTTGAGAGTTATAAGCCTCGTAAAGAATACACCCTAGTAGCTCCGATACCAGGAAAAATAATTGAAGTTTTGGATTTGAAGAAAGGAGATAGGGTGATAGGGGGAGAGGAAGTGGCGATTATAGAATGTATGAAATCTCTTGTGAGTGTGAGAGTTCCTGTGGAGATAGGAGAAGCGATGGTTATTGGAATCGGAAAAAATTATCAACCCGGAAAGAGTGTTAGAAGCGGAGAAGAATTGCTCAGACTTCAAGTTATTTAAAGTTAAAACTTCTGTTCTAAATAAATATAATGACCTCTAAGACAGAAATTCTAAAAATCTTTCAAAAGGATCCAGAAAAGTACTGGAAAGTAAGTTTGTTCGAGAGAGAAGGCTTTAAAAGAAAGGTATGTCAACATTGCGGTAAAGGGTTCTGGAGCTTGGAAGAAAGGGAACATTGTCCAAATCCGGAATGCGGAGAAGATTATGGTTTTATAGATAATGGAATAGCGAAGAAGATGAGTTACATAGAGGTTTGGAAAAGAATGGAGGAATTTTTTGTAAAGAATGGACATGCTTCAATTTCAAGATATCCGGTTTTGGCGAGATGGAGAGAGGATATTTATTACAATATTGCTTCAATTGTCAATTTCCAAAGATTTGATAATGGTGTAATGGTTTTTGAGTATCCAGCAAACCCTTTGATAGTTCCCCAAGTTTGTTTGAGATTTAATGATACTTTGAACGTTGGTGTTACAGGCCGCCACTTTACAGCTTTCGTAATGCCAGGGCAGCATGCGTTTAATTATCCTAAAGAGGGATATTGGAAGGACGAAACGATAGAGCTAAATTTTAAATTTTTGACTGAAGTACTAAAAATACCAAAAGAAAAGCTAGTTTATGTGGAAGATTTGTGGGCAATGCCAGATTTCTCTGCCTTAGGTCCATATATCGAAACGTTTTCTCTAGGGTTAGAGCTAAGTAACTCCGGTTTTATGTATTTCACTTGGAAAGATGGTCTAAAAGAGTTACCGATGAAGGTCGTTGACGTTGGATGGGGTTTAGAAAGGTTGGCATGGTTTTCTAATGCAACTTTAACAGCTTATGATGCTGTTTTTGGAGACGTGGTTGAAAAATTTATGAAGAAGACTGGAATTAAAATTGATAGAGAGTTGTTTAGAGATTATTCTAAAATTTCCGGAAAGTTAAATGTGGAAGATGTCGTTGATTTCAAATCTGTGAGAAAAGAAATTAGTGAGAAATTGGGAATCGATGAAAAAGATTTTATGGAGAAAATAGAAAAGGTACAAGCGATGTATGCTATACTTGATCATTCTAGAGCTTTGGCTTTTGCTATTTCGGATGGTGGCTTGCCTAGCAACGCTGGTGCAGGCTACTTCTTAAGAGTTATATTGAGAAGGGCATTGAATCTAATTGAGAAATTTGGTTTTAACGTAAAGCTAGAGGAGGTAGCGCTTTGGCATTGTGATTATCTAAAACCAATATTTCCGGAGCTGAAGGATAGTGAGAATGAAATAGTAATCGTTTTAGGTGCGGAAGAGAAAAAGTTCGAAGAATCTAAGAGGAGGAATAAAAGAATAATTGAGACCAACTATGGAAAGGAGCTCTCAACTGAAGAGCTTGTGAAAATCTATGAAACTTATGGAATTTCTCCAGAACAATTGGGAATAGAGCCAACAAAAGAGTTTTACGATATATTAAATAAGAAACATTCGCCATCTATTAAACAAAAGAGCAAAGAGATAGAGGTGGAAGAAATAGAAACTGCTTCACTTTACTATGAACCAATGTTTGAATTCGAGGCAAAAGTTTTGAGAGTAAAGGATGGTTACGTGATTTTAGATAAAACTGCTTTTTTCCCTCGTCAGGGTGGTCAAGAGTGTGATAAAGGATTTATCAATGGATGTGAAGTAGAGGAAGTTATAAAGATAGGGAAAACGATACTACATAAGGTAAAAAATTGTGGATTTAAAGAGGGAGATACAGTTAAGTGCGTTGTTAATAGAGAACGAAGGTTAACTATTTCTAAACATCATGTAGCAACACACATAATTAATTATGCTGCCAGACAAATAATTGGTAATTGGGTTTGGCAGGCTGGTAGCAATGTGGATGAAGATAAGGCTAGATTAGATTTGACTCATTTTGAAAGCTTAAATGAAGAAGAGATAGAGAAGATTGAAAAATTGGCAAATGAAATTGTTAATAAGGATTTGCCTATTGAGGTTAAAATTATTAGTAGAGTGGATGCTGAGAAGAATTATGGATTTAGAATATATCAAGGTGGCGCAATTCCAGAAAAAAATGTTAGGATAGTTAAGATTGGTGAGGATGTTGAAGCATGCAGCGGAACTCATAATATGCTGAAATCTACGAAAGATGTTGGTAACATACTTATTCTAGGAAGCAAGAGAATTCAAGATGGTGTAGTTAGATTGGAATTTTGCAGTGGAGAGAAAGCGTTGAGCTATTTAAGAGAAAAGGCAAGAATATTAAAGGAGGTTGCCGAGAAACTTAACGTTGAAGAAGAGAAAGTTGTTGACGCTTGTAAGAAGCTATTTGAGGATTGGAAGAGTGAAAGGAAAAGGTTGAGGAAATGAGCGAGGAATTTGAGGTGCTTAAGAAAAAATATAAGATTTTAAGGGAAGCAGCAAAAATATTTAGAGTAGAAGATAAAGATTTGCCCAGAGTTGTGGAAAGATTTAAGAAAGAGTTAGAGGAGATGAGAAAAGCTAACCAATATAAGTGAGCTTTTCCTTCTCTGCTACTGGAGAAACAGGCGGTTGGAGTAGCTGAGATTGCATTGCCTCTACTCTCTTCATGAACTCTTTCATTTCTTTTATTCTTTCTTGTAGCCTGCTTGTATCTATTTTCAAGTTTAGTATTTCTGAGAGCACCTTTATAACAGCTTCAGCACTTTTCGGATCTGGTAAGAAAGGCATGCCTGAAGTTTCTCCAAGTAAACAAGTGGCTGGTATATCGTAATATTTTGCCAGCCCAACAAAAAGACCGGCAGCCCCTACTATTGAGCCAACTCTTTGACTGCTCTCAAAAACTATATTGTACTTTCTGTATTTTTTCTCTAGAGAAGGGTCGTTTACGGCACCAACGACTTTAGGTTTTTCTGTAGGAACACCTATATTTAGTCCGCCTAGCGCGAATATTTCTCTAACATTTAGCTTCTTCAAAAATTTCAAGATCTCCTCAACTATTTCGTAGTGGCCTTCTGGATTAGTACTTTGACTATCACCAATCATTATTATTAAATCACTTTGATTTTCCTCCTTTGCCTTCCAATAGAAGAATTCGGCTTTTATCATTTCAACTTGAGAGCCTTGTGGAATTAGCACTATGGGCATGAAATGAGAAGATATTAGCTCTGCAAACTTTTTAGCTTTCAATTCTTCAATTAAGTAACCAGCTGCTACTCTTCCAACATTTCCAACTCCTGGTAAACCCTCTATAAATATGGGATTTCTTAGCTTTGGCTTTTCAAACTCAATTATTCTTGTTGCCATATCAATCAAGTAATAATTAATTTTCAGATATTTATTGATTAAATCATATTCCAAAGCTCACTATCTCTTTCTCTCTAGCCTTTTCTTCCTCTTCCCACTGCTTTATCTTTTTCGAATTCTTCCTTATCTTCTCAATAACATCATCTAGTTGATTACTGTTTGGTATTCCGCAACTATTTCCAACTCCAATAACCATTATTACACTTTCTCTACTTTCCCTAATGTTCTCCTCTATTTTCTTTTTAACTTCAAATACAGCATCTAAAATTTCTTCTTTCATATAATACAAAGCCTCTTCTTGACTCATCTTTATCAAATAGCTGTCTAGGGCAATCTTTTGTTTAGTTGCAATTTCTTCTATTATCGCTTTTTCAACTCCTATTCCGCCTATAGCAACTCCTATTCCTTCTGCTATTTCTCCTGTTTTTTCGCTTTCTAACTTTAGGGCAGCATCCACAGTTATAATCTTCTCTACTCTAAACCTCTTAATTAGTTTTTCCACAGCCCTACCTAACTTGCCTACTCTTGCTCCCGGACCCTTAGCTTTGACTATTATGATTTTTTTCCCATCAATTTTTTCTAGAGAGTAAACAACATCATCGACTTCCTCAATTTTGTTTCTAATCATGGAGGCCGCTAATAGCGGACCTGCAGAATCTCCAATTGGATTGCCATCAATTATAGCTTCAACAGCTTTATACAAAGCCTTTGAATATTTTTCTATCAATGGGAGTTGCATTTGTATTATTAAGCCGAGTTGGTAGCTTTTTGTTTTTTCTATTAACTGAATATAATGTTTCACCATTTTGTGGAGCTGATGTAAAACAATTTGAGCAGATAGTGCGGAAATGAAGTTCCACCTCTCCTCCTCGTTAAGACCCTTAGCCACTTTCTCAGCGAAATATTTGAACTTTGCTTCGCTTTGATTAATGATGTGCTCGAGCTTTTTTACTATTCCAAATGGGTCTAAAGAAACTGGTGGTATTAAAAAGAAGTTGAGAAAATTTTTAATTTTGGCTTCTTCCTCCTTCCCACCTTTTATCTTGGAAATAATTTTGTTTTTACCCATTTCATTAAGGTTTTCGAGGAGTTGTGAGGTCTTAAGGAACCTATTTAGCAATTGATATAGAAGCAATCTTGGATAGAAAAACATCATGAAGAAAAAAATTAATAACCAAAAAATGTTGAAAATGTCCGACTGCATTAAAAAAATAAAATTTTCCATACTTCATAAGTTATTCAACCGCAAATATAAATACTTTAGAGGTAATATACCTTATGAAATGGAAAATAATATTGTTAATTTCTTTGATAGCTTTATTAACCGGATTATTGCTATTTAGAACTCCAAAATTTCCCACCTTTCCATCAATAACCGGCCTCTTTTATAAAATTCTTTCATCTCAAAAACTCACAAATTTCAATTTATATATTGACTCTATTAAAACTCCCCAAACATTTAATTTACTCAATACAACTTTCATAGTAGATGGAATATGTTTGACGCCGATAAATATGGGAAAGGTGTCCATACAATTAGCTAATTTGCCCTGTAAAATAGAGATGTATTCACCGTTTGGTATTATTAAGGTTGTTGGAAAAAACATCTATGTGGAAGCAACTTCCCCCCTTATAAGGATTAACGGTATTGACTATATTTCGAGCGATAAAGTTGTATTTGAGTTGAGCGTTAATTCGCTTCAAACAAATGTCTTTGCTCAAAGCCTTAGTTTTAGAGGATTTAAAGGTAGATTCGAGAAGCTTTTAGATAATGCTATTTCTACTATTGTTCACTTCCCTCCATGTGAAGGAATCGAGCTCCTCGATTTTAGCGGAGCACTAACCATCGAAGAGGAAACAGTAATTACAGGAAGTGCAAGAGTAAGCTACTGGTGTGAGAATGTTAAGATCAAAGTATGAACCAGAAAACATAGCTCTTTTCATAGATGGACCAAACATGCTCAGAAAGGAATTCTCTATAGACCTGAGAGAACTCAAGAAGAGGGTTTCTAGGTATGGTAGGTTAGTAATTGCTAAGGTTTTTATAAATCAGTTTGCGCCAGAAAAACTTATAGAGGCAATTATAAATGAAGGATTTGAACCTAGAGTAGTCCTTGCGAGAAAAGAGGATGAGGGAAATGATGTTGATGTTGCTTTGGCTGTTGAGGCGATGGAAGCTATTTTAACGAAAGAAATTCAAATAATTGCCTTAGCTACAAGAGATGCAGATTTTCTACCTTTAATACAAAAAGCGAAAGAATATGGTAAGAAGGTTATAGTTTTTGGGGCAGAGCCTGGGTTTTCTTCTAGCTTAAAAAACTCTGCAGATGTAGTAGAAATTTTAGCCTAAATCTTTTATCATTTCTATAACTTCAGATATGTTTGCTCTTCCTCTAACCTTAGAAAGAACAATCCCAATTAATTTTTTCTTATCGATAACCTCTTTCTTCGTTTCTTCAATTATCTTAATAATTTCCTCTCTTGTTAATGGAGTTAGTCCAAGCTCTTTAATCGCTTCCTCTGCCCTTTTACCCTCATTCATTTTCTTAAGCACATCATAGGCTGCTTCCTTGAAAAGGATACCTCTATTCATTGCATCAAAAAATTCGATTAGTTCTTTTTCAGTAAGCTTAATTTCTATTTTTTCCTTTCTTTCTATCTCCTTAAGAGTTGCCGATAAGATGCTTGCAATAACGGTAGGCTCAATTTTTGGAAAAGATTTTACTAAGGTTTCAAAAAAGAAAAAGTACTCAGATTTTAACAAGCTATCTATTAAGCTTTTAGAAAGTTTGTATTCCTTTTCATACCTTTCTATTCTCTTGTTTATTGGTTCTGGGACTTCCAAGTTTTTAATGAAATCTTCTGTTTTTATTGGCTTTATATCAGTTTCTGGGTACATTCTTTCTGCTCCTGGCAATGGTCTCAAGAATTCGGTTGAACCATCTTCATTCGCTACTCTCGTCTCTTTCTTAACTTTTTCTCCTTTTCGTATTAATTCTAATTGCCTTTCAACCTCTTTTTCTATAACCTTTGAAATTAACCCTAATCTTTGCACCCCCTTTATTTCAACTCTTTCACCACCTCTTATAGAGACATTAACATCCTGCCTGATAGCACCTATATGTCTCTTAATTTTTCCTGTAGAAGAGGCTATTAAAAAAATCTGATAAGCTATTTCTTCTATATCTTTTGGCTCAAAACCCTCTATAGTTCCAGTATCAATCTCCACAAGCGGTATTCCAAGCCTATTTAGCTTGTAGTAAACATTTCCATCCTCTTCTCTATCTATCGCCGCTGCATCTTCTTCTAAACAAACTTGAGTTATAGGAATTATATTACCTTTGAATTCGAAGTAACCATCAAATCCAACAATCATCGTTCTTTGAAAACCTGAAGTATTGCTACCATCTATAACAGTCTTTCTCATTACAAAAACATAGTCTGGAATTTTGCAGTTAAATAACTTAGCAATTTGGAACGCTATTCTTAATGCATCTTCATTTGGATTGAATGGTGGCTCCTCATCTAACTCTACAAGGCAACATTCGTTCCTGAATATTTCGTAAAAGAATGTTCTATTTTTTAGATATTCAAATTGAGCAGCAACATCTATTTCACCTAACTCACTAGCTACAGGATGCAACTTTCTTTTTATTATTCCTATTGCCTCTTTTTCTTTCACACTAGAAGAGCAATTGCAAAATAGTTTTTTATTTATATCCAGTTGAAAGTGAATTTCCAATCCAACTTTTAAACCCAGCTCTTTATAGTTCATAATTCACTCCTCTCGCTTATTTCTCCCGAAATATTCTTCAGCATCAAATTCTTTATTTCATTCATATCTCTTGTATGTCCTAAAACGAACATCAGTTTCACTAATGCAGTTTCAATAGTCCAATCGCAAAGATTTCCTATAACTCCCGCTTTTTCTAATATTCTTCCAGTCGAGTAAACGTTCATATTAAGCCTACCATATATCGTTTGTGGGGCAAACACAATTGGTATACCACTTTCTATTAATTCTTTTATTGTTGGTAGAAAACTTTTAGCCAATTTATCATTCCCAGGATTCACTCCAACATGCCCCAAACCAGTTGCAGCTATTACTATGCCTTCATAGTATTTGCCCATCTCTTTAAGTACTTCTGGCTTAGCCCCAGGATGGAAATAGAAAATACCAACATTTGGATTAATGTTTATGTCTAATCTAAAACTTCTATTTTTATCTCTTTTCCTGAAATTTTCTGTCAAATATTCTATCTTTTTCTCAAAATAATTTACTCTAGCAAGTGGCAGTACATTTATTGATTTGAATGCATCTCTTCTACTAGTATGCATTTTTCTGACTCTTGTGCCCCTATGAATTGCACAATACTCATCGCTTATATTTTCATGCATGCAAACAACTACTTCAGCTATTTCTCCTTTTGCTGCAAACAAAACTGCTGACACCAAATTTATTCTGTTGTCACTACTACCTCTATCGCTACTTCTTTGTGCTCCAACCAAAACTACTGGTACTGGCAAATCTTGTAGCATGAAGCTTAAGGCAGCACTTGTATAATGCATTGTGTCTGTTCCATGCATAAGTACAACACCATCGACACCACTCTCGATTTCTTTAGCAACCTCTTGGGCAATGATTTTCCAATGTTCTGGTTGCATATCTTCGCTAAATAAATCGAAAAGTTTTCTTGATCTTATATTTGCAATTTCCTCTATCTCTGGAAAAAGTTCAATTAGATCTTCTGGAGAAAAGGACGGAAAAACTGCTCCAGTTCTATACTCTACTCTACTTGCTATCGTTCCGCCGCAAGCTAGTATTGCTACTGTTGGTTTTCTAGCATCAATTTCCTTCTTTTCTCTTCTTTCTAAAAGTTTGTTCTCCTTCTTTTCTACCAATTCTACTTTCATTCCTTCTTTAAACTTTATTCCTACGTTATACCCATTGTTCAATTTTAAAACAATAACATCCTTTTCTACAAACTCGTTTCTTGGCATTAAAATTCCTTCTAATGAGTCTACTCTTATTTTGTCTCCAACAGAAATTCCTTTATCTTTCAATATTTCGTATACATCCATAACTATTCTTGTAAAAAAAGATAAAAAAGTCTATCAGCCAAAAACGAGAAAGCTCCACCAGGGCTTACTAATTGCTATTGTGCTCCCATCGACTGCTGAAATTTCATAGTTAATATTAACATTTATTGGAACAATTCCTATTAATCTTCCTTGCTTCACCGCAGAAACTATGTAAACTGGCATATTCTCTTTCCTCTCTAACCTCATCTCTCTTACATGCTCCTTTATCTTAGCTCTCACTTTTTCTGGAGTTTCTTTTATCGTTTGATTAGTTTCAGCATCTTCTATCGTTTTGTTTCTTACCCTTATTGGTATCTTAGAGTTTACAACAGTTCCTTCCACATTTATTATCACAGTCTCGCCAGGCTCTATGGTTATATTCTTATTGTCAACACTTATCGTTACTCTTGTGACATTAACTAAAACGCTGTCTTCCCATCTTACATGTCTCGCAACAACAACTTCTTTAATTTCTTCCATTCTTTCCATATTTATTTCGTGAATTCTTTCAACAAAATCTCTTACTAGCTCTTTTCTCTTCTCATTATACTCTCTAATCACTTCAGCCAACTCCTTTTTAGTGAGATTTTGAGAGGTTATGTTATTTAGCATTTCTTCCCTCAAATTCTTCATTTCTTCTAAAAATTCATTAACCGCTTGGGCTTTCTTTATTTTTGACTCAATTGCAATGAGTGGAACAGCTTTCATTGGTTGTGGGAAGCACTCTTTATGTTCTTCTTTCAATCTTAGCAGCTCATCGAGCAATTCCTGGTAT
>DAISZX010000002.1:12830-38839 GCA_036824555.1 Candidatus Aenigmatarchaeota archaeon
CCCTCTTGTTGCATTTTTCTCAAAATTTCTTCTATATCTTCAATTCCACTGGCCTTAGCTTTTTTGACAACATCATCAAAAGGTATCTCTTTTCCGTGGATTTTTTCCATCTCCTCTATAATTGTAATTATTGTTCTAATTTTGCTTCTTTGCATGGCAGTAGCTCTGGCGCCTTCTAGTCTATCAATATCTATTGTACCGGTCTCAAACTCGAATCCCAACTGTCTTAAAGAAATACTCATTAGTCTAATGGCTCTCAAAGCGTCTTCTTTCGTTACTTCCTCTCTTAGCTGAACTTTTGCTGAAGCTTCCGCCAATCTTATTAGAGCTTCATACTGTCTAAATGTGATAGAAACCGGAGCACCTTCAACATATCTGCTTCTTAACTCTAGGAAAAATTTCTTGATTTCCTCTGCAGCCTCTTCACTCAACTTTGGATGACAATTTTTCCTAGCATAGGCTACATACTTTCTGAATATTTCAGGAGGAATTGGTGGCTCTACCTTTTCTCTTTCTAAATGCCTAGCTCTTATTATATGAGTTAAGATTTTTTCATCTATTTCCGGGTTTGGAACATCTCTCAAGGCGAACTTTAAATCAAACCTGCTTAAAATCGTTTCTGGAACTTCTATTTGTTCTTTTATTGGTAAATAAGGATCAAATCTACCAAACTTAGGATTTCCGCCAGCCAATATAGAGGTTCTTGCAGGCAAAGTTGCTACTATATTAGCCTTAGCAACGGATATTTGACCAAGCTCCATTGCTTCATGCAAGGCTGCCATATCTTGCTTATCGATTTTTTCAAATTCATCGATTGCTAATAAAGATTTGTTGCATAGAACTAAAGCACCAGCTTCTAGAACCCACCCTCCAAACAACTCTTCATCTCTTGTAACAGTTGCTGTAATACCAACTCCAGTTATTCCTTTTCCGCTAACATATCTTGCTCTAGGTATTAATGTAGATGCAACTTTCATTAGTTGACTTTTTGCAGTAGAAGGATCTCCGATCAACAAAATATGAATCTCCCCCCTTACTCTTGACCTATCCTTTTGAATATGCTCTTCTCCACCAAATAGCTGTAGAGCTATCGCCAACTTAATGTCATCCAAACCATAAATTGCTGGAGCTATAGATGCAACAAGCTTTTCATAAATCTGAGGATCTCTCGCAAGCTCTATAATTTTTTTCTCATCCTCTTCGCTAATTTCTATCTCTTCCCATTCAGTCTCTACGCTTTCAACATGAATAGCGTCCATATAAATTTCCATTTGTCTTGAAATGCTGCCCTTTACTTTCCTAGGCAATTGTTTCAATATTCCGGTAACTTTAATTCTATTTCCTGGATCAGTTTTATATTGCATTTTTGGTGAGACCAAATCTTCCTTTAAATAAACTATCAAGTCAGAAGGTCTTTCTCCGCTAGTTATTTCAAAAGGTTCTTCTATTACAATCCATCTAGTATCGTAAAATTTTTCACTAATCTGTTTGAAACCCTTTTTATTTCCACAATTTGAGCAAACTTCTGGAGATTTTATAGCTCTTGCTTCTTGTTTAACTACTATAAACTCTCCACATGATGGGCATTGAAATGTTATTTCATATACTTCTGGTCTAACTTCACTTGCCCTTTTAACAATTCCGTCCACCACTAAAAGCTTGCCAATGTGTTCTGCTCTTAAATTCCTTATTCTTATGTTTCTATCTTCTGGCAAATTAAAGAATCTCAGATGAAACCTTTTTTCAACTAATAATGGATCTATTTCTCCTAAGGAGCTCTCAACATTATTCAAAACCTCTTCTGGATTTTCAAGAAAATAATCAGCGAGTTCTACATCATACTTTTCCAATTCTCTAAAATCTATTTCTACCGAAGATTTACCTTCAGCAAGAGCTAACAAAATCTTTTCTTTACAAACGTCTTCAAGAAAGGTTAAGAACTTCTCGACAAGCCTATCTTTTTCCATGTGGAAATTTAGAAACCTATTTAAATACTTTGGTTTAAAAAGTGCGAAAATTTGAAAAATGGGAAAAATTTATATAAAGTTACTCCTCTAGAGCTTTAATCTCTTTTAGCTCTTTATAAACCTTCTCTATAGCCTTCTTTATTTCCTCTATCTTTCTTGTGCCGGTACAAACAATTTTCCCGGAGCTGAAAAAAAGAAAAGCGACCTTTGGATCTTCCATTCTATAAACTACTCCTGGGAACTGTTCTGGCTCGTATTCTGTGTTTTCTAATTCAAAAGCTATCTTATCTAGGTTCACCTTTTCTTTGAATTTTGCAGAGGCTACTATATTCTGAATTTCTACCTTATAATTTGATGGAATTCTGATGCCAGCCTTTCTAATCTTTTTGAAAATCAGCTGTATAGCTTTTTTTAATTCTGCCATGCTTCTACTGCCAGTGCAAACTATTTTACCAGAACTGAATATTAGGGCAGCTGCTTTTGGATCTTTCATTCTATAAACCACTCCCGGGAACTGTTCGGGCTCATACTCAGTGCTTTCGTCCAATAATTTTGTTAGAGGTATTTTTACCCCAAGGGAAATAGAAGCTACTATATTTTCAACTTTAAGGTCAAAGTCTGGCATGATTTCACCTTTTTAAATATTGCTTTTTGTCCTTTTATCTTTATTTCTAGAATTGGAGAAGGAAGTTGTTTAACTTAAATAATGGAACTATATACACCCCATCATGCTCATAAAAGCACTCATCTAAAAGTGTTACTATTATTGGTATAATCTTTTTATTCCTACCTAGCAAAGTATTCTGAAGTTCTTTCATCCTTTCCAAATTTTTCTCAGCCGCTTTTTTAAGGGAACTTATCTTGTATCTGCCCTTACCCCACTGTTTGCAATCCACAATAAACACCAAATCTCTCTTTTCCGCTAAAATATCTATCTCAAATCTTTTGCTCGTTTTAAATACAAAGTTCTTCCTTGTTTTAAATCCGTGAGTTTTAAAAATTTCTTCTATTTTTTCCTCAAATTCTTTCCAACTAATAATGGAAAAAATATCTTCCAAATCTTTTCCTTCTCTAACAAGATTTTCTATTTCTTCAAGCTTCATATTAATTTTACTCGAAACAAAAAGAATATGTATAAGGTGAACGAATGATAATTGCAGGCATAGATGAGGCAGGAAGAGGGGCTGTTATAGGGCCGATGGTGATAGCAGGAGTTTCTATAGATAGCAAGAACTATAAAAAGTTAAAGGATATTGGTGTTAGAGATTCGAAGGAGCTTACTTCAAAGAAGAGAGAAGAGATGTTTAACCAAATAGAAGCTATAGCTAAGCAAGTTGTTGCAATTAAAGTTTCCGCATGCAAAATTTCTTCTTTCAAGGCTAAAGGGATAAATCTCGATAAGTTAGAGGCAATGAAGATAGCTGAAATAATAAACGTTATAGAGGCTGATAAAATATATGTAGATTCTATAGAGCAAAATTGTGAAAAATTTGAGAAAATGATAAGGGAGTTTTTGCATGAAGATAAAAGAAACGTTAAGCTCGTTGTAAAAAACTATTTAGATGAAAGCGTTCCAATTGTTTCTGCCGCCTCCATAGTTGCTAAAGTTGTTAGGGATAGGGAGATAGAGGAGATTAAAAAGATGGTGAACTTTGATTTTGGAGTTGGTTATTCTCATGATGAGAGAACAAGAGAATTCATCGAAAGAATTTTGCAGACAGAGGAAGAGCCGCCAAGATATTTAAGAATTCATTGGGAAACCGTAGAAAGTATAGCAAATAAGTTGTTAGAGGAAAACAAAAAGGTTAAAAAATGGGTTCTGACAGAAGTTCTAAAAAAAGATTCATGGCAAAAGAAAATAAAAGATTTCTTTGTAAGAAAAATTATTGGTGAGAAGTGATGGTAGCTGAGAAATTGGTAATAGGCATAACTTTTCTACTCGGAGTTTTTTCAGGCATAATTTCATTTTTCTCGGATGGTTTTTTCCTTGCGCTTTCCATTTCCATTGCTATCTACTTTTCAACTTATCTTGCCTTTAGAAGCGTAATGGATTTGGAACGTTTCATAAAAGAAACATCAATAGGATATTTTGGTTTATGGTTTATAACTTGGACTTTGTTGATTAATTTGCTTTAAATTTTTAGCAAAATAATGCAATTAAATGTATGAAGATTTTGGCCTGTTCTGATGTTCACTCCCCAATTTTTTATCATGAGTTTCTAAGATCTCTAGAATCGTTTAGCGAAAACGTTGACTTGATTATTTTTGCTGGAGATATGGTGGAGAGAGATTCGGTAGAGAGGGAAATTGAGGAGTACAAAAAAATATACAATTCATTCTTTGGAAAAATTTTTGCTCAGATTGTTGCAGTCTTTGGAAATACTGAGTTTGAGGAATATAGAGAGATGATAAAAAAAGAGGTTAGTGGGATAAGGTTCTTGGATGATCAATATATAGAATTGAAAATTGGGGGAGAAAAAGTATTGATTTTTGGATCTACTGGAAGTTTGGATGAACCTACAAAATGGCAGAAATCTCATGTGCCAAATATAAAGCAAATTTATAAATCGAGAGTAGAGAAAGTAAGGTCTGTATTTAGAAATTATGAGGGATTCAAGATATTGGTAACTCATTATGCTCCTACATATAAAACATTAGAGGGAGAGAATCCTCTTTTTTATCCGAATCTTGGTAGTGTTGAAATGGAAAGAGTTGTTTTAGAAACAAAACCCAATTTAGTAATTCATGGCCATTCTCATCTTGGAAAAAAATTTGCTTGGTTAGATACTATTCCAATTTTTAACGTTGCTTTTCCTGCAAATAAAAGCTTAGTATTAATAGATACGGAGAAAATAAAACCTGGTTTACAAAAGTTCTTCTGAGCTAAACCTTCTTCTTCTGCTTTGGAGAAATACTTCCAACTTTTGCACCAGGTGGGGCATGTCTGCTTACAAACTTAGATGGTCTAGGCCTCTTTCTTTTACCTCCCCATGGATGGTCTACAGGGTTCATTACTACTGCTGCAGTTCTAGGAAATAGTTTTCCTCTTGCATGAAGTGCTATGTACTTTTTACCAGCTTTTACCCAAGGTTTCTCCGTTCTTCCAGAATTAGAAGGAATCCCTATAGTAGCTCTGCATCTTGCATCCAAGGTTTTTTGCTTTCCAGAAGAAAATTGAATTGTAACTTTATTCTCGCTTTTTCCAACGACTATAGCAAAGCTCCCAGCAGCTCTGCAGTATTTTGGACCGGAGCCTGGATAACTTTCAATTCCAAATATTTTCGTTCCCTCTGGTATTTTTCCTAGCTCAACAACGTTCCCATTCGCTATTTCTCCATCGTATTTTATCACTTGACCTACATACGCACCTTCTGGAGCTATTTGCAAAATTTCTCTACCACCGATTTTTACCAACATAACAAGAGCTGATCTTCCAGGATCATGTAAGATATCCTTAACTATTCCCTCTCCAGTGCCATCGTAATATTCAACTTTTCCTAAGTATCGATGAGAAGGAGCTCTATATCTAGGTCCACCCTTTCCTCTAGCTCTAGCGATTATACGCTTTCCCATTTTCCCACCCTATAGTATACCCAATTTAACAGCCACATCACTCGCTTTGAAATCTTTTCTCAATTTTATATAAGCCTTTTTCCTACCATCTTTAGTTATCAAGGTGTTTATCTTTTCAACTTTTACCCCAAAAAGCTTTTCAAAAGCCTCCTTTATTTCCTTTTTGTTCGCTTTTCTATCCACTATAAAAACTATTTTATTTTCTCTCTCTATCATTCCAACCGTTTTTTCAGTTACCAAAGGATATAGTAGTACTTTAAACGGATCCATATTTTTCACCCAGTTTCAATATTGCGGATTTTGTAAAAATGGTTAATCTGCCTGGTTTTCCACCAGGAGCCAATTGATGAACTGATAAATCTTTAACATTCACCACTTCGCATCCGGGAATGTTCCTAACAGCCTTGCTTATTCCTCTATCTTCGCTAATCACGAATAAAATCCCAGTCTTTCTCTTGTATCTTCTTCCCCTCATTTTGCCTTTACCAGCTCTAATCTTTTTCTTCTTAATTCTCTCTAACTCCTCTTCCAACCCAATTTTTTTCAAAAATTCCAAAATTTCTTTACTTTTTTTAACTTCTTCAATCCTATCATCAACGACTATCGGCAACTCTTTAACTCCATCAATTTTATGTCCTCTGGCCTTTACAAATTCTTTAAGAGAAGTTGCTGCTATTGCCGAAATTATTGCTTTTATCCTTTCTTTTTTATTTATTTTTTGGTACCAATCTTTTTCTGGCACGGGAGGATGAGCAGGGCGTCCTCCTCTTGTCTGCGGAGCAATTCTCGCTCTCCAAAACATGAAAGGGACAGTATTGCCGTGTAATCTTTGATGTCTTGCTATTTCTCTATTCATCATCGTATACCTAGATCGCCTTCTACCATGGTAATGAGCAGATGTTCTTAAGCCAGAGAGCTCATTTGGACCATAAGGTTGTCTTTTATGGCTTTGAATAGCCAAGAATGCCCTCAATATCAAATCTTCTCTTACCGGTTGTTTGAATACTTTAGGGAGTTCAATTCTTTCTACTTCCTTTCCGTCAATTCCCAAAACGCTCACCATCTTAACCAACCTCTATCCTTTTTATATCGTATGGCATCATTGGTGGTTCCTTTGCCCTTATAGCTTTTCTTATCATTACCAGCCTCTTTTTGCTTCCAGGAACCGAACCCTCTATTAGTAAGAAATTCGATTTTATAATTCCATATCTATTAAAGCCTCCTTTAGGATTTATTTCATTTCCCTCACCAAACTTCAAAATTCTTTTGTTGAGCTCAGTTCTAGTTTGAAATCCCATTTGGCCTGCCATCGGAACAGTCCATCTAACTTTTCCAGGCCTTTCTTGTCCCAGGCTTCCCACATGCCTTCTCTTCTCTTTAGCTTTTCTGCCTTGAATCTTAACACCAAATCTTTTAACAGGGCCTTGTGTTCCCTTACCTTTTGTAACAGCTATAACATCTACGAGCTCTCCTACCTTAAAAATTTCATTAGCCGAAATCTCTTTTCCAAGTAAACCTAAGGCAGCTTCGACTTTCTCCATAGCATTTTTTCCACCAATCTCTATTTCAAATAGTTCAGGCCTTTTCTTACCAATTCCACTTTTTCTTGGTTGCGTAGCTACTATTATCCTAACGTTAGAAATCTTTTCACCCATTTTTTTAATTTCCTCTATTTTTTGTTCAGAGTAGTTTGACTTAATCTTTACCTTTCTTTCTAAATCTTTAGGAAGCTCCTTTGCGTATATTTCCGTTATCGCTTTTATTCCTCTTTTAGTCTTTTCGTAAAATCTAATTCCAATTACCTTAAGCGGGGGCGTCTCTAATATTGTTACGGGTATGGAGATTTGAAGTCCATAAGTTGGAGAATTTTTTCGATTGTCCAAAGCTATAACATGACCCATGCCAACTTTGTATCCAGCAAACGCAAGCGGAATTGGTTTATCGATAAATGGATAGGTATCTATATTTGGATAAATTCTAGCAGCCCTCTTTCTAGGATAAAACGCTAAACTTCCTTCCCTCGGTTTTTTTATGTCCGGCACAAAATCACCTATAGCTCTTCTTACGCTTCTTCTTTTTAAATTTAATGGTTAAACTTAAATAGTATCATGGAATGCATTTTTTGTAAGATAGCTAAAAAGGAGTTAGAAAGCGAAATTGTTTATGAAGATGAAAACTTTCTGGCTTTTTTGGATATTCATCCGAGAAGTAGGGGAATGACTTTAGTCATTCCAAAAAGACATGTTAAAAATTTAGGGGAAAATGAAGAAATCTCTAAAAGATTGTTTTTAGTAACAATAAAAGTTGCTGAAGCAATAAAAAAAGGACTTTCGCCAATAGCTATTAGCATAGCCTATCTTCCATCTCAAATAGAGCACTTACATTTGAGGATTTATCCATACTTTGAAAATGAAATTCCTTTGATAGAAAATAAACCTATTGAAATAAGTGTCGAGGAACTAAAGAGAGTTGGTGAGGAAATTAGAAAGCATATTGTTTTAGAGAGTCTGGAAGAATTTAAAGTTGAAGAAAATAAGGAAAAAGTTAAAAATGGAGAGGAAGCGTTTTGGGCTAAGAGAGATTGGATGATAGCATGAGTCAGATTTTTATCGAATGTTGCAAAAAATTTAAGTGGTGATGATATGGCGAAGGAAAAGCTTCCAGAGCCTGAAGGAACTTGTCCGTATTGTGGAAGTGTATTGTATACTGGTTTAGCAAAGCATGTTTTAATATGTAGACTTCAGAAAACTACTCGCTAACTCGAGGAGCAACAACCATTGAAATTCTTGCCTTCCCTTCATACTTGAAGTCAATCCTCATTGGATAATCTTGAGCAAACTTAAGAGTTACTTCATCCGATATCTTAGCAGCTTTCAGTATTTTTTCGAGATATTCTAGCGGATATTTTGCTTTACTTTCTTCCTGAACATGAAGGTCTATTAAGCCCTCATCCCCAACTCTTAGCTCCAACTCGGTTTGACTAACATCCCCTTCTGCACTTATTCTAAAATATTCCTTAGTTGCATGGAAAGTTATGGCATCGGTTATAACGCTCGCATCTTTAATAGCATCTTCCAATACTTCTGGCCTTAAAGCTACCGTGGCTTTAAATTCCAGTTGTTCTATAGGAGGAATTTCCTCTCTAGTTATTTGAAGCAATGGAACTGTGAATCTTCTTTTGGTCCCGTTGTATATAGTAAGAATTAATCTATTTTCAAACAACTCTAAACCTATTTTATCAGATCCTCTAGCTCTTTTTAGTAGAGAGAGAAAGTTTGTCATATTTAATCCAATTTCTTTTTCCTCTTCTACCTCATATTCTTCGAATGCATCTTTGGAAATCGAAAGGTCTATAACAGCAACCATTGCCCTATCTGCAGCCGTCAAGCTAATTCCTTCTTTGCCAAATCTAAAAATTCCCTCATCGATTATTTCAGCAGCTGTTGCAACACTCGTTATTAGAACTTCTGGCTCACTAATTATTGCTTTCATTGCATCACCATATTAAAGTTATAGGAGTCTTAAATATAAACTTTCTACCCTTTTCCACAAATCCCAATCTAATCCTTCCATTTTTTGAACGAAGTCAGCAAAGATTTCATCTCCAACTCTACTACAAAACACTCTTACTAAACTTCCTTTTTCAACAATGAAATTGCTACTTATTTTTATGTCACCTGTTTCATCAGAAAGTATAAAAAATCCATTTCCAACATCTTTTACTTTTCCCAACAAGCAAAACCTTATATCTTCATCTTCTATGGTTTTTACTTTTCTAGGCCTATAAAACTCCATTTTGGTGATTGTAACCAAAACTTTTAAAGTTTAATTTGGCATAATAATAATAGTGTTGGGTTCTTATTAGAATCAACAACATATATAAAAGGGTGATGTAATGCCACAACAAGCTTACCTGGCTCAAATAGGCGGACAACCTGTATTGATATTGCCAGAGGGCACTCTAAGATCTACAGGCAAGGACGCTCAAAAAGCTAATATTGCTGCAGCAAAGGCAGTAGCAGATATAGTTAGAACTACACTAGGGCCAAAAGGAATGGACAAAATGCTTGTTGATTCAATTGGTGACATAACAATAACAAACGATGGAGTAACGATTCTAGAAGAAATGGAAGTGGAACATCCAGCAGCGAAAATGATGGTAGAAGTTGCTAAGACGCAGAATGAGGAAGTAGGCGATGGAACAACAACTGCTGTAATTCTTGCTGGAGAATTATTAAAGAGGGCAGAGACGCTTCTAGACCAGGAAATACATCCAACAGTTATAGTAAAGGGATATCAGCTAGCAAAAGAAGAGGCTCTAAAGGTTTTAGAAGAGCTAGCAATTCCAATTAAAATCGAAGATACAGAAACTTTGAGAAAGATAGTTATTACTTCAATGTCTGGTAAGTCTGGAAGAGAAGCTGCTCCAAAAATTGCAGATTTGCTTATAGAAGCTGTTAGAACTGTGGCTGAAGTTAAGGATGGAAAAATAAAGATCGATAAAGATAATATTAAGAGGGTTAAAAAGCACGGTGCTTCTGTAGATGAAACTCAATTGGTTAAAGGGGTTATAGTAGATAAAGAGATAGTTCATCCACAAATGCCAAAAACCGTAAAAGGAGCTAAAATTGCTTTGTTAGATTGTCCACTTGAAATAGAAAAAACAGAGACGGATGCACAAATAAGAATCACTTCACCAGAGCAACTTCAGGCTTTCTTAGAGCAGGAGCAAAAAATGTTGAAGGAGATGGTGAATAAAATTGCTTCAGTGGGAGCAAATGTAGTATTTTGTGAAAAGGGTATAGATGATTTGGCTCAACACTATTTGGCAAAGAAAGGAATAGCTGCCTGCAGAAGAATAAAAAGGTCTGATTTAGAAGCTCTAGCTAAAGCAACTGGAGCAAGAATAGTTAGTAATTTAGAAGATTTGACAGAAAAAGATCTCGGTTATGCAGATTTAGTTGAGGAAAGGAAAGTTGCAGGAGAATCTATGACTTTTGTAATTGGATGCAAGAATCCAAAGTCGGTAACTATTTTTGTTAGAGGAACTACAGAACATGTTGTAGATGAAATTGATAGAAATGTGGAGGATGGAATAGGAGCTTTAATATCTGCACTAGAAAGCGGTAAGATAGTACCTGGTGCTGGTGCTATAGAAGCTGAGCTAGCAAAGAGGTTAAGGGAGTTTGCCGAAAGATTTTCTGGAAGAGAACAACTAGCTATTCAAGAGTTTGCCAACGCGCTAGAAATTATTCCAAGAACATTGGCAGAGAATGGTGGTTTAGATCCGATAGATATTCTAGTAGAGCTAAGAGCGGCTCATGAGCATGGAAAAATCTCAGCTGGCATAGATGTATTTTCTGGAAAGATTGTAGATGCATTAGAGGCAGGAATCATCGAACCGCTAAAGGTTAAGTCTCAAGCCTTAAAAAGTGCTGCAGAGGCTGCAGAAATGATATTAAGGATAGATGATGTTATAGCTGCAAGTAGATTGGGAAAGGAGGAGAAAGAAAAGGGTAAGAAGTCAGAGGCACCAAGTGAAGAGTATTAAGCTTAATAGACTTTTTTCTCTTTTTCTTTTTTAGAATATTTAAATTCTTAGATTCAATTTAAGTTTATGGAGAGCGAGGAAAAGGGGAAACAAGAGGAATTTGAGTTAATACCGGTAACACCTTTAAGAAGATTAGAAAAAAGAATAGAAGAGCTTGAGAGAAAAGCTTCTATAAATGAGAGAGAGTTGTATAGAGAAATAATTCAGATCATAAGAATGAATCAAGAGATCGTTGACGCATTAATAAAAGCTAATGATGCTTTAAGAATAGAGTTATCTAAGCTTCCTTTAAAATTGGAAGAGTTAACGAAAAAAGTAGAAGAGCTTCTCGAACTTATAAAAATGGCTGGAGAGGAGGAAATAAAACCAACTATAGATAACAAACCTCTAATAGAAAAAATAGAAAAACTTACTGAGATAAACAATAAAATTTTGGAAAATAATGAGGCACTGATTTCTTTGCTTGAAGAAATATCTAAAAAGCTTACAAGACCAATTCCGCCAATGCCACCAAAACCTCCAGTTCCTTCTAAACCGCCATTTAGTCAGTAGAAAAAGAGGTGGTAAAAATAAAGGCAGTTTCAGAGATAATTTCAGTAGTTATGATAGTAATCATTTCTATTGGCTTAATTTCAGCTGCTTATATGTATGGAGTGCCATTGCTTCAAAAATCTCAAGATAGACCAACGCTCGAAAGGATAATTAGTTTTTTTGACTATCATAATCCCTCTTCCCTTCCTAGAAAAATAGAGTTTGTTGCGAGTACAGGCTCTACAGAAGTTCTAACGCTTGATGCTCAAGGAATATGGGTAGTAACTCCCTTTGATGAAAATTCTCCTCTAAACAATTCTATCTTATTCTCATTCTTCTCAAGAGTAACTAATATCAACACACAACAATTCATTTCTCTTACTCCTGGGGCAAGTTGCCCACCAACGAAAGGGATTGTAGGAAGAGATAGTTATGGCGTTGTTTGTATAGCTGGTGCTCCAATTTATGACGGATTTAACATAACTTATGTTATGTATTTAAGAAGTTTGGAGCTTCCTCTAGGCGATAATTTAAAGCAAACTTATTCTATCCATTTATTAACTCCAACTGGTGCAAAATTTATAAGTACGGGAAAGACTATCAGAATAAGTAGGGTTGGTATTGAAAAATCAGAAAATCTTATAGTTACTAAAGTTAAAATAGAGATATCATGAAATCACAAACTCAGGTAATACAATTCATATTATTTCTCATTATCTCCATATCCATTTTTTCGCTTATCTCTACCTATCTATTTTCTTTTTCCCAATCTTCTCAAGACAGATTGCTATCTTACTTTCGAGAGTTAGTTGCTTCATATAGTTCGAGCTTAATAATCAATACCTATACAAACTGTAAATATTGTAATTATTCTAAAGTGCTATATGGGCTACCATTTCAAGTTTTTGAGAATTTTCATGAAATAAACGCTTCAAATAATGTTATATATGTTAGAAGTGTGCCACTTCAAAAAGGTTTTGCGACGTCTATGCATAACTTGAACCAAACAACTCAATTTATAGGCTTCTTTTCAACAGGCTTCAATCCAAGCTTTTATGGTCTGAATAAAACATCTATAGCTACAATTTCATTTAATAAAAGCGAAAATAAATTCAAAATAGGGTGAGAGATTGAAGCTAGCTAAAAAGTTTTTTAAAAAGGCTGTTGATGGATGGAAAAAAGCTTCTGTTAGAGAAGTTGGAAAAGAGGAAATTACCAAAAATGCTGAAGAAGTCAAATTACCAATAAGAGTATCTCCGATAGTTTCCCCTACTGTTATACCTATTCAAGTTCCAATAGAGGCTAAAGAGGAGAGGAGAGAATTTGAAGAGAAAGAAGAGATAAAAATAGATGGAATAAAAATTCCAAAAGAACTTAAGATAATACCATCTCCCCCAGCTTTAATTCAGCCGGAAGAATTTTCGCTTTCTTATCCCCTAATACCACGGGATCCAAAGCCAGGAGAAAAAGTTCTGGCTTCTGCTAAAATCTACTGGGATAAAAGAAAACAGACATATTTTTACGAGCTTGTTGAGCCTAGATTGGATGAAAGGATGAAAGAAATAGTAAAAAAGATAAAGGAGTTGATAGAGCAAAGGCTCGATATTGATTTGTCTAAACTAAACTTGATAAAAGCAAAGGAATATTTGAGAATTCATATAGAAGATGTTATCAAATACTTTAAGTTTAGGCTTTCGAATGAAGAAATAGAGGCTGTGAGGTATTATATAGAAAGGGACTTTCTTGGTCTTGGTAAAATCGAAGCGCTTATGAAAGATCCAAATATAGAGGATATTAGTTGCGATGGGTTAAATATACCAGTTTTTGTTTTCCATAGAGACCCTAGATTGGGTTCAATACCAACGAATGTAGTTTTTGAAGATGCAGATGAGTTAGATTCATTTATAATAAGGCTAGCTCAGTTAGCTGGGAAGTCGATTTCTATTTCTCAACCACTAGTAAACGGAACCCTACCAGATGGCTCGAGGTTACAAGCAACTTTGGCAACGGACATAGCAAGAAGAGGCAGCAATTTTACAATTAGAAAGTTCATGGAAGAACCATTGACACCAATTCATCTAATAAAATATGGAACTGTTGATGAAAGGGTTTTGGCTTATTTATGGCTGGCCGTTGATTATGGAAGAAGCATATTAATTGCCGGCGGAACGGCAAGCGGAAAAACTACGATGCTAAATGTGCTTTCACTATTCATTCGACCTGATAAAAAGATAATTTCAATTGAAGATACAGCAGAGATTGTTTTGCCACATCCTCATTGGGTTTCGCATGTCGCAAGAACTCCAATTTCTACGGGCAAGGAGGGTGAGGTTGATTTATTCCAGCTTCTCAAGGAAAGTTTAAGACAGAGGCCAGATTATATAGTTTTGGGTGAGGTTAGAGGGCAAGAAGCTTATGTGCTGTTTCAACAAATGGCTACTGGCCATCCTTCGCTTGCAACAATTCATAGCGAAAACTTTCAAAAGCTAATAGATAGGCTAACTTCTCCTCCAATTTCTTTGCCGGAGGGTTTAATCGGAAGTTTGGATGTTATCGTGTTTATGCAAAGAATCAAATATAGGGAAAAATTTGTGAGAAGGGTTACAGAAGTAGTAGAGATGGTCGGTTTTCCGAGAGGGGAAAGAAGTCCGGTAATAAACTGCGTATTCAAATGGGACCCATTTAAAGATGCATTTGAAATAGGAGAGAAAAGTGTTATTTTAAAAAAGATTTCGAGCTCAACTGGCTTTAGTGAGAAAGAGGTTGTTGAAGAATTTCAAAGGAGGGTAGCCATCCTTAGATGGATGAAAGAAAAGAACATAATCGATTTTAAAGATGTTTACACGATCTTTTCAGCATATTATACAACTCCCAATAAAGTTTTGGCTTTGATAGAAAGTGGATAGGATGATATCGAAATACGCATTTAGACTATTTGGGGATTTTGCAAGGAAAATAGAACACTATTTTCCAGATTTAAAAGACGAACTTAAAAGAGCTGACTTGAAAATTTCACCCCAAGAATACATAGCAAACGCTCTCTTTGCCAGTTTTCTTTCTTTTATTGTCACCTTACCATTTGTTGCTCTTTCGTTTTCAATTATTACTGCATCTTTTCTTTTTAGTTATTTAACATCTGTAACTTTAACCCTTGTTCTACCAATTGTGGTGTTTTTAATTTATCTCAACTATCCAAAATCTATAATTAAGGATAGGGAAAAAAAGATAGACGCTTACTTACCCTTTTCATCGCTTTATCTTTCCTCCATATTGGGCTCTGGATTACCATTGCATAAAGCGATGAAGATTTTCGCTGAATTCAGCACTCATAAAAGCGTTGTAGATGAAGTCAGGAAAATCGTTCAAGACGTAGAGTTTTACGGTTTGGACATAATTTCCGCTTTGGAAAGGGCAATAAGCAGAACGCCTTCGAGAAAATTCAGAGAATTTTTGTACGGAATTTTGGCTACCATGAGAAGCGGTGGGGATGTATTTACGTATATCAAAGAAAGGTCAGTTGATTTCTTCATCGACTACAGAAGAAAACTTTCAGAGTTCTCTCATAGCATGACTATATATACCGAAATTTATCTAGTTGCGATAGTTTTGGGAACAATTTTCTTCATAATTTTGACTTCTATTGTTTCAGCTTTGGGTGGTGCTACTCAAAACATTTTAGGTTTACAGCTCTTCATGATTTTTGTTTTTCTTCCAATGGTATCTATTCTCTTCTTGTTCTTAGTCAAAAAGGCCCAACCAGTTTGGGAATAGATTTTAATTAGAGGTAAAAAATATACTTAATGGATGAGAAAAAAATAAAGTTAATAGTTTTATTAATTTCTGCCCTTTTACTCTTCTTCGGATATATATCAAGAGATGTGGGCATATTTGCAAATCTACTAATTCTTTCAACTTTTGCTTCATTTTCAACTTTTGCATTTTTTGAGTATAGGAAGTATAGAGAATGGAAAGAAAAAGAAGAAAAGCTTCCACTCTTTTTGCACGATTTAACGGAAACTTTGGCTAGCGGCATACCTTTGCATAAAGCGATTAAAATCGTTAGCAAGAATGACTACGGAAGTTTGAATGATGAAGTAAGATTTTTATCTAACCAAGTTAGTTGGAACGTCCCAATTCATAAAGCCCTAGATAGAATTTCAGAAAAAACGAAAAGAAGTAAAAAAATTTCCACGGCTTTTAAAATTTTAAAGGAGACTTGCATATCCGGAGGAAACACGATTGCTGTTCTAACGAGTCTTTCCGAGTCTTTAGAAATGCTTCAACAAATTGAAAAAGATAGAAGGTCTATTTTGAGCCAATATACTTTAATGATATATGCAATTTCATTCATTTTTCTTGGAGTTGTTGTTATGATAAATAAGTTGTTGCTACCAATTTTTGCTAACCCACAATTTGCTGGAGCCGGTTTTGGAGGAATGGGAGCGGGCATAGGAATAATAGATCCTTGCTTAGTTTGTAGCGGAATTGGATGTAACGTTTGTGAATCTTTTGCTTTCTTAGCTCACAACTTTCTTGGTTTGCAGCAAGATAAACCCTACTACTATGTCTCAATTTTCTTTCTACTTTCGATGATTCAAGCAATTTTTTCTGGCATTGTCGCTGGACAAATCGCTGAAGGTTCTGTGAAGGCTGGAATAAAGCATTCAGTCATATTAACAGCTATTGTCATTGCATCATATTTGTTGCTTTTTAGGTTTGGTCTTATAGGTGTTTAAGGTGAAATGTCAGGTCAGCTTTGAACAATTTGCTGCTCTCTTCTTATTCGTTTCCTCTGTATCTTTTTTAATATATCAGCTATTGTCCTACTACCCATCTTACGTTAATGAGGTTAGAAGGCAAATCTTATTTTCTGAAGCCTATCAAATTTCGGAGCTTTTGGTAAACGACGCAGGCAACCCGGCTAATTGGAATTTAGACAATGTTAAAAGAATAGGATTGTTGAATGAAACTTTGAACAGGACGAATGTTATCTCTATGTCTAAAGTAATTTATGCTAATGAGATCTGTAATAGAAGATACGAGGATTTTAAACGACTTCTTGGATTAAACAATGATATAAGCTTTGTGATTTATTTAGAGGGAAGAATAATAGCTAATTGCTCCCGTTTGTTAGGCGAGAGGGCAGCAAAAGTTTCTAGAATAGTTAGCTTTGATAATAGAAGTTACGGAGAGTTGATATTATGGCTTCATTAGGCCAAATGACAATACTTGAAGCAATTTCAGCACTGATCTTACTTTTTACGGCATTTTATTTCATATTCAAGCCAATAGCTTTTAAGGACAATTGGCAGCTTGGAATATTAGCAACTGTTGGAAGAGACATCTTAATTTCTTTAGATTTCACTGGTAAGCTATATAATGCTTCGTTTTCGGATAGTGTTTTAAAAGCCTTTCTAATAAATACTTCCTTATCTAAGGAGTCTGTTATTATTTCTATTTTTCCAGAAGAAACCATTAAAGAGAGTATATTAGTTGCGGCCAATTGTTCCCAAGAAAGAATAAGGAGGTTTTCAGATTGGTTTGGTTATATTGTTATGAATAGGAGATCCATCAATATTTTTTTCATTCCAGCTAACTTAACTAATATTCCGGATTATTCAGACTTATTATTAATTTGCGGATACGTTAATTTGACAAATTACAAGACAAACATTCTAAACTATCTTTCTAGAGGAAAAGGAATAGTAGAAATATCGGATTTTCCTTCAACAATCGATCAGACAACAAAGGAAATTTTTGGTATAGACATATCACAACCTCAGCAGCCAACTAGAGATATTGTAATATCTGTACCATCTTCTGTATACGATGATACATACTATCCATATAAGCTTTTTTATAATCTTCCACTTGTTATAAACTCAACTTCAAGAAATGAAACCTCTGGCAACTACATAGGCAACTTCACATTTAGAAATTACACTATACCTTTTGAGATTGATTATTCATCAAAAAGAGTTTACTTCAGAACTTCTCCTCCAATTTCTGTTAGCGAGAGGAGCTTCTTTAGCATTGGAGGCTATAAATTTATGCTTTCGTATATTTTATCCAATTCTAGCATCGCCATCTCCTTTAAAAAAATTTATAATTTTACCAATTTTAGAGGGAATAACAACATCTATCTTTTAGATGGAAATTGGGAAAGAGTGTTTCTGTACGAAGCTCAGTCAAATATTCCTGTAGCAATCTTGAATAGATCAAAAGTCGCTTGGATAGCAGATTTTGATAGATACAACAATGCAACTTACGATCAAAGATTAGCTTTACTTTCTTTAATTCTTACAGTCTCAAGTAAGAGCTATTTGGGAGAATCATATTCAGCTTACAAAATTTCTTATCTCAACGTAGAAAACTATGACGTTTATGAAGTTTATAAAGCCGCTTTGAGAATAACATACCCATCTGGCTAGCGTGAAGCATAAATATTTAGAAAGATAAAATAGAGAGCATGGAGGTAGTTAAGATTAAAGGAGACGAAAAGAGTGCCCTCATTGAAGTTAGGGAAGAAACCTTTACTCTGACTAGTGCTATAGAGGAACAGCTATGGGAAGACAAAAACGTGAGCGAGGCAGCTTCCTTTAGGGAACATCCTTACTTGAGCGAGCCTAAGATATGGGTTAAGGTAAAAAGAGGAAGTGTAAAAGAAGCTCTGGAGAGGGCAGTAGATTCTCTAATGGAACTTACGAAGGAGTTTAGAGAAAAGTTCAAAAAAGCTATTTAATCTTTTATTTTTACTACATCTGCAATTCTTAATCTCATCTTCATATTGCTTTTACTACTTTTTTCTGACTTTTCAAAATTTTCTATCTTTTCCCTTAGCTTTATTCCCAATACTCTCTCTAGTTTATCAACAACTTTATCAGAAGGTCTTATCTCTTCTCTTTCTATTTTCCTAACTAAGCTTTCCTTCTCCCCAATTTTTTCTGCAAGCTGTTGAGTTGAAATTCCCATCCTTACTCTAGCTTCAAAGATTATTTTACCATAATTCTCTATCAATTCGTACTCTTCATCATCTTTCCATCTATTTTTCTTCTTATCTACTTCCTTTTGTTCTTTTATTACGTTTAATACGGTTCCACTCTTAGAACAATTTTCGCATAATTTTAACAAAACTCCTTCAATCTGAGTTATAAATGCTTTCTTCACTTTCGTACCACAAATTTCACACTCCATTTCACCACCATTTATATAACTTCTTAAGCCATTTCATACCATTTTTCGTGGAAGAACAAGCAGATATTTCCTCCCCATATATCGAAAATGAGTATAAAACTTTTGAGACTTTTCTCAATTTCTCTCTAATCTCTTCATTCCATTCAAACTCTTCTAAGCTACCATGCCATGTAACGAAAATATTTGAATTAGAGACAAAATATTCAAATTTGTTCACTAATTTTGCTAATACCTCTCTTGGAGCGTCCAGAACTATTAGGTCGAAAAACTCTTTGATTTTATAGTTTAATACATCAGCTTTAACTATCTCCACGCCTCTAACTCTTCCGATATTTCTCTTAATAGCTTTAACGTTTTTATCAACACAAACAATTTTTTGAACACCGTTTTTCTTAGCTATCTTACACAGTGCCCCAGAACCGGAGCACAAGTCTAGCATTGTTCTTATTGGAGAGATTTTTGTAAGTTTGTCTATGAGTATAGATAGTCCAATCGCTGGTCCAGTTATCAACCCATCTTCTTCAACCAAATACTTTAGTCCTAGTTTTTTTGCTATCAAGATAGTTGGAGAAAGCTCTGAGATTTTTCTTTTATCGAGAATGTCTTTAAGTTTAACGATTTTCATTCCAACCCTCGCTGGGGGCGGGATTTGAACCCGCAAGGGGATAAACCCCACCAGCTTAGCAGGCTGGTGCCCTACCAGGTTAGGCGACCCCAGCATCTAATTTTAATTGTAATTAATTGCTTTAAATACTACAAAGATAAATTATGCCTATTGGGGGCGAAAATTATGGTTAGCATAAGAGAGGCAATAGACACTCTAGAGAAAGAGGTTTTCACCAACAGGGGTTATTATCTAGGAAAATTAAAGGATCTAGAAATTGATTTAACTAGCTTTAGGATAAAGTCGATAGTTGTCGAGACAGCAGCTAATAGCGAGATGGGTAGACTTTTAGGTGCTAAGAAGGTAATAATTCCTTATTCGGTTGTTCAAGCAATTGGAGATGTTGTCATAACGAAACACATAGTTGCTTCAGCTCCTCAAGAGGGTGAAGTCTCGAAAGAAGAAGTAGAGAGGTCAGCATAGAATTATTTTCTTCATTGCTACTTGTTCTGATCTTCCTTTTTCTTTATCGAACCTTTTCCTGCTTTTGGGTAAATTTAAAGATCAGTGCTATCGCAGAATTGAAATTTAACGCTTAAGTTAATAGTAAGCTAAGTATTTTCTTCCTTTTCTTTTTTTGAGCATGCGTCCTATAACGTAACCAGATATCATGCCAGAAAGATGTGCCGCATGAGCTATGTTGCTTGGCAGAAAGATGCCAATGAAAGATATCAAAGCCCAGAGAAGTGCCATTACAATCAACGGCATTGGAGCAAAATATACATAAACTATTGCGAATGGTTTTAATGCTGTTAGGGCACCTATCAATCCGTATATAGCCCCGGATGCACCAACTGCTGGAATAGAAGGATCAAATGTTGTTAATAAAAACAAAAGGTTTCCGAAGATTCCGGAAACAAGGAAAATCATAAGGTGTTTTTTCCAACCAACCAATCCCTCTAAATATAAACCAAAGAAAAATAGTGCAAGCATGTTATAAAATAGGTGAAAAAAGTTTGCATGTAAGAATATAGAAGTTATAAATCTCCAAGGTTGTGAAAACGCATATTCTGGTATAAAAGAGAAATGCTCTAGAAGGTTGAGTGGGTATTGAAGCAGAAAGATGAGTGTCATTAAAAGAATCAGAGAAATAGTTAAATTCATCTAAACACCTTTTAATTTAATCATTTCTTTCCTTTTATCCCATCGTATTTCCCTCTCTTTTATTATTTCCCTTTCCACTTTCTCTCTTAAGCTCCTAACAACACTAGCAATATCAAAAGCTTGTGATTTCGCAATCAAAACTTTTTCCTTTATATATACTTTTATTCTTCCAAAGTATTTTTCTCTTACACCAACTTTTTCAATTTGGATAGCTATTTTTTGAACACCGAATTTTCTCCATTTTTCTGCTACTTTCTCAAAAAATTCTAGAATCTCTTTACCATCTTCTACTCCAGATATTACTATTGGTATTTTTTCCTCTGAAACTAAAAGTTCTAGAACGTCTCTAGCTTTTACAATTCCTATTGGCTTATTTTTTTCTGTAATAACGACTTCTTCGCCATTCTGCAATAATTTTATCACTTCATTCAATTTTTCATTAGCACTCGCTACATTAGGAAAGAAAGAGAAAATTTTGGCAGGATTATTCAAAATGTTCTTTTTCTCCTTAGCTGACCTTAGAGACTCTATTCTCTCCTTTTTTTGATAGAGAAACTTTGCTACGGAGAAAAGATTTATACATCCAGAAATCTCCTCCTTCCAATTTATTAGCGGCACAGAACTTATATTGTTCTTTTCCATTATTCTTAAAATAGTTCTCAACTTTTCGTTTTCAGAAGCAGTAATAACTTTGTTCATAACCTCCTTAGCTTCAATTTCTCTAAATTCTTTCATCTCAACTCTAAAAATTACATCAGATTCGCTAAGAATTCCAACTAATCTACCATTCTCGATTACTGGTAAAGCTCTTAACCCACTACTTACCAACATTTTGATTGCTTCACTGATGTCCATCTTTCCTCTTAATTCGGGGCTTTTCTTTATAAAATTTTCGACCCTAGTTTTAGTGGGGTCTCCCCTAAATTTAATCAGGTCTTTCAAAAATATCATCCCTTCATAGCTTTCATTAACGATAGGAATTTGGTGAAACCTTTTTTCTACCATCAGAAGAATTGCTTTAGAAACAGTGTCTTCTTTTTTAAGAGTATAAACATTTTTTGTCATTACATTTTCAACCTTCATTTTTCTTATATCGATTTCCATATTAAAAATGAAGCTCCACTACATCTTCATCTTTAAGTCTATACTCCAACCCAACCCTTCTTCCGGAAAATTCGGTTTTATCGAATATTCTAGCAAACTTAAAAGTTTTCAACCAATTCGAATTTAATTTCTCTATTAAATTCTTAACCGTAGCACCTTCCTTAAGGACAACAGCTCTCTTCTCGATTTCTTTGCCTGGAGGTTTCATGAATACTCTAACTATTCCAACCTTTTTTATTATCTCATCTAGCATTTTCGAAGTATTTTGAGTAAAAGAATCGATACTACTATCATTTTTTATGATGACCCTTGGTTTTCCTTCAAGTTTGTTTTCCTTTAAAATCATTTCTAAATCATCTAATTCATTTTCGCTTCTTACTAACAATAAAAGTAGGTCAGAAGAATGACAAATGCTCAGATGTTCTTTCAAGAAGAAAGATGGAATTTCGACAAATTGAATGTAGATTCCTTTATAAAAACATACTCCTGTAGTCGGTTCTTTTGTTGTATATGGCTTGCTGCTTATTTCTACATTAGCGTTTGTTAATGCTCTTAATAAAGTGCTCTTACCAACTTGGGTAAAACCAAGAATAGAAACCAGTATGTCACCATTTTTCTCGATGGTTTTTGCTGTCTTTTTAGATTTCCTGCTTTTTCTTTCCAATGTTTCTTCTAATTTAGATAGTCTTCTTCTCAGTTCTGCCAAAAGATTTTCCGTTCCTTTGTGTTTCGGTGTAATCTTAATTAGTTCCTCTAAGAGCTCTATTTTTCTTTTTAAGTCTTTCTCCTCCCTAACCTTTTCTTCTAACACATACCATTCTCTGGGCAAATTTGCCGGCATCTGAAAATTTCAAAGATTTTCAATAAATTTTTTTAGAAGACAGATTCAAGCATTAATCTTCTGAAAAAATTGTGGGGTGGGATAGCGGGGGATCCCCGAAGGCAAGCCTATACTTACCTCCTTTGGATTTGAACCAACGACCTCCGGGTTATGAGCCCGGCGAGCACTCCAGGCTGCTTTGGGCGAGCCGATGCTCTCTACCCCGCTTCAACTTTTCTCATCCCACCCCATTTCCCAGCCTGGAGTATTTAATTTTTTCTCTTTTGCTATTAAAACTTTTTCTTAAAATGGCTCAAAATATTTTATAAATAATGCCAAACCTTTTCTCCCTTCCTATGATTTTAATTAATCCCTTTTTCATCATTCTTTCTATTGTTCTATAAAATTCACTTTTACTAATACTATCGAATTTTTTTAACTCTTCGAAGACCTTCTTCGTGGTTTTTGGTTCATTTAGTATCTCTAGAATTTTCTTCTCTTCTTCATTTAACATCTTCATTATTTCCTCTTCTTTTGGATTAACATCTTCTTTTATAACCTTCTTCACATCTTCTACTCTAACCTTTTCTTTGGCAATTCTTCCGGCTTTCAATAGTATTTGCAGCGCAACTCTTACATCGCCCCTTTCCACAGCTTTAGCAGCTACAAGAGCAGAAACTCCCTCTTCATACGCCGTAAAAGCTTCTTTCATTCTTTGCTCGACTATGTCTTTCATCTCCAAAAAGCTGTATGGTTTAAATTCTATTTCTTCCAAATTCAGACTACTCTTTATTCTTTCATCCACGTTTCTGAACGCATATTTGTCGTTTGAAATAAAAATTAAACCAATTTTTTGTGTAGTGTAACTCTCTATTCTAAGCAAGTCATACAGAACAGATTGATCATTTTTTATCAGCTGATCAATTTCATCTAAAACGATAATCAAATTCAATTTATCGTTTTCCATTTTTTGTACAATTCTACTAAATATTTCGTCCTTGGCCCATCCCCTTCTCGAGATAAAGGCTCCCATGGCTATTCCGATTTCTGAAAGAACGGCAAATGAAGTGTTGTACTGCCAACAATTTATGTAAACGTTTTTTATTCCAGAATATTTCTCAAACTCTCTTAAGACAAATTTAGCTACTGCCGTTTTACCAACCCCTGGAGGACCATAAATGAAAATGTTTGCAGGTTTGCTATTTCTTAGCAATAGGGAAAGATTCTCTGATATTAGCTTAATTTGCCCTTCTCTATGTGGTAAGTTTAAAGGCAAATATTCCGGATACAAAACTTCCTCTCTCTTAAAAACGCTCATAAATCTTATTCAAGATTTTAGTTTAAACCTATTTTTCTGGCCTTAAAGTTGGAAATGCAATAACTTCTCTTATTGATTGAACGTTTGTTAAAATCATCGTTAATCTATCTATACCTATTCCCAATCCTCCAGTTGGAGGCATCCCATATTCTAGTGCCCTAATAAAATCTTCATCCATTTCATGGTATTCTAATCCAGCACCCCTTCTTTTAGCTTGCTCTAAGAATCTTTCTCTTTGATCTATCGGATCATTCAATTCAGAAAAGGCATTTGCAATTTCCATGCCAGCGATGAATCCTTCAAATCTTTCTACAAAATTCGGATTGTCTTTCTTCTTCTTTGCAAGGGGAGAAATTTCTATTGGGTATTCATAAACGAATGTTGGTTGGATTAATTTTGGCTGTACAAGCTCTTCAAAAAACAAGTTTATCAAATCTCCCCTGCTAAAGTTTTCATTGACTTCTAATTTTTTCTCTTTTGCTATTTTAATCAGCTCTTCTCTGCTTAAATTTTCCACATCAATTCCTTTTTCTTTAATAGCATCAATCATTCTAATTCTTTTCCAAGGCGGCTTTAGATTTATTTTATGTCCTGCATACTCTATTTCAAGCTTTCCAACGGCCTTTTCAGCAATATAAGCAATCATCTCTTCAGTTAATTTCATTATATCGTTGTAATCAGCATAGGCCCAATAACATTCCATCATAGTAAATTCTGGATTATGTTTTGTATCTATTCCCTCATTCCTAAAATCTCTTCCAATTTCATAAACTTTTTCTATACCACCAACAATCAATCTCTTCAAATAAAGTTCATCAGAAATTCTCAAATACAAATCCATATCCAACGCATTGTGATGCGTAATAAATGGTCTTGCGAATGCTCCACCATATATTGGTTGCAAAATTGGAGTTTCTATCTCAATAAAGCCTTTGTTTTCTAAAAACTCTCTCATAGCCTTAACTATTTTTGCTCTTGTTAACAAAATTTCTCTTGCTCTTGGATTAACAATCAGGTCAACATACCTCATCCTATATCTCAAATCCTCATCTTTCAATCCATACCATTTAGAGGGTAATGGTCTTAATGATTTCGCTAGTATTTGAAAATCCTCAACCCAAATCGTCAATTCTCCTTTCATCGTCTTGAATGGGAATCCTTTTAACCCAATTATATCTCCAATATCAACGTACTTTTTAAAAATTTGGTATTTTTCTTTAAGTGTAGATTCATCTAACCAAACTTGAAGTTTTTCCCCATCGAATAAATCAGCAAAGCTTGCCTTACCGTGTTCTCTAATTGCTAAAATTCTTCCAGCAGTGGAGATTTTTTCGCTTTCAATTCTCTCTCCAGCTTTCAATCTTTCGCTAAACCTTTCTTTAATCTCTTTCAAGGTTTCTTTTTTATCGTATTTTGTTATGGCAAATGGATCTAAACCTAGTTTTCTCAAATCTTCTAATTTTCTCAATCTTTCCGCTCTTATTTGCTCAAGCGTTTTTTCCATTAAGGTTATTTTTTACTAAAGTTTAAAACTTTAGATTTTGATTATTTAAGATGGATAAAGAATTACCAGAAGTTAATATAGGGGTATTAGGTCATGTAAGTCATGGAAAAACAATTTTAACGGAAGCTCTAACGGGAAAATTAACTTTACAGCATTCTGAAGAGCTAAAGAGAGGAATAACTATAAAACTCGGTTATGCTGACGCTACAATTTATAAGTGTCCTCAATGTGGAAGGTACTCTAATAGCAAGAAATGCCCTTTTTGTTTTGCCGATACAGAAATTCAAAGAACAGTTAGTTTTGTTGATTCCCCTGGCCACGAGATTTTAACAGCTACTGTTTTGACTGGTGCTGGTGTTATAGATGGAGCATTGCTTGTTATTGCTGCTAATGAAAAATGCCCTCAACCTCAAACAGTTGAACATTTGAAAGCTCTGGAAATAGTTGGCATTGATAAAATTGTTATTGTACAAACGAAAATAGATACAGTAACAAAAGAGCAAGCTTTGAAAAACTATCAAGAGATTAAAGAATTTGTTAAAGGAACGATAGCGGAAAATGCCCCTGTGATACCAGTTTCGTCAACTCAGAAAGTCAATATTGATAAGGTATTCGAAGCTATAGAGAGATATATACCAACTCCAAAAAGGGATGAGAGTAAAAATCCAAAATTCTTGGT
>DAISZX010000047.1:0-1831 GCA_036824555.1 Candidatus Aenigmatarchaeota archaeon
TATCCTTTCTGAAGGAGAAGGAGCAAACCTCTCTAGCTTTTTGCACTTATTTTCATCCAAAGAAATTATTGTGAAACCAACTTCAATTTCTTTAAATCTACTCAAAACATCTAAGTCTCTTAAAATTAACGATGATTTTGTTTGAATGACTACTGGCCAATTATACCTCGCTAAGATTTCTAGAATATTTCTTGTGATCTCATACTTCTTTTCTATTGGCTGATAAGGGTCAGTCAAAGAAGAAATATAAACTATACCTCTCCTCTTTTTTACTATTTCTTTTACCAAAATTTCTGGAGCATTTATCTTTACATCAACAAAACTTCCCCATCCTTCTTTATGCCCAGAAAATTTTTTAGTGTAATAGTCTGCATAGCAGTAAATACAAGCATGCGTGCAGCCAACATAGGGATTTATGCAATAATCTCCAATAGAGCTTTTCCCAAGTATTGATTTCACTCTAACATGCCTAATTTTCATAAGAATCTTTTTAGCTCTCTCTTTTTAAAGGGGCTTTCTATTTTAGATAGCTACATTTGTTCTATAAGAAAACAAAAACATTAAATATTTGTTCTCTAAAAAAACAAATGAAGCTAGAGGAACTGAATCACTGGTGGACTGAAAATCAAGTAAGAGAGAAGTTTGTACCAGCCACTAGAAGGGACCTTTTTTATGAAATCAAGAGAGAAATCGGTAGAAGACAAGTTCAAATAATAGTTGGGCTTAGAAGGGTTGGAAAATCTACACTTTTCTTCCAACTCATAGATGAATTAATTAGAAGTGGTATAGAACCTCTGAATATTTTGTACTGCAACTTTGATGAGCCTGAATTAAGAGGAAGGAGAATGGATGAAATTCTGAGAGAATACTCAACTTTGACCAATGTCAATTACAAAAAAGAAAAAATTTATTTGTTCTTAGACGAAGCACAAAAATCCAAAAATTGGGTTGATGATGTAAAGTTAATTTACGATAATTTTTCAAATATAAAGATTTTTGTTTCAGGATCAGCCTCTCTGAACATCCTTTCAGAAGCTAAGAAGAGTTTAGGGGGAAGGGCAATATTTTATGAGTTAAAGCCACTAAGCTTTTCTGAATTTTTAAAATTCAAAGATATTTTCATTGAAAAAGAAAGAGCTCTACTTTACAAGGAAATTTTGGAAAGAGAGTTTGAGAAGTTTTTGTTGAGACAATTTCCAGAAATCATTAACGAGAAAGATGTTAGTTTTATTAAAAGTTACATAAGGAATAGTGTCATAGAGCCAATTTTAGTTAAGGATATTCCAAGGGAATTTAAGGATGCAGACATGTTGCTTATAGAAACTCTCGTTAACATCTTTCTCAGCAACCCTGGCCAATATTTGAGAGTTGATGAATTAGCGAAAGAACTCAAAAGAGCGAAAGCAACAATATACAAAGCTTTATTTTATCTTGAATACTCATTTCTGATTAAAAGAGTGTTGAATTTTAGGCCCTCAATCAGGCTTGCCTCCAGAAAACTTTCAAGAGTTTATGCCTACCATCCTTCTTTGCTAATTCCTTTTGAAGTCTCAATTGAAAAATTCGTGGAAAATCTTGTTTTGGCAGAACTTAATGCAAAATATTACTGGAGGGAAAATGGGAAGGAAGTTGACTTCTTGAAGGATTTTATTCCTGTAGAAGTAAAATTCAGAGAAAAAATTAGTAAAGAGGATGTTCGTTGGGTGGAAAGCTTTTTGAGAAAATATGGGAAGAGCTTGAATGTGGATAAAGGTTATGTGATAACGAAAAGCGTGGAAGGAAAGATTGATGACATAAACTTAGTACCATTACTAAAGTTTTGTTTTGAAGG
>DAISZX010000013.1:0-8827 GCA_036824555.1 Candidatus Aenigmatarchaeota archaeon
ACACCTCAAATACCACGAATATCTTCAGTAGAATATACATCCATCATCAAACCCCAATAGGGTCAATAATAAACCCCCTATATTTTCCTAAAGAATACAATCCTTGCGAAATGAAAATCGAAAGCATAACCGAAAACTGTGAGGAAGAAATATAGGAAGATTGAGTTTCAACCAAGTATTAAACCGAAGCCTTCCATTGCCCTTTCCTCTTCTTCTTTTAAAATTTTTAAAACATTTTCTTTCTCAGCACCATAAACTTCAATAGCTAGATCTTTAGAAATTTCCCTCGCCTTCTTTATCTTATCTTCAGTTCCTTCCAAATAGAAGTAAACTCCTTCTTTGTTTACGATTGAGGCATCTCTTATCCTAATAGAGGCTCCAGAAACTAAATCATCTTTCTTCAGCCTCTCCTCAAGCTTTTTACTATTTTCTCTGCTACTAAACAACAGCAAATCCATTAAGAATATAGGGCGAATTTAGTATAAATGCTTTATCACGTACAAAAATAAACTAATCAAGCCAATCTTGATTTTCAAGTTTTTCTGGTAGATATTTCTCGCTTATAAAAGTTATTCCTCTGGCAGCCAAAGCCTCCAACTCTGCCTTAGCGCCCATTTTTTCCATCAAATCGAACTCTTTCTGCCACTCTTTATTATCCTTAAACCAATCGTAATTTCTAACTTCTTTCAATCTCTTAACATCTATATCTTTAAGCTTTATCAAATGCTTTTCTAAGCCATACTTTTTAACATCACTTGGCTTTAAACCTAAGAATTTAGCAGAAGGGACAGCAAGCCTATCACTAACGTGAGCAAGAGCAATTGAGCCAAATTTTATAACGGAATAAATATATATTCCCCAAGGGTCGGCATCCGTTAAAACATAAACTGGTAAGCCATGTTCGTAACTTAATCTCTGTAAAAGCCTCCTTATTCCTCTAGTTGCTTGTCCTTGAGAGGCAACAATTATACAATTTAGCTTTTTCCAAACTTTGTCTTCATGCAGTCTTTCCCACACCGCAGCTTTCTCTACGTAAAGAATAAACTTCGCTTCAACCTTAACGAATTCTATGTCTTCAACATTGCTTGGAACCGACCAACCTCCAGAACCGAGCTTAGACCAATCTATAAGGTCTCCTCTATCTCTTATTATAACGTTTCCAGCGACTGCACCAAGCTTATTAGCATTTATATGAAGCTGCTCTCTCAACGCATTTATAACCAACTCCAATTCCTCAACAGCTCTATTCGATTCATCCTGCTCGTCAACTATGTTTCTTTTCAAGCCCGGAATATTCCTTTTTAATATGTAAAAAGTCTCTCTCAAGCTAACGTGTTTGTTTTCCTCTATAAGCTTCTTGGCTAAAGCAGCAACTCCAGCTAATTGGGTAAAACTTCTTATTTGACCTAAATGTAGAAAATATCTTTTCGAAACATACCCGCCCAAATAAAGCCTTCTTTTCTTAGGATCATACTTAACGTTTCTCAAAGTTCTTACGGGAACTTCAACGCTTGGATTTTTACCCTCTTCAAGTTCCTTTAAAAAATTTCCACCCAAAGACTTTAGGGTGGTTAAAATCTCTTCTTTCTTTTTCGGCTTAATGTAGAATTCCACTTACTTCACCTCCAAGACTTCCTCTTTTAACCTTTTTTCCTCGCCCTCTTTATACTCTCCCTTGCTAATTAGCTCCTTAATCTTACTTCTAATGTATTCCACATCTTTTTCAGTTAACTCCGAAACAAACTCACTAAACACAAGTGAATAAGCCTCGAAAACGTTGGCCCTCATCCTTAATTGCTCAATCCTAATCTTTTTATGAAGATAAGTCGCCAACCTTCTTCCAACTTCTTGCAAAGCGAGCTTTATTTCTTTTATTATTTCTGGATACTCGGCAATTGCTTGCTTGCCTTCGCTCTTATATGGTATCCATACCGATAAAAAATCGACAAAGATTATTAACGGTGCTTGGGGTAAGCTTCCTGATGGCTGGCTTAATCCATAATTTCTCCAGTCTACTTCTTCTACAGCTCTAGTTATTCCACAATCGGATTGATTATAAAGCAAAGGAGTATGGTTTGCAAACCTTAACAAAATTGCAGCCTGCTGATTCTGTTGCAATTCAGAAATTTTTCCACCATAAGCTAGAGCGACTTGAACTTGAAACGGATTTCCTCTATAAACTGATGGCCTTCTTATAACTGCAGTAACGAATTCTGGTTGAAACTCCTTTTTCAAAGCTTCTAGAAGAAAATCCTCCTTCAATGGAGAAAGACAGTTTGTTGGTGGGGCCATCAGTTTTGTACTTTGCATAGCTTTATGCAATCTCTCAGCTTCTTCATCACTAACTTCTCTCGGATTTTTCCTCGGATCAACCCTAGCCAACCTACAAATTTTTTCTGCTGTTTGCATACTTACTCTGGAAAACTCTGAAGACAAAAAGCTCAAAACTGTTCTTGTATTAGTCAAATGCAACATTCTTTTAAATTTTCCTAATTCAACTCCATATGGATGTGGCTTTATTTCTTTTGGAGATGGTGGCAACTCATTAATAACAGGTTCTAACTTAAATCCATTTTCTGGACCATCATAAGTTATTTCAAGATAAGGATTCGCCAACCAAAGATATTTCAAATAAGTTGGAATTGATTGTCCTTTTTCAACATATCTTCCCTCTACTATTAATTCGACCGACAATCCATGTAAATCTTTCTCTAGATTTTCAATCTTATGAGAAATTATTTTTGGCTCATTTTTCAAAACATCAATCATTAATTCGAATTCGTGCTTTTTCTTTTTGTAGTATGTTGTTATTTTTGCTGGCTTACCTGTTGTTAATTGTGCATACAATATCGCACCTTTTATACCGATACCTTGCGTTCCTATTGATTGTCTATATCTATAAAACTTGCTTCCAACCAAAAATTTTCCGAAAGCTATCGGAATTTTTTCTGGTGGCAAACCAGGGCCATTATCTTCGACTTTAACTTTGTAAATATTTTCTCCGGCTTGCTTAACACTAACCTTTATTTTTGGTAAAATTCTCGCCTCTATACATGCATCAACCGAATTATGACAAAATATAGGACCATAGCCTGCTAGGAAATTTTCTGAAATTGGGACAGAAAAATCATAAACAAACTCTTTAGAATATTCTATCTTCTCGATTTTTTTGATTCTCAAAACTCCTAGATCGCTGTTAACAAAACTTTTCATCTCCTCACTTAAAACAGCTTCTCCATTCTTCAGCGTTTGTAGCAAGAAAAATTCCTGTCTCTTTTCTTGATTCCTTATTTTCCACTTCACAATCTCATCAATGCAACTTATTGGAAATGTATTAATAGGAGAAATTTTTTGTCTCAAGTAGAGATATAGAACGTAACTTTTTCCAAACTTTGCAATTTTTCCTTTTACATTTCTCATACTTTCTTCACGTGCACTTATACTAAAGGAAAATCCAAGAAAAGAAAGAAGATAGCTCAAATCTATCATTAACCATTGGCTTGAAGATGAAAATATAATTCTCTCTAATTTAACATCCTCTCCATTAATAATCCTCCATATCTTTTCATATGGTTGCCCATCGCCGACTGCGTAAAAGAGTAGGAACTCCCTCTTCCATTCATTCGGAAAGGCAAAGACGATAGGTGGTATTCTTTTCTCCCTTGCTTTTGAAAATCCAAACACATACCTTAAAACATAGGAAAGAATTCTACTTTCAACTACCACATTTATAGCTGTGTTATGTGCCCTTCTTATTACTGCTTTATCTTGGAATAGTATTTTCACCAGTTTGGTTGTATATGTGGCGAGTTCTTTTTCTTTTTCCCCAAATGAAATGTATATTTTAGAGTTATCGTTAACTATACTTCCTTGTGCTAAGAAAATTCCAAGAAATCTAGCTAGCTCTTTAGATGGATACAGCAATATTGGAATAGTATGTCTACTATTTTTTAAGCCTATCTTAAGCTTGCCTTTTAATTTTTCGAAACTTTTGAGCTTTAGTGCTAGCTCTAGTGGCATAGAATTAGTCTTTTTAAAATCACTAATTCTATACCATTTTTCTTTTGGAAGAGTGGCCTTTAGCTCATCTTTTATTCCATCTATATAGTCCCTTATACCAAAAACCCTTAGAATTGAGATAGGAACATACTTTGGTAATTCAATTGATAAATCAATAGGAGTAAGCAAGATGAACTCAGGTAGCTTTCTCGGAACTACAACATAGTCTCCCTCTCGCAGTTCAGAAGCTTTGGCTTCTCGAATCCTCCCTCTATCTAAAACAAAAATAGAGTGATAATCCGTTATCTCTACACTTCTTCCTCCCTCCAACACGACGCGGAAGATGTTAGAATTTACTTTGTGTCTGAAAAGTGTTGTAACTCTTCTTAGCGTGATTCTGAAGTTAGATGGGTCAAAAGAAAATGTATATATTGGATCGAAATTATTTAGTTTTTCTAGCATTCCATTCCTTTCTACTATTTTATATTTCTCGTATTTCTCAAATTGCTCATCTATCAATTTACCAATTTTTTCTATGCAAAGCTTGCCGTCTTTAAATACGATAACTGGAACGTCATATGTTAAGCTATTGTCAACAGCTTCCTTGACAACAGTGAACAAACTTTTAGTTGGATTTTCATATCCAAGCAAATGTCTATTCTTCTCAAAAAACTCCGCTATACTAACTTCTCTTATCTTTTCTGCAATTTCTTCAGGAGAAATCCCATCTTCCATAAACCAATATTTTTTCTCTCCAATTATAAATTGTTTACTCTATTACATTCTCCTCTAAGAATTTTTTAACAGTGGAATGCATTTTTCCTTCTAAAATCATTTCTATTGCCTTTCTAGCTATCAACAAATTATCCCATTTTCCGATAATGGCTATTGTATTGCCATGAATGCTAATCTTTGTGTTTGTGTAATCTTCAATCATCCTTTTAATAGATCCCTTTTTTCCAATAACCCTTCCTTTCAATACAATTCTTCTATTTCTTGTTTTTCCATAATCCTTAACATTAATGACTTCTAGAAAATAACTTTCGTCAAGAAGATATAAAGCTGACTCTAAATCGAATCCTCTATTTAAAGCTCTGATGACTTCTTTCACTCTCAAAACAATTAACGGATCTTCTCCTTCTATCGTAACTTCTTGCTCTTCTAAAGAAATCTTACAATTGCTCAACTTTTCTATTCTCTCTATCCAATCTTTCTTGCATCTAAGCATTTTTGCCTTTTCTTCAGTTAAAACGACTGTTTCTTTCATTCAATCAACCTCCTTAACATTTCAAACAAATTCTCATCGACTTTAACATTCTTTTTCTTGAAAAAATCGTTTATATTTTTCACATCTCTTTCAAGAAATTGTAAAGATAGCGGATGCTTTTCAGTTACGCCTTGACTAAAATCTATAATGTAAGCTTTATCATAGTATAAAATATTAAACGCACTCAAGTCTGTATGAATTATTCCAGCTTTGGTCAACTTAATCATTTCATTCTTAATTTGCTCATATATTTCACTCCAATCTAAATCTTCTTTTTCAATTTGCGCTAAAGTTGGTGCTGGTATTCCATCTTCTCCAATAAAACTCATTACTAAAACATTTTCGTAAACTGAAATTGGCTTTGGACAGCTAACTCCAGCTTCAAAAGCTATTTGCATGTTTTTGAACTCTCGCTTTGCCCAATTTATTACAACATGCCACCTATCCTTTCTTATTCTTTCAAACCTGTGATCAGAAACTAAATATTTCCACATACTCTTAAAATCGCAATGCTCAACTCTATAAATTTTTACTGCAAGCCAATCTCCTTCTTTATTTTTTGCTGCAACGACAATACTTTCCTTTCCTTCTTTAACAGTAGATTCTAAGGTTTTGATAACACCTCTCTTCATTAACTTGAAAATAGCCATCAAAGTTCTTCTATCATAGACCTTTCCTTCAACTTTACCTTCAGATAAAAAATCCTCCATCTTTATACCTGCAAATTCTTTATATATCCATTTTTCTTTAGCCAAGAAGCTTGAGTTGGAGTATACCTAAAAATAACATCCCCCCTCTTATCACCTTGAACCTTCCAAGGCATCACCAAAATCAAATCCCCTTCCTTAATCCAAACTCTCTTTCTCAATTTTCCAGGAATTCTACAAATTCTTTCCTTACCATCATCGCAAATTACTTTCATCCTATCTCCTCCAACCATAGATTCTACAATACCCAAAACTTCTCCTTCTCGCGGCAATCTAATTCTAGCTATTTCCATTTCTTCCGGAGTTGGCTCATACTTTTTTGCCATCAATTCTCACCACTATGGTATCTCTATAAATCCTCCTCCCATTCTTCAATCCAATCAACTTTCTTGTTATCTTCATCGATAAGTTATATTCTTTCTTAATTTTATTAATTATTTGGTAGGCATCACGCTTAATTGAAAAATCGACATCAACTCCACCTTTAACAAGCTTAGCAGCCAAATTATAATTCCTAGCAATTTCTTCGACACAATCTCCTCTCAATTGAAGAATAGCTTCAACCCTTTTAGAGGCAAATTTTCTACACTCGTTGCAAATAAATTCTCTTTCTACAACCTTTATTTTTTCTCTTGGCAAGTGTTCTATCAATTCTCCCATTTTCTTGGATAAAAATTTTTTGGTATAATACTCTATTGCAATTTCAGTATCATCGAAACTTCTATTAGATACAAAGTATTTGTGACAAATCTTGCATTTTCTCAATCTAACTTCTTGCAGCTGAATTTTTTCTATTCTGCAAGATAAGCATAGATTGTCATAAAGCATGTCAACTTCTTTCCCGCATCTTGGGCACATCATTTAATTCATTACTAAATCAAATTAATTAATGAACTATGCCATAGTTCCAGCATACAACGAAGAAAAAAATATTTATGAAGTTGTGAAAAGATTGAGAAGAATGAAATTCAAAGTAATAGTTGTTGATGATGGAAGTAAAGATAGAACTTATGAACTGGCAAAAAAGGCTGGAGCTATAGTTTTAAGGCATGAAAAAAATATGGGGAAGGGAGAAGCTCTCAAAACTGCCTTTAAGTATGCAAGAGAGAAAAAAATCAAAAGCTTCGTAGTTATCGATGCTGACCTCCAATATTTGCCTGAAGAGGCAAAAAAACTTTTGGAAGCTATTAGAAATTGTGAAGCCGATTTGGTAATGGGATGTAGGAATTGGAAGGAAGTACCATTTAGGCATAAACTTGGGAATTTTATTTGGAGGAAACTATTTAATTTTTTATATGGCACTAAATTTAGTGATACCAATTGCGGCTTTATGGCTTTTGGTGAAAAAGCAATTAGAGATATAGAAAAGATTCATGGTGGCTATATAATAGAGAATTCTATACTAGATGATGCTATTAAAAAGGGCTTGAAAATTAAGCAAGTACCCGTTAAAGTATTCTATCACAAGAAAAGTAGAATAAATAGAGGAATAAGAGTTGTTCTAGGCGTTTCATTTTTCATAATTAAAGAAGGACTGAAGTACAAACTCAGCAAACTTTAAACTTCCCCTCTATTAGTTCGTTCAAGAAATCTTTTAAAGTTTCAAACCTCTTTTCAACGATTTCCCTAATAATTTCTTCTTCCCCCTTCTCTAAATTATCGACCTCTATCGAGATTATCACTGGCTTATTAATAGGTTGGCCAATTCTGCTTAGAAGCCAAACGTAGTTGTGCTTTCCTATTTTTTCGTAAATCTTGTTTGCCAAATTAAATGCTAACACGTTATATATCTTACCAACATGGCTCACCATATTCTTTCCTGGCGCAGCTTCAGAGCCAGCAGGCCTATTCAAAGAGATTATTCCATTGACTCTGTTGCCCCTACCAACTTCTCCAGAGTCTGCTCCTTCAGCTGATGTCCCCGTAACTGTTAAGTAGCATCCTTCCTCTCCTTTACCTCTCTCATCCAAAGTATTTAAATTAATCTCCGCCTCCACTTGAAACTTTTCCCTCAAAAATCTTGCTATTTCCTCCCTTATCTCATCCTTTTTCTTGAAATAATCATCTTCATTTTTAACAAACCTATCTACAAACGCCATTGCTACTGTATAGGAAAAATTATTGCCCTCTCTCAACCCCATAACTTTAATATCTTCCCCACTCTCCGGAAACCTTTTTTTAAAATCTTTTGAATTCAAATAATTTTCCAATTCCAGTACACTTCTCTCCAAAGTTGTTAATGGAGCGTAACCAACTAGTGCACTAGTGTCATTGGCTGGCAAATATTCATCTCTTCTCTTAAAAATTGAAGTTAGCTCTTCTGAACCTCTCTTTACCTCACAAATCACTTTCACTTCTTTCTCACCGACAAACCTTAAATTCTCTTTTAACCAACTGTAAACAGAGGATCTAAGAATATCCTCTACCGGAACTTCTTCTCCGTCAACCCTATAAATAGCTCTATCACCAAAGAAAATCTTCATAGGCTTTACAACCTTTCCTCCACCAAATTTCGTTTTTGTCTCACCTGCAACTAACAAAGCTTTATCAACATTAAAATGGAATATTTGATTATACTTCTTAAGATAATACTTTGTCAGGTTTAGAGCAAATCTGTCTGCAATAGAATCACAAATCGTGTCTGGATGTCCTATTCCCTTTCTCTCAACAATTTCTATTCTTGGTAAAACATACTTAAATGAATTAATTCTTATGTTTAGCATTCTATTTTTTAATAAACCAACTTAAAAATTTTTATTCCTGATGAAATCTAACTTATGGGACGGTAGCTCAGCCCGGGAGAGCGACCGGCTGAAGACCGGTGCGTCGTGGGTTCAAATCCCACCCGTCCCAA
>DAISZX010000014.1:0-8642 GCA_036824555.1 Candidatus Aenigmatarchaeota archaeon
GAATCTCCTTTTCCGATGTCAGGCTTCATCCTTTTATTTTTCCTCAAGCTTTTTAACTATTTTTTGATGAAGCTTTAATAAGAGCTTTTTTCTATCTTCCATCAAAACTACATCACTCTCGCTTATAACAAATAAATTATGAGCAAATGGAGATGGAACATCTGTTAATGGTAAAAATTCGAACTCTATTTCTCCTTTCTCAATTTTCTCAATTATTTTCTTCGCATTTTCAAAATCCATAAAATCTTCCAAAATTTCTCTGTAAGTCTCTTCCATCACAGGAAATCCTTTAATTTTTTTCACAATCCTTATTAATCTTTCAGCACTTATTTGTTGCTTCTCTACGCTTATTTCATGACCCTTATAGTTCCTTAAGATCATTAAAGAACGGGAAGCAACGTGTCTAAACTTTCTTTTTATCAATTCTGTATTTTCTATAGACTTGACCAAAAGTTCTTCAAAATTTTTTGAATTAACAAGCTTAACGAGCTCCTTAGGATCAACTCTTTTCTCTCCAACTTTCTTAATTTCCAAAAGAGAGTAGAATTTCTGCTCTATTATCTCTGGAGGAATAGTTAGAATGAATCCATTGTCGCTAATACTAACTTTAACACTCCTCTCAATTTTTTTCATGAGTGCATAAGCAAAAGCTCTGCTCAAGGCATCGTTAACTCTTCGACCAAACAAAGTATGGAAAACTATATTCTGATTGTTTTCCTCATCTATGAAATTTTCGACTAAAATTACCTTATCGCTAGGTAATTTTTTGGCCTTAAACTTTCTGAGAAAATCTAATTCAAGCTTTAAATATTCGTAAATGTTTTCAGCTACTTCCACATTCGCAAAATAATGTTTTTTAAGAAGATCTATAACTTCTCTCTTACTCCTCTTCTCTATTTCCTTCATTATTTTCTCCCTAAATCTCGCTATTTCTAGTGCTAAATCAAAAGATAGTGGGAGTTGTTCTGAAAACCAACTTGGGATAGTGGGTCTTTTCTCCTTTACTGGTATAACAAAAGCTGTGCTTTTCTTAGCTTTAACAAACTCATAAGTTTTTCCACCCAAAACAAATATATCCCCTTTAGTCAACCTCTCTAAAAATCCTTCTTCAATAAAACCAACAAATTTTCCATCTAAACTTCTAACTTTAATCTTAACTTCATCTGGTATTGTTCCTACGTTTAAAGTATAGATAACTCTTGCATACTTCCCTCTCCTTCCGAAGACCATATCCTTATCATCAAACCAAATCTTTCCATACACTTTATAATCAGATAAAGTATGATATCTTCCTGCTAGATACTCTAAAACACGAACGAAAATCTCAAAATTTAAAGTTGAAAAGGGGTAAGCTTTTCTAACCAGCTCAAAAGCTTCTTTTACGCTCCACTTTTTTTCTATAGCCATTCCTAATAAATGTTGAGATAGAACGTCTAGGCAATTTTTAGGCATGCTAAATTTGTCCAACCAATACTCATAGCATTTTTTGACCATCACCAAGCATTCAATCAAGTCGTCTCTATCCAGGCAAACAACTCTACCCTTAGAAATTTCTTTCAAAGAATGACCAGCTCTTCCAACCCTTTGCATCAATCTAGAAACGCTTTTTGGAGACCCAATTTGAATTACAAGATCGATATAACCAATATCTATTCCAAGCTCTAAAGAAGTGGAGCTTATTACACACTTTAACTCACCTTTTTTTAATTTTTCCTCAACCTCAAACCTTATATCTCTGCTTATACTGGAATGATGTACTCCAGTGGTCTCGTCCAAATATTTACTTGGAAATATTTGCTTTAGGTGAAAATGAACTCTTTCTGCACCGCTTCTAGTATTAGTAAAAACCAAAGTAGTTCTATGAGTAGAAATAAGTTTATCCAAAGTTTCGTAAAGACTTTTATTAATTTCATCAGCACTACTAAAAATCAAGTCCTTCTCGGGAATTAAAACTTTGATATCTATTGGCTTTACAAACCTGGCATCGATGATGTAACATTCTCTCGGTCTTCCATTTTCTATCCCAACCAAAAATTTAGCAGCTTCCTCTAAAGGCTCTATAGTTGCACCCATTCCTATTCTCTGAATTCTTCTACCTACAAAATGCTCTAACCTCTCTAAGCTTAAACTAAGATGAACGCCCCTTTTAGAACTAACCAACTCATGAATTTCATCAATTATAACCCATCTAACTCCATTCAATTTTTCCTTGAACTTTCTCGTCGCAAGCAAAATAGCTATCGTTTCCGGGGTTGTAATTAATATGTGTGGTGGCTTTAAGAGTTGTTTTTGCTTCTCACTAGGCAAGGTATCTCCCGTTCTAATCGCTACTCTAACTTCTTGCAAGTCAATATTAAATTCATCTTTTGCAATCTTTGGAATTTCAGTTAATGGTACTAAGAGATTCCTTCTAATATCATTATCAAGAGCCCTTAATGGAGAAATATAAATGCAGTAAACTTTATCTTCTAGTCTATTCTCCTCAGCCAAAGAAAATAATTCGTCGATAATGGCGCAAAAAGCTGCTAATGTTTTTCCACTTCCGGTAGGTGCAGTAATCAATATATTCTTCCCCTTCTTTATTAAAGGAATAGAGTATTGTTGTGGTAGAGTTAGCTTTTTAAATTTTCTTTTAATCCAAACAGCTAGATATGGCTTCAACTCTTTCAATATTTTTTCATTATTCCTTTCTTTTACAACTTTTATCTTTCTTATCATAATTGAATTTTTTATTCTAATTAGGCTAAATACTTAAACCGCCGCTAGCATGAAAACTAAACCACCAATAAAACTCATGAAAAAGCTATGTTTTATGCCAGCTAAAAGTCTACCCTCTCCAAGTTTTCCAACAGCTAGCCCAGAAAGTATTCCCTGAATTATTATTAAGTCTCTAAAAAGATCTTTGAAAAAAGACCCTAAGTCAGTTGGTTGCTGATTTCCAACAGTTGAAATAGCAACGTTGCTAGCTTGAGATAAGCCTGGGAGTAAGAATCTCTCTATTCCAATAATTACTCCTAGGAATACAAAGAAAATTATGTATCCTGTAACTATTTGTGCTTGTAAGTAGTTTACTCTTTCCTTTCTCAATCTATCGATCTCGATCGCAACGTTAGATAAAGACTGAAATGTATCAGCTATGTTTCCGCCAAACTTATGAGCTTCCACAACAGAAGCAACTATTCTAGAAATCATTTTGGATTTAACTTCCTTACCAAAAGTTAGAAGAACATCGTCTATCGGTATTCCCCATTCTAGTCTAGCTGCAATTTTTCTTATATATGGAGTTAATTCCTTATAATCGTTTTTTGCTACAGATTTGAAAGCAAGCGGCAAAGTTAAGCCGCCTCTTACAGCCTCTACAAAATCTCTAAGAAAAATTGGAAAGTATTCTTCTATATGCTTTAGCCTTGTGTATTCTTTGTAATAATAGAGGAGTAAGGGAAAGGCAAGCGCGAAAATCGAGAGAAATGTTATTAGCGTAGATATTAACTTTAGCTCCTCGATCTTTGCTATTATCGTAAAATTTAAGTAGAGAAGAAGTGAAATAAAAATCGCGTCAATTGCTATTAAAAATATAAAACTTTTCTCCATTACATCTCAACCTCCATTGAGAAGAGGAAGAGTATAAAGCCTATGTTCAAGGCTGGAACTAAAACGTAAGTACCTAGCCACGCTAAATCTTTTATAGTCCACCCACCAATAGTTGGCTGGATCATATTCATGATGGCCAACATAGCAACGAGAAAAAGCGGTGCAGATATTACAATTCCTGTATAGAGCTCTGAAAGCATATCTAGCGTTCTAATATACCTTTCTCTCCTTTTCCTATAGTCAAAAAGCGTTTGCTCGCCTACAGTCTTCAAATAAAGCTTTATGTTTCCTCCGCTTTCCGTTGTTGTTACAAAACCCATTAATAGCTGTTGCAATTCGTCTGAAGGACACCTCATCGCAACTTCTTTTATTGCCGTTAGAGGATCCAAACCAAATTGTTCAATATTTCTAACAATCTTACCAAATTCCTTCGAAATTTCGCCATACTCTTCAAAGCTTGAAATCAACTTGAACATTTGATAAGGTGGCAAGCCAGCTTCTACTAATGCTCCCATGTGAATGACAACGAATGGTAAATTAACTTCAATGTTTCTTTTTCTTGCAGAAACCCTTTGAATTGGATAAAAATAGGCAACAAAGAAAATTAGAACTGAAGAAAGCAAAGCAGCAAAAAAGGAATAGAAAATAGCAACAATGACCTCTCTCTGGAATATTGTGAATACTATGAAGGAAAAGATGAGAACGTAGATGAATGTCAAGAGGGAAAATAGCAACATCAAGCTTGCATAAGCAATAAAAGGCATCTTTATGTCTGCTTTTTGAAGAGAATCTTTTAGCGGGGCAAACAATTTTTCGTTCTTTTCAATTAGCCGTCCAAAAATTTTTGTTGCAATAGCTGTTAAACCTAATCCCATACAATTATTTTGCTTCTTCTTTCATAAGTTTTATTCCAAGCAAAGAAAGTATAGGATAATACCTCTTCTTTGGTTTTTCCTCTATTCTTACTTCTACCTTTTTCTTCTCCCTCTCTTCAATCTTAATTTCTCCAACAATGCTTGCAAACTTCTCAGGATTTTTATAGTATTCGTTAATATACTGTGTAACCTGAAGGTAGTCCTTTATGCCTTGAGAACGAAGCCATGACAAGAATTTTTTCTTCCTCTCTATATCTTCTAAAACATCTTCATATCTTATTCCAAGATAGCTTGCTATCTTTTTAAGCCTCATGCTCTCCCCAACTCTCTCAAATGTATCGGTAGCGGGATTCCATCTATAAACACAAATTGTCTTCACATTCCCATTCTCATCAACTCCAACAACCTCTTCTATCTCCTTAACTCTTCTGGACGAACCTCCTTTTTCTTTCGCAAACGTCATAACTATTATAGCATCCAACCCCTCCATTAAAACTGGTGGTAATTCTATTGGAGGGGAAATCAATCTTTTTACCACATCAGCTGCGGAACCAGCGTGAAATGTGCTTAGGGAAGCGTGACCAGATGCTATTCCTTGAAATAGTACATAAGCCTCTTTACCTCTAACCTCTCCAACAATTACATAATCTGGATTTTGTCTAAAAGCTTCTTTTAGCAAGTCGAAAAGGCTAACGCTCCCATACCTCTCCCCACTTGGTAAAGGAATTCCAAAGCCAGGCCTTGCTAACCCTGGAACCCAATGCTCATGAGTCAGTCTTAATTCTCGCGTATCTTCGATTGAAACAATCTTTGCTTCCGGTTTTATAAACATACATATCGAATTCAAGAAAGACGTTTTACCAGTTGCTGTACCACCAACTACAAGCAATGAAGCTCTATGTTCCAATAAATACCATATATAAGCCATGATTTCTTCGTTAGCGGTTTTAAGCTCTATTTGATCTATTGGAGAAAAAGGTTTTTCAGTGAATTTTCTTATTGTAAAAGTTCCTCCTCTCGTGGCTACGTCGCTAGCAATTGTCGCGGCAACTCTGCTTCCATCGGGCAAGCTTGCATCTAGAATTGGCTCTGCATAGCTAACATACCTTCCACATCTTTCAGCTAGCTTTACTATAAATTTACGGAGGTCCTCTGAATTATTAAAAACAACATTAGTTTTTAATGGGCCGTACTTTCTATGAACTACATAAATAGGAATGTTTACCCCGTCACAACTTATGTCTTCTATATAAGGATCGTTCAAAATCGTGTGTATTTCGTTGTATCCGACAAAATTTCTATATATATGGTACATTATTTTAAGGTAAGAGCCGGCTGAGAGCTTAATTCCCAAATCTTTTATTATTTTATCTACACTCTGCTTAACATACTCTATAGCTTTACCTTCCTCCTTTATTTCTCCAAAACTAACATCAACCATTTCTATCAAAGCTTGAGAAATCTTCTCCAGAATTTTTCTTTCCTCTTCATTTAGTTCTGGCTCTATTACATTGTAGATTAGCATTTTCTGAGAACTATCCCATTTAATGTTAACATAAGAAAACGGCTCTATTACAGGATAAGTTATATCTATGCTTGCTAAATCTTTTACGCTTGGAAGCTCTTGTATTGTAGAAATTTTTTTAATGAAAAATCCTGGCAAATCTATCTTTTTTTCCTCAGAAACACTTTTTAACCTCCTATAACCAGCACCCTTTAGAGATTTTATTCTCTCAATTAAACTCATATTTTTAATTGTAGCTTTAATTTAAGTCATATTTCTCTATGCTTCTTCCTAACGCTTTTGCCAGGTTGTGCAATTCCTCTAAATCTTGCACAACTAGGGCAAACATAATACTTTCTTTTAAATGTGTGAAAGTACTTAGGGTCTATCTGCTTTTTCAAAGTCGGGTCGTTTATTGAAAATCCCCTTGTAATAACAAAACTCTTATACCTTGGTAGTCTTCTTCCGCAAAATGTACACTCTACAACAGACTCGCTTCCTCTTGAATGCGTATGTTCATACTTCCTTTTGTATGGTGCTTCGCTTACCGGCATACCAATCTATAATGTTTTTAAGTTTAAATGTTAATAAACTTCCTTAAATTAGAAAGTATTTCGCTCTCTAATTTTCTAGCTTTACTTTCTCCTATGCTTTTACCCTTAAACAAAGCAAGCATTTGTTGAGCATTTAAAAGCATGTTGTGATTATTGTTGAAATAAACGTAAACTTTGGAAGGCTTAACACTCAAAATTTTTTCCTTTATTTCTTTGAGTTCAGAAGTTGTATAATAATGAGAGTACCATGCTGTTCTTCCATGCATCCTTAAATAAACAATACCATTTGTACAATAGATCTCTCTTGGGAAATTCTCAAAATCTGGAGCATCTATACTTACTAAAGTCAAACCAAGATTTTTAGCCCAAGTTACCCAGCTCTTATTAAACCAATCTAGATTTCTCCACTCTAGGGCAAACTTTTCCTCGAGTTTAGTTTTCTTGTAAAAAGCTTCTATTCTCTCTGCAGATTTTGGAGTAAGAATTGGCGGCAACTGAAACAAAAAGAAGTCTATCTTTTCTTTTAAAGGTTCGAACAGTTTTTCAAATTTTTTCCATGTTTGAAATGCTTTCTCACTAAATTTAAAAACATGTGTAATTAATCTACTTACTTTTATTGACCATCTGAAATCTTTCAAGCTTTCTGTCTTTTTTGCCCAAGATTTTACTTGGTTTGGAAAAGGAAATCTGTAAAAGCTCGCATTAAGCTCAATCGAATTCAATCCGGAATTCTCCAAATACCAATCCAGACTTTGGTCCTCATTCCAACCATATTGCCAGCCGCTTGTTCCAACATAAATCTTCATAAAGGAATTTTAATCTCGTATAAAAGAAAAGATATGGGAGTTCAGATTGGAACAATAGTTCCTAAGAAAGAAATTGAATTAGAAAGTTTGGCTGGTAAAAAAATTGCAATAGACGCTTATAATGCATTATATCAGTTTTTAAGCATCATAAGAGACAAGATGACTGGAGAGCCTTTGAAAGATAGCAAGGGGAGAATAACCTCTCATTTATCTGGCCTGTTTTACAGAACTATCAATTTGATTGAAGCAGGAATAAAACCGATTTATGTTTTTGATGGAAAGCCGCCAGAATTCAAAAAAGCAACTTTGGAAATGAGAGAGGAGCTAAAGAAAGAAGCGGAGGAAAAAATGAAAGAAGCTTTAGAAAGAGGAGAAGAGGTTTTAAAGTATGCACAAGCTACAGCTAAAGTTACTGATGAAATTGTAAACGATGCGAAAAAGCTTTTAGAGCTAATGGGTATTCCAATCGTCCAGGCTCCTAGCGAAGGAGAAATGCAAGCGGCCTATATCGCAAAAAAAGGAGACGCTTATGCTTCAGCTTCACAAGATTATGATTCTTTACTTGTTGGGTCTCCAAGGTTAATAAGGAATCTCAACATTACTGGAAAAAGGAAATTGCCAAATAAAGAAGTTTATGTTGAAATAAAGCCAGAATTGATTGAATTGGAAGAAGTTTTGAGAACTTTAGGAATAACAAGGGAACAGCTTATAATAATTGGAATTTTGGTGGGAACTGATTATAATCCGGAAGGAGTAGAAGGAATAGGACCTAAAAAGGCTTTGAGGCTTGTTAAAGAGAGAAAAACTCTTGAAAATGTTTTGAAAGAGGTTGAATGGAAGTTTGATGTTAAGGCTGAAGACATTTATAATTTTTTCTTAAGTCCGCCTGTAACTGACGATTATAAGCTAGAATGGAAGCAGCCAGATGAAGAGGGAATAATAAAGTTCATGGTTGAAGAACATGATTTTTCGGAAGAGAGAGTCAGAAATGGAATAGAAAAATTGAAGCAAGCCTTTGCCAAGTCTCAACAAAAAACCTTAGGAAGCTGGTTTAAATGAATTTAAGGCTTTTTAGTTAAAATCTAAAACGAGTAAAATATTCAAGGAATATTTGGAAGGTTTTATTGACAATCTCCTATGGTTTCTTCTAAATCCAAGTTACAAAAACTTAAAAAATGTGCTTAAATATTTTTCAGTTTCATACTACACAAGAAGGAAAATTGAATCAACTTATTGGCTAGGAAAAGATGTTCGAAAGACGCATGCGGATGATTTTTAGCTTTATTCAAAAAAGTTTAGCACTGATTATTTA
>DAISZX010000015.1:0-8148 GCA_036824555.1 Candidatus Aenigmatarchaeota archaeon
CGCCCCGGGTGGGATTTGAACCCACGACCTCCCGGTTAACAGCCGGTTGCTCTACCGCTGAGCTACCGGGGCATCATTATAAATTTTCTTTAAGCCCTGGCTTAAAAATACAAATTATCATCAACTTTTTTCCCTTAACCGTCTTTAATCTGCTCAAATAGAGGCTCGTACTGATTGAACATAAAGTAAAGTTAAAGTACTTTTAAAAAGCTGTACCGTCGTTTAAATCAAAACATTTTCTTTTTTACGTACCACGCTTTTTATCAGAGCACCCATAGAAAAAAATTTAATCTACAAAAATTCACCCTTGCTCAATCTTTTTTGCACCTTTCACTATCTTATGATAATTTTCTCTATCTTCTATTATCCAATTTTCTACTTCATAACTCACTATATTTCCGCTATCATCTATCGTAACAACTTTTTTTATACCGGCGTTTATCAAAACCCTTTTGCATCTAGGACAAGGCATACCCGCAACAGGCTTTCCTGTTTCTGAATCTATTCCATAAAGATAAAGAATGCCCCCCATTACAGAACTTCCGTTTCTTGCAGCATTAATTACAGCGTTTTCCTCGGCATGCACAGCTGGACAATAATCGTAGCCAGAATAATGGGGCAAATTTAAAATATTTTTTATACACCCAATTTCTTCGCAATTGGTACTTCCTCTCGCTGGTCCATTATAGCCTGTAGAAACTATAGCATCGTTAACAACGATGATGGCTCCATACTTTCTTCTCAGACAAGGAGATCTAATAGCAACGGCTTTTGCTATACCCAAATAATATTCTTCCTTGCTAACCCTCATTCCAAGTATTTATCGCTATCTACTATAAAACTTTAAATATCTAGCTTCTTATAGTAGAAAATGGATCGTCGGATTGATTTCTAAAGGTAAGAGTAATTATATATTCAAAAATTCTAAGGTGTTTCTATGCAGCTAGACAGTAATGCATTGGAAGAAAAAATTAGAAAGTTCTGGGAAGATAGAGGAATTATAAAGAAACTGACTGATTTTAAGCAGAACATCAATAAACCAAAATTTTACTTGCTTGATGGACCGCCTTATGTTAACGCCGAACCTCATGTTGGACATATAAAAACAACGACTTTCAAAGACGTCTGGTCTAAGTTCAAACTCATGCAAGGCTATTTCTCTTGGTTTCAGCCAGGCTTCGATTGCCATGGCCTACCAATAGAGAACATGGTTGAGAGAGAGTTAGGTCTAAAATCGAAAAGAGATATAGAGGCGATGGGTATAGATAGGTTTATTGAGGAGTGTAGGAAAAAGGCTACAGGTAATGAAAAAATTTGGTTAGAGCTTTATAGAAAGCTAGGAGCTTGGAGAGGCTATCTAGAGCCTTACCTAACGCTAGAAAACTACTATATAGAGTCTGCGTGGTGGACAATTAAGAAGATGCATGAAAATGGAATGCTCTATCTTGGAGAGAAACCAACGTATTGGTGTCCGCATTGTCAAACTTCTTTAAGCGGATATGAAGTTACGGATAGCTATGCAGAAGTTAGAGATCCGTATGTTTATGTTAAATTCCCTATAGAGGGGAAGGAAAATGAGTATATTGTTATCTTCACTACAACACCTTGGACTCTAGTGAGCAACGTAGCAATTGCTGTTAAAGGAGATGAGTATTATGTAAAAGTTTCTTATAAAGGGGAGACATTAATTTTTGCTGAAAAAAGATTGGAAGCAATCAAAGAATTGCTAAAAGAAGAATTGATAGTTAAGAGTAGGTTTTTAGGTAAAGAACTAGCTGGACTAAAGTACAAACCAGTTTTAGACGTTCCAGCGCAAAGAAAGTTAGATAAAGCTCAGAATGCTAGAAGAATTTATTTGTCAATTCCTGTACTCAAATCAAAATCTTATAAGCATGGTGTGCTAGAAAAGGCTGAAAAGATGAAGGAAGATTTCTTTGACTTTGTTAACGTTGAAGAGGGTTCTGGCTGCGTTCATGTTGCTCCTGGGCATGGACCAGAGGATTATTATCTTGGTCAGCACTATAATTTACCTGCTCTTTCTCCAATAGACGATGAAGGTAAATTTACTGAAGATGCAGGATTTTTAGCTGGATTGTTCGTTAAGGAAGCTGATAAAATGATAATAGAGAATTTGAAAGAAAATGGTTATTTACTTTTTAGCGGCTGGATTGTACACTCTTATCCGTTATGCTGGAGATGTAAGTCTCCTCTGATTTTTAGGCTTACTAAACAATGGTTCTTGAGCGTTGATGAAATTAAGGAAAAGATGATTGAGGAAAACGAAAAAGTTAGATGGTTGCCAGAGTTTGGAAGGAAAAGGTTTTATAATTGGTTAAAAGACGCTGTAGACTGGTGCATTTCTAGGCAGAGATACTGGGGAATTCCTTTGCCGATATGGATTTGCGAAAAGTGCGGTAAGCTTGAGGTTATAGGTGGGTTAGAAGAGTTGAAAAGCAAAGCAAAGGATAAAATTGAGGAAAATATTGATTTACATAAACATCGAGTCGATAAAATAATTTTGAGGTGTTCAAATTGCGAAGGTGATATGAAGAGAGTGCCAGACGTTTTAGATGTCTGGTTTGATAGCGGAATAGCTCCCTGGGCCTCGCTTGGCTATCCTTATAAGAACAAAGAAGTTTTTGAGAGACTGTGGCCAGTAGATTTGGTTGACGAAAGTCAAGACCAAATAAGAGGTTGGTTTTATAGTTTAATGTTTACAAGCGTTGCAGTTTTTGGAGTAGCTCCCTACAAAGCTGTTGCGATGAATGGCTGGGTTTTGGATGAGAAGGGAGAAAAGATGAGTAAGAGTTTGGGAAACGTGATTTTGGCCAGAGAAGCTTTGGAAAAACTTGGTGCAGATGTTTTGAGGTTGTACTATTGCTGGGAAAGTCCTCCTTGGGAACAACAAAACTTTAGCTTTAAGATGGCTGAGGAGATTAGAGCCTCTTTAAACATACTTTGGAATACTTTCCTTTTCTTCGAAACCTATTCGAAGGAAAATTACTCATTTACTCTAGATAACTTAAGAGTCGAAGATAGGTGGATATTATCGAGACTAAATTCTACGCTAAGAGACGTTACAACCCATCTTGAAAATTTTGAATTTGAAAAGGCTGGAAGAAAAATAATTAATTTTGTCGTTGAGGATTTGAGCAGAACTTATGTGAAGTTGATAAGAGATAGGGCTTGGATTTATTCCAAAGAAAGAAGTGTTCCTCTTTCTGTACTCAAAGTTTGTTTACTGAACGTCTCTAAAATGTTGGCTCCAATTTCTCCATTCATATCAGAAGAAATTTATCAAAGACTTGAAGGCAATTATGAAAGAAGTGTTTTCGAATCTGGCTGGCCAATTGTTGATGAAAGAGCAATAGATAGCGAGTTGGAAGAGAATTTTGAGTATGCTAAAGAATTTCTAGAGGGAATACTAGCTGCGAGGGAAAAAGCAAAGATAAAGATAAGACAGCCATTAAGAGAAGCTTATATTCCATTTGACGTTGGTGAAGCTAAGATTTTGATAGAAAGATTGGCAAACGTAAAAGAAGTGAAAGTTGGAACGAAAGAAGGTCTTGTCGAAGTGGAAACAAAATTTGGGAAAGTGTATCTTGACACAAGGTTGGATGAAGATCTGACCGAAGAGGGGTTGTTTAGAGAATTAGTTAGAGCAATACAGGAAGAAAGGAAGAGGAGAAAAATGAATGTTTGGGAAAAGATAGTTTTGAAAATTGATGAGAATGAAGATGCAATAAAAATTGTTGAGAAGTTTGGAGAGAAATTAATGGAAGAAGTTGGAGCAGAAAGTGTGTTGATTGAAAAATTAGAAGGTGGAAAAGAAATTGAGATAGATAAAATGAAGATTAAGTTTGATTTTTAGATTCTATTTCCTTTAGCGCTTCTCTTCTAAATTTTCCAAATTTGTCTTGTGGAGAGTATTTTGGTGGATGAGGAAAGATTGTTTTTTGATTGCATTGAGGACAAATTTCTTTTAGCGTATACCTTTTGCAATTCGGACACTTTCTTATTTTCATTCAACTCGCCTAAAAGAAAAGCTGCTATATTTCGATTTTATCTTTTCCAAAGCATTCAAAACTCTTTTTTCATCTTTTTTAGGATCGGTTGTCTTAACTTCTAATCTATAAAGCGGAGCGGATAAATACTTAACAATGCCTCCAGTCCTTTCCTCAACCTCCTTAAGTATTGACTTAATAACTTCAATACCATTTGGCTCCAGACTTTTTAATTCTATTTCAAACTTAAGTTCAACTTCCTTTTCTTTTACACTTTTTTCAACAATCTCCATAATAGCTTCTAGCCATTCTTTAGAGACTCCGAGCTTCTCGAGCTTGTTATAATTCTTCTTTATGTTCACTATAGCGTCGTACAAACTACCAAATTTTTCTTTTATCAAATATCCAATCTCTTCATATGCTTGCTCTAAATTTTTCCCTAGCTTCTTAGCCGCCATCTCGAGAAGCTTTTCTCCTCTCTCTTCTTTCCTAAACTCATTCATCTTCTCTTTTTCATCTTCTTTTGACACTCTCTTCAAACTCAAATGCACAAGCTTCTTATCCTCTTCAACTTTTATGACCTTAGCAACTTTTATTTCCCCCTCTTTCACAACTTCTCTAACGTCAAATATCCATTTTCCTGCAGCTTCTGAAATCGGTATCATTCCTTTGGCATCATACTCAAGCAAGTTGCACCAAGCAGCAAATTGAGTAACCTCACTAACTTTAACAACAACTAACTCATGAACCTCTGGAAGACCTCTTTTCTTTACCATAAGGAATTCTTAGAATTTCAATATTTAACTTAAACTATCGTCATGAATAGGAGCAAAAATATTAATAACTAAGAGAGAAAAAAGATTCAATGAAAAGATTTGAATTCGTTGATATAACTACTGCTGACGTAGCGTTTGTAGCTTACGGCAAGGACTTGAACGAGCTTTTTGCAAATGCGGCTTTAGCAATGTTCGAAGTTATGATAAATACATCTCAGATAGAGAAAAAGGAAGAGGAGAAGGTCTCAGTTGAGGGTTATGATTTAGAGTCTTTAATGTTTAATTGGTTAAACGAACTTCTCTATATTTCTGATAGCAAAAACCTAGCTTTTAGTGAGTTTGAAGTAAAAATTGATGACAAAAATTTTAGGTTGGAATCTATATGCAGAGGAGAGAAGATTAATCATGGGAAGCATGAAACGAGAACTGTTGTTAAAGCGGCTACTTATCATCAAATGAAAATTTGGAAAGAGGACGTCTGGAAAGCTCAAGTTATATTAGACATTTAATCTATCTTAAATCTAAGAATTGCTCCAATCCCACCCATACTCTTAAATCCTTTTCCCTCTTCTGTATCTTCAGATACAATACTAACTTTTGCTCCAAGTTCTTCCGCTTTTATAACTATTTCATCGAATATCTCCTCTTGCCTCGATACACTCATTTCTTTACCACAAATTTCGCAGCTTATCTTTTCATCAACCTTTGCTATTACAGTCTTTTTGTGACCATTTTCACATACCAAATATTTTCTCACATACTCAAAATTTTCTAAAATTATCAATTCTTCAACGGCACCCATTTCCAGCGCTTTCATAGTCCTTTCTAAACCAATAACTACATTTTGTCCTTCTCTCAACTTAACAAAAAAATCGCTTAGAAGTTTTTTCTCCCTAAAAATCTCTGCTTGTTGTAGCAAATCTTCAGACCTTTTAACCAATTCCTCTAGCCCATACTCATCAGTATATCCAACATCTTTTACACCAAGAACCTTACTTCTTATTTGATAGTGCAAGTAATCTTCCTTCACTAATCTCTCCTTCACCGGTCCAGGACCACCAATTAGCACACCACTCACCTTTTCCTCCAAAAAAATATTCGAAGCTGCTTCTCCAACCTTAGTCAAAAATTCGTTTATCGCATCTTCTCTAAGTCTATCGTATCTTCCTTGAGAGTTGTGAACGAGCAAACAATTTGCAAAGTAATTTCCATAAGGTTTAACTTCTAGATCATAGAAAAATATAGATGCCTCTACGAAAGTTTCACTAACATTTTTTATTTTTACCTCCTTAACCTCATTGCCTTCCAATACAAAAACTGTGTCTTGCTTCTCCAAATCTCCAGCAGATTTTTCCTCAATTCTGTCTCCTTTAACGAAAATTAAGTGATCATAACTCGCTATCAAAGCATCCTTTTCAAAGAAAATTTTCTTCGCTCTTTCAACTTTTCTTTTGTAAATTTCTTCAACAACACCAACTTTTAGCTTTCCGTCAACAAAGTCAAAGCATAGAACTTCATCACCCTTTTTTATCTTATTTATTGGAATGTCTTTTCCGTTTGCCAATCTTACGAGAGTGGATTTGTGCAAACACATTCCACCTTTTACAGTTTTGCTTGGAACAGTAGAATCTAACCTTTTCTTAACCAAAATTTTCTTTCCTTTTAATAAGCCAATTGTAGCTTCTTTTGCATCTAAAACTATTAATCCGTAAATATCCTTTTCCTTTACCATTTCTTTCAAAGGATCTAAAACAAAAACTTGATCGCACCAATAAATTTTAGTTTCGAGTTTTTCTGGCGGCTCAATTGCCCACAACCTAATATCTTCTTTCCCCTCAAACTCAGATACGTTTCCTGCAAAGATAGCTAAGCCATTTGGAGGAGTTTGTTTGAAAAGACGTAGATATTGAATTATTTTTTCCAAAGCAGCGATAACATTCTTTCTTGTTGACTTGCTTTTTATGTTCTCTGCAGTAGACCTTTCTTGAATTAACTGATTTATAATTTCATAAAGGTTGTAGCCTGAAGGAATATAGACGGAAACTAGCTCTGTATGTCTACCTCTAATTCTTTCTAATTCTTTGATCAACTTTTTCAACTTTAAGCTTTCGCCGCTAAATCCTATCCACCTTTAAAAAGTTACTCTCTTACTATTTCAGCAAAAGAAGGAGCGAGAATTAAATAACCATCGGAAGTACCGACGATATCTATATTATTTTGCTTGCATCCCCTCTTCAATTTCATTATCAAAGTTTGTGCATAACCAAAATCCCTCTTTTGTAGTTCCTGAGTTTTAACGATCAATATCATTTGTTTGGCTAGCCTAACAATTTTATCTACGTCTTCAGCTTTAGAAATCTTCTCAATCTTTATTTTAAGTTTTTCCTTCACTTCCGGAATTCTCATTTCTTCAGTCTCACTTAACTCAACTTCTTTTTCTTCTTTTCTCGAAGGAAAAAAATCGCTTATTGCCATAGACTTTATTTTTAATCTCAATATTTAAAGCTTTATTTTTGCTCTTGCTATAAAAACAAAACATTTAAATTCATGCTTAAAAAGTCCATATGGATGTTCTTGGAATAGACATTCGTTGGTTAGGTCATGCATCTTTTAGAATAGAGAAAGAGCAAAAAATTTTCATCGACCCATTTCAATTGAAGTTGCCAGAAAAGGATGCAGATTTGATACTGATTACTCACGATCACTTTGACCATTGTAGTGTTGATGACATAAAAAAGCTTATAAATTCTCAAGCTGTTATAGTGGCAGCAAAAATGTGTAGGTCGAAGATAGATAACTTTAAGACAGAAGTAGCGAAGATAATTTATTCTGTTCCTGGAGATAGAGTAAAAGTAAATAATGCGTCCATTGAAGCTGTGCCATCTTATAACGTCAATAAGTTTAGAGCGCCTGGAGTTGTGTTTCATCCCAGGGAAATGGATTATGTTGGATTTATTTTAGAAATAGATAAAGTGAGGATCTATCATGCTGGAGATACAGATTTTATTCCAGAAATGAATAATCTAGGAAAAATCGATATAGCCCTTTTGCCGATAGGTGGAACTTATACTATGACTGTTGAAGAGGCTGTAGAAGCGGTAAAAGCGATAAAACCAAGGTATACTATTCCAATGCATTATGGGAGCATAATCGGTAGCGAAAAAGATGCTGAAAGATTTGAGCAATTGGCTTCTAGCTATACAAAAGTTATCGTCATGAAGAAAGAATAATTTTAGAAATCTCTTCCAACTTCTTATTCAACTCTTCAATAGTACCATCGTTTATTATCAAATAATCCGCAAGTTTTAAACATTCTCCAACATTTTGTCCGTATTCTGGTTGATTTTTCCCCATATCGACTTCATCTA
>DAISZX010000016.1:0-4480 GCA_036824555.1 Candidatus Aenigmatarchaeota archaeon
AATCAACGCTCGGCTCATAAGAAAAAACAAGCGTATTAAAGTTTTTATCGACAAAGTATTCTCCGTCTGAAACCATTAAGCTAATAGTTGATCTACTTCCTTCAGAACCGCTGGCTACTTTTTCTATTGTAGATGTAAGCAATTCCAAATTTGCTCTTGCTTCGTTCATTAAATTATTAGCAAGGTTTCTTTCTATTGCAGGTTTAAGTCCAAAATAAACCAAACCTATTGTCATTATTGAAACGAAAATAGTTAACACAAAGCTTACCAAAGGACTTACAGCTTTCATAGATTACATTTAATGGTCGACTAAAAAATTATGATATAAGGAAGTATTCAATATTTCTTCTGCTTTCTTCAAGCCACGCTAAACTTACGTCAATATAAGCTAAGTAAAATTTTTTATTAGGTTTAGTTTCAATATCAAGCTTCCTCTCAATATTTTCATATTGGATTAGTAAAGTGTGACTATTTCCAGGGACATACGTAAAGGTCGTTGAGTTTATTGAGTAAATTGGAATAAAAAGATAGGAGTTTTGCGTGTCATTAAAGTTTAAATTTAATTGAATGTCGCTTGACAAAAAATTGATTGCAGTTAAATTTATCATGCCATTTCCATCTGCATTTAAGATTAAAATGAGGCTTTCGAAATTCATAGTTTTTTGGTTTACTATTTTCTGAGATAAGTTGAGAAAGTTGTACGAGTTTAAAATCATTGAATCGAAGTTATCGTAGGAAAAATATATTGAGTTTTTAATTTCGTTCAGAATATTTTCAAAAATGTTCAAGAAAAATTCACTCTCTAAAAGCTGTTTTTGCTTAATCAAATATTCGCTTCTCATCGGTTGATACAATGCTACTAGCGAGACCGAAATTATCAGGGCAGCCAATAGGAATGCTTCTCCTTTCATGAGCTCACCATAAGTAAACTCTAATTTCAATTGGGTTATAATTTCCAAGGTCTCCAGCAATTAAATAACTAATGGATGCTATGTTTTTTGAATCAATTTTTGGAATTTCTGTTACGTTGCTAGTTTGATTGTAAATAACAACCTTATAATTTGATTTTAAGAATGGTAGTAGTAGCTCTTCAATTTTTGTTGCATTTGCTTTTAAAGCATATTCTCTAAGATTTTTTGTTTGGTCTAGAATTTTCAACGCATTATAAGCTTCGATTTTTCTCCCAATTTGAGCAATTTCTGTGGATGTAGGAGCTCTAAAATACAGAAGAAAAATTATAATACTAATTATTGCTACGCTTACTAAGGCTTCTATTGTCTGAACTTGAGCTTTATTTCTCATATATCTCAACTCTAAAATTGTAGCCTTCATGCAAAATCTCTCTTAACAAATCATAATTTATGTTCTTTAGGGAATCAACTTTTTCGAAGGAGATTAGGTCTACTTTTTGTCTTGGAAAGGTTTTAATTAGGAGAGGTTGTTGGTAACGAGAAATAATTTCTTCAATGCTTAAAACTCTATTATAAATTCTAACTTCATCAATCGTCCCATTAAAATAGTGCTCTGCTCCAATCCCTCTTCCTATCATATGCAGGTCTGTTGATAAAATTGAGCAAGAGGTAATGTTCGGCAATGTAGTATTTTCTGCCTTCATCTCTCCATTTACGTACAATCTTATGAAAGAGCTTCCAGACCACACTCCAACCAAATGAAGCCATTGGTTGAGCGGAGCAGAAGCCCATTTTACATATCCAGAAGTCCCATCATCTAACTCCATGCTTATCCCATCTAAGGCTAATTGAAGTGTAAATCTTCTTCCTGAAGAGCTATTTAAACCAAAATCGACTATTTTCTTATAATTCTCATAAGACTTAGGATAAATCGAGACTTCAATACTTAGTTGACTAAAGTTTCCTTCGAAATTTGACACGCTGATATAATCATTAATACCATCAAAACTTATTGCTTTTCCGACTTTTCCATCAATCCAGCTTGGGCAGCTAGAAGTTGGGGGATTAGAGCAGACATTTGTTCCATTATACAATATCCCAATATTATTGTTTCCGGAATAATCATATGCGATACTTCCATAACCTTCATCAAATTTTAGCCACAAAACCAAGCTACTAAAATTTCCATAATTTTTCGATTTTACGCTAGTTGAGTTGTGGAAAAAAATTTGGAGCCTTCTTGAGGAATTTGCAGAAACGTTTATTTCAAAAAATAGAATTGCTTTTTGTAGAAAGTTAGAGAAGCAAAAGGTTTGATTCAAGAATTTATACGGAATTTCATTTAGATTTTCATCGTAAATTCTAATACTTTCATTCCAAGCTATGTTTTTACATTCTTCATCAAAATAGATTTCTATGGCAATCGGTTCATTTAATCTATTAACTCCTGAGTGATCTGAAATTAAGATTGGGATTGAAAATGCTGTAGATGCTATTCCTACTTTGGAAGGAATGATATTTTCTTTTTCCCAGTTTTCTGGATTTCCTTTGCCCACAAATTCTTTAGTTAATTCAGCTGTCTTTTTTCTAAGCTCAATCAACGTTTGCCAAGATGATGCTTGCTTTTGAAATACGAATAAATAGATGAAAACTGCAGATACGAAAATTATAAAAATGCTGGTTGCAACTATTAAATCAACGTTCAATTTTTAGACCCTCCACCCTTCTCTTAATTTCCTCTATCAACTTAATTTCCTCTTCAATATGCGATTTTAGTTCTTTCAATAAAATTTTTAACTCTTCCTTAACTTTTCTAATTTCACCTAAATCCTTAATTTTAAGAGCAAGCTCTATCCTTCTTTTAATTTCTTTCACATTTCTCTTTTCAAGCTTAGAAATTCTTTCCTCATATTCTTTATTAAGGTCCACTCTATAGGCTTCTGGCAATAATTTCTTCAGATTTTCAAACTCTGCTTTAATAGGAGATATTGACGATATTTCATCGATTATCTTTTCAACATTTAGCAAATATTCCTTTTCTTCCATCAAGTTTCCACTCATATTTAAAAATCTTTCAGCAATTACCAACCCATCTATTTCATTTTTCAGTTTTTCCTCGGCAGCGATTTTAATAGATGCTACTCTCTTCTTAGCAATCAAAGAATAAATTGGAATTGCGAATAACATCAAACCTATTGGTAACCCAAAAATTATAGCTATTTGAATTGGCTCCAATTCTCCAAATGGAATAGAAATTTTGCCATTTTCCTCACTTTTTATATGTTCCACATCTTCTTTTTTTCCTTCTTCTGAAGCTCCAGCAAAGATTTTTGGTTTTACTTCCAAAATCCTTTCTTCGCTTGCCAAATTATTTGCTAAATCAAAAATCATGAACTTAATTGAATAATTGCCAGGTTTTAGTTCTTTCTCGATGTTTTTCTCACAAATAATTCTCTTATTCTCTACAATCCTTCTACATTCTACCTCAATTGCTTCCCCAAAAATTTCTATTTTTGATGCATTCTCATTCAACCCAAAATCATCTAATCCGCCAAAAGATAAGAATATAGTGTTATTTTCGTAAATTGGAGTACTAACAATTAAAGATGGTGGGGTGTTATCAAAATAGAAGGTCTTCGATAAGCTTGTCTCCATACCAACTTCGTTCAAAACTTTGAAAACAAAAGTATATTTTCCATCAGGGTATTGTTTGGTATTGACGTAAAGTCCACAAATAAAATTTTCACAAACTAAGTCTGATTCGCTAAATCCACCAGCTTGAATGATTTGAACTTTAGCTCCTCTTATTTCTCTTATATTGCCAACTATCAGCTTTAATAAAACTTCACCACTCAAGTACTCGGAAGTGTACTCTAAACTTAAGACAGGGTTACTATTATCTATCTTTACTCTAACATGAATGCTTGCAAAATTTTCTGCATTATCGAAAATTGTTATGTTTAAAGTGTAGTTTCCGTCTTCAAGCAAACCTGTGTTTAGGATGTAGGAGCAAGAATCTTTCTCACATAAAGAAGAGCCATTAAAATCTCCAATATTTACTTCAATTCTGTTCAGTCCTGAATACAAATCTTTAGCTTCAACAAAAATTCTATACTCACCCCAAATTACTTGGTCTTCTTTTGGATAATAATTTAGTATTCTTGGGTTTTCGTTATCAATGTGAAATATCCCAACTTTAGTTACGTTCCAATTTCCTACCATATCGCTTGTGTTGACATAAACTATCCAAGTAGAATTGTTTGGAAGCTCACTAGTATTCCATGGAGCAATAAAGCTACCATTCTGGTAAATTAAGTTTATCCATGAAGAATTCCAAGTTTCGTTTCCATAAGCAAAAAGGAAGACAGTAGCATTAACATTAACTCCAGAAAGAAAATCCTCTATATTGAAAACAAGTTTTTTTCTTTCACTTACATAAGAATTGTTTTGAGCAGAAATGGAGGCCAAACTTATTAATGGGGGAGTTCTATCTACCAATACTTCTAAAGGGTGTGTTTCATTTCCATAATAACTAGTCCCACTTTCATCGCTAACTTTGAAATAGTATA
>DAISZX010000016.1:4580-8040 GCA_036824555.1 Candidatus Aenigmatarchaeota archaeon
GTTTCATTTCCATAATAACTAGTCCCACTTTCATCGCTAACTTTGAAATAGTATAGCAAATATTTTCCCTCAGCCAACAAAGCTTCTAGACCAGAAATAGTTGCATTGCAAAGCCAAGGGTTTAAATTGAAGCAATTCATTTGAACCTCTTTCCAAATTGCTGTCGGATCTTTAACTTTAGCAAAAAGTGAGGCAGATGCTATTGTTGCTGCATATGCTCTTATCGAAAAGACATCGCTATCTCTCCCATAAATATAGCTACCATTTTTTGGTTGTTCATCAAAAAGCAAAGGCTGGGAGTAACTTACATTAACAACAAAAATCAAAAAAATAAGGATTTCTAGCAAAATAAAGCTTTTTCTCATTTTAATTATTGCTAATTGGCATAAAAATCATGTTAAAATGCAAACTTTGACGAAAACTTGTTTTATGCTACCATCTGGATTAATAAGGAGTTGTGGGACTTCGTAACAGCTCGCTTGCCTTGCTCTTTTTAGTACCTCTTCTTCAACCCCATAAACGACTTTAACAATTAATAAGGTTGAATTCGTAAAAATTTTCCCCGTTTGCATATCGATAGCTTCTACAATTAATCTATAGTTTCCTACTGAATCTGGTGCTTTAAAATCGCATGAATAATCACCATTTAAATTAGTAGTAGTGTTGCATACCAATTTTCCTTCTAAATAAACTTTTATGTCAGATAAACTAACTGGAGTTTTATCTACCCTCTTTACATTTCCGCTAATTCTTACGCCCTCCCCCCAATGATAATAGCTAGAGTTTAAATTGATTGTCAAACTTGCGTTTTGATAAACTAGAAAGATTGAAGGAAAGCTTTCGTTATAGCCACTATCGCTATCAGAAACGCTGCAATAAACTGTATAGTATCCTAAAGGATAGAAGGGTGCAGTATAGTCTACGTAAAATGTATTCCCTATCTTAGAAGCTGTCGAATTGATCCATATTCCATCTGGATTTCTAATAGAAATGTTAACATTTACCAAACAATAGTTTGAATGTGGACAGTCTTCTAAGTCATATGCATTACATAATATTTGAACACCTTCTCCAGAATGAACTTCTGCTTTAGTTATGTTGAATCTAGGTACAGTAACGCTTGGAAGATTGTTTAGAATAGTTATATTTATGCTGCTTGAAGAAGGAATGTATCTTGCATTAGAAGAATTAACATAAGCTGTTATTTTCTTCTTTCCTAGCAAAGAGTCGTCAATAGGAATTTGCCATTGAATATCATCTCCAATTCCAATTAATGTAGATTCGTTAAACCAGTAAGTTGTATGAGCTGGAGCTGGATTGCAAGATGAATTTACAGTTGAGTTAAGCCAGATGATTCGTCCCCTATAAAAGCTTTGACCATTTTCTGGATGATCTACATTTACATTCAAATACTCTATTATTTCAGCTACTTGCCACGCTTCATTATTACTCTCATTCAACTCTTTAATTAGGTTGTCCGGATCAACTCTTACACTAATATTAGTTAGGCAACTAACATTCCACATGCAACTGACTTCTGCGCCCCCTCCTTTAGGAATTACAGAAATAATCTTCGAGTCAAACAATTTTCCATTTTCATAGCATGAAACATTAACATTATAGGCATTCGCATCACCAATGTTAAATACAGTTATATTTATAGAGACATTGTTGCCAAATATCATTTGGGTAGGAAATCTAATGGAGGAAGAAGTTATCATTAGGTCTGAAAGCATTTTACAACAAAGCTTGTTTTGATAATAATTGCAGTCACCAACATGGGAGTTCACAGTAGAATAAAGAGAAATTATGCAAATTTCATCAGATTCGCAAGCTCCACTTTTTATAACACACTCCAGCGGATAGGTTGGGTAAGCAGCGCAAAGTTTCCAGGTATAGTAGTTTGCATAGCCAACATGCGTATTATTTTGCTGATAAAATGAAAGTATGGGAGAAAAAGAAGAATTGCATGTTTGGTTTATGTAAGATAAAATATTATCACAACAAACGCTATATGAATAATAGCCACACATTCCAGCATGCGCATTTTGGGGAGAAGAAATTGAAAATAGGCATGAATAGCCAGCTGGACAATTACCATTTACTATATTGCATGAAAGAGAAAATGTTGAACGAAAAACTAAAATAGAGAAAATTGAGATGAATAAGATTAACTCTATTTTTCTCATTCCCTATTTTGTTTTTCTCTCTTTAAATTCTCAAGTTTTTCTCTCAAGAACTTCTCTCCTTTTATCGGAATTTTATATTTACAATACTTGCATCTAAAATTCTCGTCGATACAAAAATCTGTAATTTCAATTCCGAATCTTTTAATAACAGTTTTTCCACAATTCGGACAATAAGTATTTTCTAAAGGATGTCCAGGTACGTTTCCAATGTAAACAAATTTTAATCCCTCTTCCTTAGCAATTTTTGCGTGTTTTTCTAGAACTTCAATCGGTGTTGGTGGTAAGTGATTTAGCAGATAGTGTGGAAAAAATCTTAGGAAGTGCAATGGAGTATTTTCTCCCAAATTTTCAACAATCCACCTAACCAGTTTTTTAGCATCCTCTAAATCATCACCAATTTTTGGAATTACTAAATCTGTGATTTCGATGTGAAGGCCAGCATCTCTCATTAAGAGCAAAGTCTGATAAATTTCTTCTTCCTTAGGAACGCTCATGTACTTTAAATAAAATTGAGGATTCCCATTTCCTTTAAAATCTACAGTTGCCGCATCTAAAAATTCTCTCATAAGTTCTACAGCTTCCTCACTTTCATAGCCATTGGTGACAAAAGTATTAGCTAACCCTTTTTTTCTAGCCAATTTTCCAACATCATATGCATATTCTATAAAAATCGTTGGTTCGTTGTAAGTATAGCTTATAGATTTACAGCCATAATCCAAAGCCATTTTAACGGCTTGTTCCGGAGTCAATTTAACTCCAATTATCTCTCTTCTTTGACTCAAATCATAATTCTGGCAGAATTGGCAAGCAAAATTACAACCTTGAGTCCCTATTGATAGAGCAAGACTTCCTGGTAAAAAGTGGAAGAGGGGCTTTTTCTCTATTGGGTCAACGTTAACTGCGTTTGGTAAAGAATATACTAAAAGCTTTAGTTTTCCTTTAACATTCTTTCTTACTCCACAAAAACCAATTTGCCCTTCATCCAAGTTACATCTCCTTCTACAAGCGACACACCTAACTTTTCCATTTAATCTTTCATAAAGAATAGCCTCCTTTTCCATTTTAGAATTTTTAAAGCCATCAAAAAAGCTTTTAAAGTTTTTATTTTAAATAGAGAAATGGTTGGTCGTTTTTGTTAGAATGCTAATTCTTAAGATTATTTTTTACTCAATCATTTCTTGGAGGTGAGCTTATGAGAATAAAGATATTCAACACCTTAGTAAGAAGAAAGCAAGTCTTCAAACCAATAAACGATAAAGAGGTTAGAATGT
>DAISZX010000017.1:0-7371 GCA_036824555.1 Candidatus Aenigmatarchaeota archaeon
GTTAGGACACGAGCTTGCCAAGCTCGGAGCCCGGGTTCAAATCCCGGCTGGCGCACATGAAATTTTAAAAAATCTGCGTAAGAATTCTATGAGAAGGATAAGAATCTTAATGTTTACAGTTTTCCTGCTTACAATTTTCTCAGTTCTATCTCTTTTAGGAATTTTCGTATCATTCGATAAGATTAATATTTCATCTAATTTCTTTGTATTAGCGTCTAATTTGATTCTACTTTTTGTTTTCTTATTGCTAATAGCATATTACATACATAGAAGTTCAAAAAAGGCAGACGAAGACTTAAAGAAGCTACCAGATGGATTGAAAGAAGAACTAAAGAGTTTATATGAAATTCTATCAGAATACGAGAGTGGACACTACGAGCCGAGAAAAATTTTACCGAAAGTGTTATTGCATATTAGGAGAATTCTAAGAAATTACAAGAGAGAATTATTAGCTTTACCAGGAGAATTAGTGTTACCTTTCTCTGAAATTTATAAATCAGTAGAAGGAAAACATAGACATTATCATGAAAAAAGATTGGAAAAGAATTTGAGAGACTTGAAGAATTCGTTGGAAGAGATATTGAAATACTCTACGTAAGTTTATGAGGCTAATATCGATATTTTTCTTTATTCGTATTTATTTTTAGGTGGGAAATTAGACGACAATTTACAAAACTTAATTTTTAAATCTTTAAGCAAAAATTTAAGCTTATGGTGAAAAGGACAGGCCCCACAAATCCTATGTTGAGAAAACTAATTGAAGAACTTAAAAAGAAGTCTCTAGAAGAAAATGTAAGAATTTGGAAAAAGATAGCTGAAATTTTAGAAAGACCTACTAGGAGGAGAGTTGAGATAAACTTGAAACATATAGAAAGAGAAGCAAGAGATGGAGATACCATAATTGTTCCTGGAGTTGTTTTGAGCGATGGAGAATTAAAGAAGAAAGTTACGATAGCTGCTTGGAGATTTTCAGCTAAAGCTAAAGAGAAAATTGAAAAGGCTGGAGCAAGGGCAATTTCAATCGAAGATTTAATTAAAGAAAATCCGAAGGGAAGTAATGTTAGAATAATGGTGTGATTATGAAGATATACGATGCTACGAACCAGATTGCTGGAAGATTGGCGAGTCATGTAGCAAAAGACTTGTTGAATGGAGAGCAGGTAGTTATTGTCAATGCTGAAAAAGCTGTGTTATCTGGAGATCCAAAAATGAAGTTTAGAGAGTTTAAACAAAAGAGGGATAGAGGAGATCCTAAAAAGGGCCCATTTTATCCACGTTATCCGGACCTTATTTTAAGAAGAATAGTTAGAGGAATGCTTCCATGGCATAAGGATAAGGGTCGTAAAGCCTATAGAAGACTTAAAGTTTATATTGGAGAACCAGAAGAATTTAAGAACATGGAGAAAATTAGGATAGAGGAAGCAGATGCAAGTAAGCTGCGATGTAAATACATAACTCTAGGAGAACTATCTCTTTTATTAGGGGCTGAGAAAAGATGGTGAAGAAAGATAAAGCCATACTGGAAGTTGGAAAGAGAAGATTGGCAATAGCTAGGGCAGTGATTAAGAGTGGTAGCGGAAAAGTATACATTAATTCTAAACCTTTAGACCTCTGGGGAACGGATGTATTAAGACTTTGGGTAAGGGAACCATTGATTTTAGCAGGCGATTTAACAAAAGGAGTAGATATTCATGTAAACGTGAGAAGCGGCGGAATAGTTGGTCAAGCTGAAGCTGCTAGGCAGGCTATTGCAAAGGCCCTAGTTAAGTACTTTAAGGATAAAAGGCTTAAGCAAAAGTTTTTAGAATACGACAGAAACCTTTTGGTTTATGACCCTAGAAGAAATGAACCTCATCATGCAAGCGGAAAAGGTGCGAGCAAAAGAGGAAGTAGAAGACATAAGCAAAGAAGTAAAAGGTAATCACTATTTTAGAATAGATTTTCTCCAAAAAATTCGCATTTGTGAAGGAATTTTTACGCAACTTTTAACAAATCTATTGTGAATTTTAGGTGCTTTGGTTCAAGATTTATTTTTGTTGATATACTCTATTCATGGAGAAGTTTTCGATTTCTCATTTTGATAGAAAAGAAGCCAACGTAGTATTTTTTGGTCTTGATTATACTGAGGATTCAAAAATAATGTTGAGAAAAATAAGGAAAGCTAGCTATTTTGTGGAGCCTTTTGATGTATTTGGAAGCAACTTGGTTGAAAAGGTTAGGTTGTGTGATGAGGGTAATTTGAATATTAAGGATTTTGAAGAAGTCTCTTTAAAGTTTCTAGAAATCAGAAGAGAAAATAAAATCCCTTTTATGATTTCGAGAGGTCATCTACCAACGCTTTATGCTACAAAAAATCTGAAGGAAGAAAAATTAGTTATCTTCGATGCGCATGCTGATTGTAAGAACGAGTATTTAGACGAAATAATATCTTTTGATGTAGATAGAAGCAGAGGAGAGAAAAAATTCAATGGTTCCACTTGGCTAAGAAGATTGTTGGAAATCAATAAAATCAAAGTATTAATAATTGGCGTAAGGTCATTTGACGAGGAAGAGTTGGAATTTCTAAAAAGAAGGAATGTTAAATTTTGTACTTCTTATGAAATCATTAGAAATAAGAAAAAGACGCTCAAGGAAATCGCGAAATTCACGCAAAATTCAGACATTTACCTTTCTCTAGACTTAGACTTTTTCGACCCCTCCATTTTTCAAGCCACAGACTATCCAGAGCCTGGAGGATTAACGTATTTTGATTTCACGGACATCCTTAAGGCAATAAGGGGAAAAATTATTGGGTGCGATGTTTGTTGCTTTAATCTCTCTAATAGCAATCTTACCAGCGAGTTTCTACTAATTAAAACGATTTTCCATGTTTTATCAAAAGTTTAAATCCCAAGTTTTTTTCTAATTTCTTTACTCATTCTTTCTGGCGTCCAAATCGGATCGAAGGTTATTTCTACCTTCACGTCTTTAAATCCCGCATTTCTTAGCCTAGATTCTATTTCTTTAACGAAAAATCCGGCAAGCGGGCAACCGAAGCTCGTTAGAGTCATTAAAACCTCTACTCTTTCATTTTCCACCTTCAAATCATATATTAAGCCCAAATCAACGATGTTCTCTCCAATTTCCGGGTCTATAATAGTTTTCAAAACCTTAAGGGCTCTATCTTTTGGAGAAGATTTAATCCTAACAACTCTCTTCATCTTATTCAAACCTTTTCAATCTTAATTAAAAGTTTTTAAGTTTATGTATTAATATTTATCAATCCGGGGGTGAAAAGTATACTATTTCCAGTAAGATGCTTTTCCTGCGGTAAAGTAATTGGGCATTTATGGGAGGATTATAAGAGAAGAGTAGAAAATGGGGAAGATCCTGCGAAGATTCTGGAGGAGTTTGGAGTTAAAAGATACTGCTGTAGGAGAATGTTTTTGGGGCACGTGGACTTATTTAAAAAGATAGCGCAGTTTAAGCCTTAGTGGTTACTATGGAGTGGCCTGAAGATAGACTAACTAGGTTTGAGGTTGCAAGAATTATAAGTGCAAGAGCATTGCAAATTGCTTTAGGAGCCCCGGTTCTGGTAAAAAGTGATAAAACCGATGCTATAGAGCTTGCAAAGGAGGAATTTAGAAAAAAGATGGTACCAGTAACTATAAGAAGAACATTGCCGACGGGAGAGGTAAGAATAGTATCTATAATGAAGGCTGTGGAGAATTGGCTAAGGGATCATCCTGGAGAACCATAAGCTACATAAATTCTGGAACATCTATTCCGAGTAAGTTCAACCCGAGAGTTAAAATTTTTTCGGTCGCTTCGACTAATGTTAATCTAAAGTTTTTTACCTCTCTGTTTTCTTCTTTCAAAACGGGAATTCTTTCGTAGAATTCATTGAATAGTGTGGATAGCTCATAAAGATAGTTTGCGAGATAGTATGGTTTCATTTCTTTAACAATCTTCTGAATTAGATAGGGAAACTCTCCAATTTTCTTTAGCAAGGATGACTCTTCTTTCGTTAATGTTTTTGGAGTAAAGTTTCTTTCAAACCTTTTTGCTTTCTTAAGAATTCCTCTACATCTTGTGCATGCATATTGAATGTAAGGTCCAGTATTTCCCTCTAGTTTTAACATTCTTTCCCATTCGAATATTATTTGATCTTCTGGCTGAATTTTTATTATAGAATATTTTAGTGCGCCTATCGCTATTTTCCTGGCAACGCTTGCTATTTTTTTCTTACTCTTCTTAGGATTTCTTTTTTCTACCTCCTCTCTAGCTCTTTTCTCTAGCATATTAATTACTTCATCTAACAAAATAGCCCTTCCCTCTCTTGAGGACATTTTTCCTTCCGGAAGATTGACATGTTCAAATGCACAATGATAACAATTTTTAGCCCATTCATAGCCAAGCAATTCTAAAAACTTGAAAAGTTGTTGAAAGTAGAGCGATTGTTGCGTTGAAACAACCCAGATTGATTTGTCTAGCTTATATTTTTCGAATTTGTGTACTGTCAATCCTAAATCGCCAGTAAAATAAAGACCGGTGCCATCTGATCTTAAAATAACGCAGTTCGGTATTCCATACTCTTCTAACTTTGCAATTATCGCACCATCCTCACTTTTAAAAGCGATATTTTTTGCTAAAGCTTGATATGCAATTTGCTTTCCTAACTCTCTAAAATTATGCTCGTAAAACCATACATCAAACTTAATTCTTAACCTTCTATAAGTTTCCATAAATCCTTTAACACACCATTTAACGATTCTATTCCAAACTTTTGTTATTTCTGTATCTTTTTCTATCTCATACTTCCTCAAAATTTCTCTAGCTTTTTCCTCCAAGCTGGGATCTTTTTTTGCTTCCTCATGAAATTTTACATAAATTTCCCAAAGCCAGTAGTCTGGTTTTTTATCCGGTCTTTTTCCATTAAACCAAAGAAGATAGCCTGTTACAAGCTTAGCAACTTGTAGACCAACATCGTTCATCAAGTTGGCTCTTATTACTTTAAAGTTTGAAAACTCGAATATTCTAGATAAGGCATCTCCAATGAAAGTTCCTCTAGCATGTCCTATGTGCATGGAGTGAACGGGATTTGGTTGCGAAAATTCTATCATAACTTTCTCTCCGTTTCCAAAATTCAGCTTTTTAATTTTGAGCGCGCCATCTAAAATTTCAGTAGCAAGCTTTTCCCAGTAAAGAAAAAAATTCACATAGCCATTTGCTGCTTCTACTTTCAAAAGAAAAGGATACCTATCAACTGGAATTTTTCTCGTTATTTCTCTTGCCAACTCAATCGGATTTACATTCAATTTCTTTGCCAAATTAAAGCAGGGAAAAGAATAGTCTCCAAATTCTTTTCTCGGAGGTTCCTCAATATCTTTTTCATCAACCTCATAACCCAGATTTTTCAGTACTTCTATAACTTTGCTTTTCATAAATTAACTTAAACTTTTATCTTTTTAATTTAATTAAAAGAATGGGAAAAAAAGATAAAGCTTACCTTCCAGTAGGAATAGGTGGCTTAATAAGATATGGTGAAGAAGAGGAAAGCAAAATTAAGCTAAAGCCGGAGCAGCTGATTTACATTTTAATCACTACTGGCATTGCTCTGATTGTTTTGAAGTTATTGCTTCATTGAAAAGAGTAGCTTCCAACCATCGTATTCTTCTTTCAAAGCAACAACCTCTATTCTTTTAAAATCTTTTACCATTCTCTCAAAAATTTTTCCTTTCAGAGAGCACTTTATTACCCACTTTTTACCCGGAATAATTTCCGTTTCTATGCTTTCAAACAGAGCCCTTTTTTTATCGAAATAATTCACTATCTTATTGGCAAATTTTTCTAATACATCCTGCATACTAATTCCTTTGATTTCAAATCTAGTAGAAAAGTCTTCTGAGTTACCTTCACATTCAACAGCTCTATTTATTTCTTGTAGAAATTTTTCAATAACCTCTTTTATAGTTTTTCCTACAACTTCCATCGATTTAATTATATCTCCAACTTAAATTAAATAAAGATACGAATAAAAATGACCTGTTTTAAATTTTTTAACAAGTTTAAGATTTTTGAATTCGTGAGATGCTGACAAAACTCTTGTTCCTTTTCTTAATTCCCTTTTTAGCTTAGCTTCGAGCTCTCTATTTAATTTTCTAGATAAATACGCAAAAATCACTGTGGCTTTCGATAAATTGACCTTAAAAAAATCTTCATTTATAACCATCGCTCTTCCCTCCAGATTCTCCCTTCTTATCTTCCATTCCGAAATTTTCGATAATAACCAACTTTTCTCTATACCTACGGCTTTAGCACCAAATTCTTTTGCGGCAATTATCAAAACTCTTCCATCACCGGAACCCAAATCATATAATATGTCTTTAGAAGAAACATTCGCAGCTTTTAACATTTTTCTGATGGTGTTTTTTGGTAGGGGAATAAATATGGCTTCATCCCTTATCAAGTCTATCCAAAGCTTTAAAAGAAAAGCCGTTATTATAGCAAGAAATAAGTAATACATCATGATACTTCTTATTCTATAAGCTCAAAAATTAATTTGTAAAATGGAGAATATTCAGGCAAGTGAAGAGAACCTGTTAAAAATTATTATAGAGAAGGAAAGCTGGGAAGAAATAATTTACTACATAGTAAACATAGAAAAAATAGATCCATGGAATGTTGATATTGTGAGATTGTGTGACGGTTTTTTGAATTTTTTGAAAAAAGTAAAAGAATTAGATTTTAGAATTCCTGCAAAAGTTGTTTTCATCGCCTCTGTTTTATTAAGAATGAAAGCGGAGTATCTGATGCTAAGGGAAGAAGAAAAAATAGAGGAGAAAGAAGAGGAAATACCAGAGTTTTTTGATATTGACGTGAATATGCTTAAATTAGCTTATCCTGTTAAAAGAATTCCAAGAAGACAAATAACTTTGGAGGAACTAATTTTAGCTTTGAAAAAAGCGATGGATGTCGAGAGAAAGAAGAGAGAAAGGAGAGAAGTTTTGATGGAAAGATTGAGGAGAGAGATAAATATAGAGGAGGATATAGAAAAGAGAATTCAGGAAGTACTAAATAAGATAGAAGAGCTATACTTTAGGAAAGGTAGGGTAGAGTTTGGAGAAATTGTAGAAAAGTGGGAGAGGGATGAGATAGTGAAGAAGTTTTTACCGATACTTCATCTTGAAAAAAACAGAGAAATTAGAACAGAGCAGCCTGAGTTTTTCAAAGAAATATGGATTCATTTAATTAGAAAAAAAGAAGATTGAAGATTTTATTTCTGAAACTAAAAATTCTCTATTGCGGGGGTCGCCTAGCCTGGTCAATGGCGCCAGCTTGAGGTGCTGGTGGGTTAGTCCCTTCGTGGGTTCAAATCCCACCCCCCGCATT
>DAISZX010000003.1:0-25179 GCA_036824555.1 Candidatus Aenigmatarchaeota archaeon
TATAAAAACCATCTCTTATTAAAACGCTTCCCTCAAATGGAATGTATTTTGGATATTCTAATTCTCTTGCTATATGTCTTGCCATGCTTGTGTGAAAACCTTCATCTCCAAAAGAAATGTTTGTTGGTAAAACAACTTTTAGTTCGAAGTAGAAGTATATTAAAGACATCAAGATTAATAAGAGCAGCAGTGGCGACTTTAGAGTTATCTCGATTTCTTTTTCTTCCATTATTTTTTATTTCAAGCTTTAAATTAAAAATTCAAAAAATGGTTAATGAAAAAACTTGAAAATTTGGAGATTTTAAAGAAAAATTTAGATTTATTAATTCTTCTTCTAATTATTTATATTGGATTCTATATTAGAGCAATTAACGTTCCTGATATAGTAGCGGATTACGATCCTTGGTGGTACTATAGACATTCTGTGGTTGTTCTTGAGAACTTGTTCAATATACCTAAGTGGGACATCTTAAGTTTTCATCCTCCTGGAAGACCTTATGAAGTTCATCTTGGAGTAGAGTACACTTTAGCAATCTTCTACAAAATAGTTAGCAAATTTATTAACATATCATTCATGCAATTTTTCATAATAGCACCAGCTATAATTTCTGGCTTATCAGCAATTCCCGCATACATTGCAGTTCGATATTTAACAAGAAGCAGAATAGCTGCTCTATTTTCAGCTTTCTTTGCAGTTTTAGCACCATCTTTCATTGGTTATTCTGTAGCAGGCTACATGGATAGCAAAGCTTTTGTTGTTTTCTATTCATTTCTTTCAATTTTTTCTCTAATGCTTGCTATGAAAAGAAAAGATTTGATCGGATATATAACAGCTATTTTTGTTAATCTACTCTTCATCTATACTTGGGCAAGTGGAGGATGGTATCCTTTAATTGCATTCCTCTTCTTCATTCCAGCAGTTTTACTCTTTAGAATTTTCGAAGAAATTCTTCACAAAAAATCCTTTAAAATAGATTTAAAACACGTTATAGAAGAAGCAAAATCATTAGTAATTCCATTCCTCATCGTCATGTTTACAATAAATATCATTACATACATTTGGCTTAAGGAGACAATCTTAAATTCAATTCTTTCAGCGTTCGAGTTTGCCGGTATAAAAGAAACATTACTAGTTAACATTTCAGTTGCTGAGCTTCAAAGCATAAACATTTTTTCGCTAGAAGGATTTCAAAGAGTTGCAAATAGTGTTGGATTTCTTCCAACAATCTTAACCCTTTTTGGACTCCCAGCTTTAATAATGTTCAAAATTTTTAGAAGGGAAAAAATTGCCTTTGAGGAAATTTTTCTATTCTTATTTGCTTTGATAACATTCTACATGATTTTGCATGGAGTTAGATTCGCTTTAATCTTCTCTGTAGCAACATCTTTATCTGCTGGCTATGTTATAGGCAACTTTTACAATTATTTGAAATCATACAAAAATCAATTTTTTATTGCATTGTTTTTAGGAACAGTCATATACTTCTCCCTTGATTTATTTTCAAACGCTTATGTTTTCGGAGAGCAATACTCAAGAGGTTATGGAATTGGTGAAAATTGGAAAAACGCCTTAGATTGGTTGAAAAAGCATGGAGATTCAAAAACGCTAGTAGCAACTTGGTGGGATCCAGGCCATATAATAGCTGGCTATACGGGACTAAAAGTTCACGCGGATGGCGCTCATTGCAGTCCAAAGGTTTGTATTCCTTACGATCACAACATAAGAATTCAAGACATGGGAAGAATCTTTTCAACTAGCAATGAAGAAGAGGCTTACAGCATTCTCAAAAAATACACTTATTTAACGAAAGAACAATGCGAAGAAGTTAAGAAAAAGTATGGAGATATGATTTATGATAACATTTTGAAAGAAGACCCATGCAACACAAACATCACAAAAGTCTACTTTATTGCTAGCAGCGATTTGATTGGAAAGTATTATTGGTTAACCTACTTTGGAACTGGTACAGGAAGGCAATATTTAGTTTTGCCATTGACAGGAAGAGATAGAGAAGGCAACCTTGTTTATGGAAATGGGATTTTGACTTTAGCTTTCAAAGACGATAAAATTGTGCCAATATTAAATGTGCCTCAGCAAGGGATTTTTAATATGATTGTTAGAAAGTTAGTTTTTGTCTACCAAGGAAATCAGTTCACTTTCGATTATTCAAATGTTACTCAAAAAATAGATGGTTTGGTTTTTAGCGATGGAAATGCTGCAATTTACATGGATCCGTTAACGGCAAACTCAATGTTTACCAGACTTTACTTTTTCAACGGTGAAGGTTTAAGATACTTTAAGCTCGTGTACAGTAATCCAGAAGTAAAAATCTTCGAGGTTAATTTTTAAATAAAAAAATAGAAAGAAAAAGCCTATTCCAATCCTTTCTTCGTTATTCTTTCAGCTCCATTCAAGTAAGGTCTTAAAACTTTTGGTATTACTATGCTTCCATCTTCTTGCTGGTAATTCTCCATTATTGCAATTATTGCCCTTTCAGTTGCAACTAAAGTTGAGTTTAAAGTATGAACATATCTTATTTCATTCCCTTCTCTAAATCTGATGTTTGCCCTTCTTGCTTGATAATCTGTACAATTGCTGCATGAAACAACCTCTCTATACTTTCCTTGTCCTGGTAACCATGCTTCTATGTCATACTTTTTTGCTGCAATGCTTCCTATGTCTCCGCTACAAATATTAACAACTCTATACGGAATTCCTAGGCTTTGGAAGAATTCTTCTGCATTCTTAAGCAAAAATTCGTGCCAATTCCAGCTTTCTTCTGGTTTGCAGAAAATGAATTGCTCCACTTTTTCAAACTGGTGAACTCTGAAAATTCCTTTTGTATCTTTTCCATGTGTTCCAGCTTCTTTTCTAAAGCAAGGCGAAATCCCTGCATACAACAATGGCAAATCTTTACCATCAAGAATTTCATTCATATGATAAGCTAGCAAAGCATGCTCTGCAGTTCCAATTAAATACAAATCTTCTCCTTCAATCTTGTAAATCATATCTTGAAAATCTTGGAAAGCTATTGCTCCTTCTAATGCTTCTCTTCTAATCATGTAAGGTGGTTGAAATAGCTTGAATCCTCTCTTCTTTATGAAATCCAAGCCATATTTTATTAAAGCCCAGTTTAATTCAACTAGGGCATTTTTCAAATAATAAAACCTTGCTCCAGCAACCTTAGCTGCTCTTTCTATGTCCATTAAGTCTAAAGGCAATCCTAGGTCTTGATGGTCTTTTGGCTTAAAATTGAATTTTGGAATCTCCCCCCAAACTTTTACTACAACGTTATCGTTTTCATCTTTTCCTATTGGAACACTTTCATGCAAAATGTTTGGCAAAGTCATTAGAATTTCTCTTATTCTCTTTTCTTTCACATCAACTTTTTCTTCTAACTCTTTTATTTTTTCTGGCAATTCCCTTGCTTTTTGCAGTAGCTCTGAAACATCCTTCCCCTCTTTTTTCAGCTTTGCTATCATTTCGCTTATCTCATTTCTCTCCCTTCTCAACTCATTCAGCTCTGCTATCTCTTTCCTCCAAAGCCTATCTAGTTCTATTACTTCTTCTAGAAGTTTTATTTTCTCCAGGTCATTTCTCTTTTCTAGATCCCTTCTAACTATTTCAGGATTTTGTCTAATCAGATTTATGTCTAGCATTTGAACAACACCCCCTTTTAGAAATGATTTTCGATTGATAAAAGTTGGTAGGCTTAAGAAGTTCTAATAGAAGCCTTCGGATTGGAGAAACATCGCCATATTTTCTAATTCTACTAAAACTTTAAAAGCTTTAAAGTGAAGCTTAGGAATTTAAAGTCAAAAAAGAATACTATATATGCCAAGGAAAGTTGGGGAGAGGGGAAAGAAGCAGTCGAATTTTTTGAAAATGGCATCAGTAGCAATAGTAATCATAGGAATCTTAATCCTTCTAGCAACGGCAATAACATGGCAACCTTATGACGTTTCATCGCTAGCAACAAGACTAAACTTGCTAACATTATTCCTAGGAATACTTTACGTGCTTTTTGGCTACGTCTTGTTCAAAGCAAAGCTCTAATTTACTCAACCTTTATTTCTTTACCTTTCTTATTTTCTTTCTTCGGTAAAATTACCTCCAGAACACCATCTTTCATTCTCGCTCTTGCCTTTTCTGGCTGAACTTCTACGGGCAAAGAAATAACTCTTCTAAAACTTCCGACCCTTCTTTCAACGGTATAATACTTTTCTCCTCTTTCCTCCCTTTTTTCTTTGTGTTTTGCTTCTATTGTCAAAGAGTTTTCTGTAGCATTTACTGATACTTCATCCTTTGAAAAGCCCGGTAAGTCTGCCCTAACAATTACCTCATTTTCAGTTTCGCTTACATCTACAGGAAAACTCCCCATTTCTTCAAACCTTGCTAGAGAACCAAAAGATCTCATTAACCTTTCAATCCTTCTTCTCATTCTCAACAATTCTTCAAAAATATCTTCCTCAAACATATAGAAATTTAGCTAAGTTCCTTAATAACTTTTGCCTCTACAATCTCTCCCTTTCCACCGGTTGGAATTAAAAGAGTAGCCCCACAATTCAAGCATTTTACTTCAGTGGAAGGCTTATCAAAAACTATTTGCTGATTCTTGCATTTTTTACACATAACTTTCAAAAACTTACTTCTCGGCATTTCAATAATCTTCTTCATATTTCCACCCCATCATTTTTCTTTCTCTACAAGCTCAAATTTTTTAGCTCTCCATCCTTTAATTGAATGCGCCTTTTTGCATTCTTGACATGTTAATTTAAGGTTTACTTTTTTAGTAGCCTTTTCCCTATTTTTCGGGTTTTCTTTAGGAAAACTTCCATAACCCTTCATTTTCCTTAAAAACCTTCTTTGACCATGGGCCAAAGTCCTTCTAGGCCTTTTTTTAACAAGCTCAACCTTATGCAAGGTATGCTTCCTACAATATGGGCAATACGTTCTTAACGTCTTTGGAAATTTCATTTTCTATTCTCTACTTTTCAACTTTAAATTCTTCTACTATGCCTTTAGAAACTAGTATTTTCCTATTTTCATCTGGCAGTTTTGCAATGTCACCTTTTTTAAAAGGACCATAGGTTTGGCCATCTATCCCAACAAAAGCCGGAAAATCTTGCTTGAATACAACCAATATAGCTATCTCCTTTTTAGTTTCTGCCTCTAAACTAGCTTTTATCCCCTCTAAAATATTCCTCCTTCCCTTTAAAATCTCTAAAAGCTTCTGGAAGAATTGTTTTTCTTCAGCAGTTAAATTAGAAGGCTGGACACCAGCCCTTGCAGCCATTATTGCAAAGTTGACAATTTTCCTCTCCCTGAGGTTAAATATGTTTTCAACAATTCTCTCTATATTCCTAAGCTCAATTTCATCCTTCTTTTCCTTTAAAACTTTCTTTTTCCCCTCTATGTACATTTTAACAGACTCGTAGAAATCGTCTGGAATTTTAGCAAGATTTTGGCTATTCTTTTCTTCGTTCAAAATCTTCCTCAAATACTCAAAGCTTATCACTTCCATATTTTACTTTGTTTTCTTCTTTTTTCTTTTCAATATTGCGAATGGGTAGTTAATAGGGTTTTTTATTCCCAGCTTTAAGCATTCTTGGCAAAGTTCTTTTAAACCCATGTCCTCATAAAAATTCTTGCTATCGCAATTCGGAGGCAATAAATTTCTATCCTGCCTAAAATGCCATCTTAGCTGAGTTCTCAAATAATTTATTCTCAAGGGCGGTTTATTTTTTTCGTTCCACTCATAAATCTTCTTCTCTATTTCTTCTAAACTCCAATTCATGTTTCTCAAGAAGGTTATTAAAATGAATATTGCCCTTTTCCTTCCATCACTCAATCCTTCTAGAATCTTTTTTATACATGGTGGAAAAAACTCCTCAGGGATTTTACCACCCCTGCTTACAGATTTTTTTTGAACTTTTACTTCTATCGGCTTTTCTTCTTTATGATTTTTGTCATACCAATCCAAAGCTTCTATTATTAAAGCTGTTGCGTCTTCTCTTGAATAAACCTTTATAAAGCTTTCCTCCACTTTTGCTTTTTTGATTTCCGCTTGCTCCTTTTCAAAGGAATCAATTTCTTCTATCCTTAAAGGCAAGCTAACTAGCATTGTATTTTCATTCAAGCTATAAGGCATTCTAAAAAGATGCCTTGAGCCAAAAACATCAACGGTCAAAACTTTAAATGGGTCTAGCTCATTATCTACAACAATTTCCTTTAATGGCTTTCCAACCCTTTGGGAAATGTTGTTAACATTATCTAAAGCTAAAATAGATTCCTTTAGACTATCTTTAACATACCACTTAAGATACTCAACAATCTTTTGATAAAGCTCTGGATACAAATTTTTTGTCGGAATTCCGTTTACTTTGGAAGGAAAAGATTCAAAAGGAACGATTAAGTGAAAGGATTTGCCACCAGTATACTTTACTCCAATATTTCTTACTCCATGGTCTTGAAGCGCCTCGATAAACTTTTTAGCAGCTACCTTTGCAATTTCAAAATCCTTAACGTCCAAATCAATGAGCAAATCCCAACCAATTCTCAACTCATCCAGTTCTTCCCTTTTCATTCCAACGTCTAATTTCATCGGATTTTCCCATCTTTCTACGGACGAATGAAATGCTACTGTACCTTCTGCGACAGCTTGTAATATATCTCCATCATAATTCAAACAGTCAGGTCTTCTTCCATAGCTTCCATCAGAAAAAACAGAAACTACCTCTCTATTCTTGGCAAACTCCAGTATAGCTTTTCTAACTTTTTCTCTAGAATACCAATTCCATACTTGTACAAAATCTACCATGATATACCTTGGAGCTTTTCAAGCTCCAATTAATAGTTCTTTAAAAAGTTTAATAGCTTTGAGTTCTAAATTTTGAAATGAGAGTCATAAGCGTTTTGTCTGGTAAAGGCGGAGTTGGAAAAACAACAATAACAGCAAATCTTTCTGCAGCGCTAGCTAAACTTGGCTATGATGTGGTTGCACTGGATGCAAACTTGACAACTCCAAATCTTGGCATTCATTTTGGAATCCATCTTGCAGATATTACGCTGCATGACATACTAAAAAATGTCGAAAAGCTTAGGGATGGAATTTATATTTATCCTGGGGGAGCAAAAGTAATTCCAGGTAGTTTAAGCGTCGAAGATATAATAAATGTTGATGCATCCAATCTTTCAAAAGTAATTGCAAATTTGAATTCAGATTTTGTTCTTATAGATTCTGCGGCAGGCCTGGGAAGAGAAGCTTTAGCATCTTTGAGTAATTGTGATGAAGTGCTTATTGTAACAAATCCAGACTTGCCGTCTGTTGCTGATGCACTAAGAGCTATAAAGGTTGCAGAAAGAGTTGGTAAGAAGATTACAGGCGTTGTTTTAAATAGAGTTGGTAGGTCAAGAAATGAGTTGAAAAAGGTTGATGTGGAAAGCGTATTGAGCTATCCGGTTATTGCACAAATTCCAGAGGATAAACTAGTTCAAAGGTCCATTGATGAGAGAAAACCTTTAATATATTCTTATCCAAATTCAAAAGCTGCGATAGAGATACAGAATTTGGCTTTCAAGCTAATCGGAAGTAACTATAGAATTTCTCGAAACCTTTTAGACAGATTTTTCTCTTGGATTAGATTTTAGACATTAATTTCGAGAGCAGCAACAGGAATATAAACTTTGAAGTTTTCTAGAACAGTAGGATTTATCTCCCCAAAGAAACCAATTTCTTCTCCAGCGCTATATATTTTAACAAATCTTCCCTCTATAAAGCTAGGATGGGAGCTCTCTTCAAACATAACCTCTATTCTTCTTCTTTTAGCGATTTCTAACACAATTCTTTTCATTTCAGCAAAAAAAGAGCCGTTGGCAGCTATTGCTGCACAAACCTTTCTAATTTCTTTTGCTCCATTCTCCTCCTTTTCGTCAGGCAAAACAACATCTCCAATCTCAAATATTTTTTGCGGATAAGGCTCTTTAGTATTTTTAGAAAGAAACTCCATTAAGCTCGGCAAGAGCCAAGTCCTCATTTGGGTGTATAATTCTGAGACAGGATTCTTTATTTTAATAGCTTTCCCATCTACCAGCATTTTTTTAAACTGAATTTCTTCGTTTGTCAAAATTGGCCTAACTATCTCTTGAAAACCAAAGCCTATTAATAATTCTCTGATCTCATCAGAAACTTTTTCTATTTCCAATATTTCTCCCTTCGTAAAAACGTTTGGTAACTCTGGTACAAAGTTATTATAGCCAAACGATATTGCTAGATCCTCTATAACATCCAAATCTGAGAACACATCAAATCTATAAGGAGGAGCTATAGCTATTATTTTATCCCTTTCCAAAACCACTTTATAACCCATTCTTTTGAGCAATTTTTTAATTTCTTCGTTGTCGAATTTTTCTCCCAGAAATCTTTCAATTTTACTCTTCTCAATTTCTATTGGTGTTTCAACCCATTCCGGAGTTATACTTTCTCTTTTTCCAACTATCCTAACGCTTTCTATTCTGCACCCCATCTCCCCAAACATTAAAATCAAAATGTTCATTACCTGTTTTACAGAATTTTTATCAGTTCCAGTAACATCTATGAAAATATTCTTAGTATTTTCAGTTATCTTTGTCCTTTCAGAATTCAAAATTGGTGGAAAACTAAATATTCCCATATCATCAACAAAAACAGGCCACTTGTTTGCATTCAAAATGAGCTCTCCGTACTTTCTTCCCTTTTCCGTTTTTGATAAAACTTCTATTAAGCTCATCTCCTCGCTTTCACCAAGCGGAACGAATTTTTCATTCCTCGAAATACCTTTGTAAAAAATATTTCCACGTATTTTATCGAAGTCATGCAAGCCTATTGCCGCCTTCTTCCTCTTCCTTCCAATAGTTTCGCATAAAATTTCTTGAACGTTCATAAGCTTTTTTATAGACTCTTCATCTAACTCCAAGTTTCTTACAATTGCACAGCTTATATATGGCCTAATAGGAACATCTTCTTGCCTCACAACAACTCTTGAATCAAATATTTTTATTTCCGAAGAATTTAGGCCAATAAATTCTCTCAAAGCTCGAGCAAAACCCTCTACTACAAACATATCGCTTCTATCTGCAGTTAACTCAACCTTTATCTCATCTTCTGTAATTTCTTCCACGTTTGATTTCAAATTGTTTATTAATTCTTCTAGCTCTCTATCCTTCAAGTCTTTTCCTATCAACTTGATCAGCTCTTTTTTATTGAAAGTTAGAGTAGGCATGCTAAATCTCCCTCAACCACCTCAAATCATCAGAATAAAGATATCTTATATCCTCTATTCCAAGCTTTAACATCGCAAGCCTACCAATTCCCAAACCCCAAGCTAAAACAGGCACATTAACTCCTAAAGGCTTGCAGACTTCTTCTCTAAAAATACCAGCACCACCAGCTTCTACCCATCCCAATTTTTCCATTTTCACATACATTTCAACGCTAGGTTCTGTAAACGGAAAATATGAAGGCTTAAACTTGACCTCCTCGCTCCCAAAAATCTTCGCTATTTCCTTAAGATAACCGAGCAAATGCTTAAAATTCAAGTTTTCGTCAACAACAATCCCTTCGCACTGTTCAAATTCTATGAAATGTTTAGCATCTATGACATCCGGCCTAAAAACTCTGTCTATTGTAAAGATTTTGGCTGGTAGTTTTTTAATTTTCGGCAAAACTCTTGCAGAAACGGCTGTGCATTGACTTCTTAAAATTAGCTTTTTTGCCAAATCCTCATCCCAATATCCCCATCTTTTTTCATGAATTTTTTTGACATTTTGCCATATTTCCTTTTCCTTAACTTTTCCTTCTCCCTCAATAAAGAATATATCATGTATTTCTCTTGCTGGATGGTCGCTTGGCATGAATAAAGCATCACAATTCCAAAAGTTTATTTCCACAAGGGGTCCCTTAACTTCTTTAAAGCCTAGGCCAACCAAAAATTCCTTTACCTCTTTTATTACTTTAACATAAGGGTGAATTTTTCCGGGAAACATCTCTGCTGGAGGAACTTCAGCGCTGTACCTTCTTAATTTAACTTCCCTCCAATATCCGCTTTTTATCAACTCGCTACTCAATACACTTATCTCCTTTCCTTTCAGTTCTTCTAAATGTGCATAAGATGTTTTTTCTATGAGTTTTCTCTGTAAAAGAGTTTTAATCATACCTTCATCCACTTCACTAGCTCTATTTTCTTTAATTTTTCTTAGCGCTTCCTCTTCTGGGAATTCTGTAGGTTTTTTTACTAAAACAATCTCATTAAACTTCAGCTCTACCCAGCCTTTTTTCTTCGCCCAAAGGAGCGCAATATCAAAATTCTCTATTTCTTTTTCTAACTCACTAATAGGGGCTTTTCCAACTTTTTCCAAGTATATTACCAAGTTTTTTTCCGGAAACCCCTTAACTAAATACTTCTCTCCTTCCTCTGTTAATACGTACTGCATAAAATAGAATTTCAGCGTATAAAATAAAAAATTGCTACCTAATGGGCTTATAGATTTTCCATCCAATATCTTTTCCAGTTAAAAGATATGCTAAATAAATACCCAGGTATTTGGCTGCTCCCTTAGCCTTTCCCCACTTTTCAATTCTCCTTGGAGAAGTTAAAACAAACGTCGATTCAACTATTTTTATTTCTCCAAATTTTGCTACCCTTTCCGAAAAATCGTAATCTTCTATTATTCTTAATTTTTCATTGAATCCGTTGACTGCATTAAAAATGCTCTTCTTGGTTGCCATGAACATTCCAGCCACTTGGGGCTTCCCAACTTTTATTGAGTTTTTAGAAAACTGATTGTAGAACCAGTATAAAAAATAGATGGATGGAGAATAAGAGGAAGGAGCAACCGGACAAGAAACTAATGCAACATTCTTCTTTTTTATCTCTTTATAGACTTCTTCCAAAGTATTCGGTAAGAGAAGAGTATCAGCATCTAGAAATACTAGAATTTCCCCCTCAGCATACTTCGCTCCTAAATTTCTCCCAACGGCTATTCCTTTCTTATTACAAATGACAATTTTGTTTGCATACTTCTTCGCAATTTTAACAGTGTTATCTTTGCTTTTCCCATCGCTAACTATTATTTCATAAGGCAATTGTATGGTTTGTGCCTTGATTGATAGCAAAGTTTTTTCTATGTATTTTTCTTCGTTTAAAGTCGGTATTATAACTGAAATTTTTGGATTTTTAATGGGGTTAACTAGAATTACTTTTTCCCCCATATTTTCTTTATTTTAAAGAGATTAAAAATCATTCAAATACTTTTTCCCACATCTCTCTTGCTAGTTTTCCATCATACTTGAAATCTTTAACCTTCTCCTTTGCTTCCTCTCTCCTTTTTTGATGTTCTTCTAAAAACCTAGAAAGCTTTTCTATTAGTATCTCCTTAAGTTCTCCCGTTAATAACTTCCCGCTTCTATAGTCTTCCTCTATTTTTTTCAGCTTGTTGTCATCCTCTTCAAAAAGAATTTTAAGCCATTGAAAGCTAACGTCAATATCAGGATTACCACCAAATTTTCTATGAAGTTCAATAGTTGGCTGTCCACCAGAAAACGCATATTTATATACTTTCTCCCTTACAGTCTTTTCATCATCAGTCAAGTAAATAGATGTTTCTGGTTTGCTTGCGGACATTTTTCCTTCTATTCCTGTTAGTGGTGGTAGGAATTTTGAGTGGATTTGGGCAGCCTTCCTTTTACCAAGCGCTTCAGCTATATCCCTTTGCAACCTCCAGAAGGGATCTTGATCAACAGCTGCTGGTATTAAGCAAATTCTATCTTCGAAGAAAGTAGGAACTATTTCCAGTGTAGGGAAAAATATTAAGCCGATGTTTGTTTCGTTAGTAAAGCCAAAAACAGCCCTCGCCGTTGAAAAATTTATTTTTTTCGCGATTTTTATTGCAAGAGGGTATACATTCCTTATATATTCTGTATCTTGAAAAATGAAAGTTCTATCTTCATCAAAACCAACAGCAATTATATCCAAAGTATTCTCATAAGACCATTTTTTCACATCTTCCAAACTCAATCCTCTCTTTGGCTCCAAAAATTTTTCATCGTCGGTCAATTCAATATAAACGTTGACCTTAAACTTTTCCTGAAGCCATTTGGTGAATAAGAAGGGAATCAAATGACCAATATGCATGGGTCCACTAGGCCCCCTACCAGTATAAAGATAAAATCCATTAGTTTTGGCCTCATTTAAAACAATATCTAAATCCCTATGCGCAAAGAAGTATTTTCTTCTTAATAAAACATGCAACTCGCCAGTAAAACTTCTAATTTTTTCAATAATTTCATCATTAATTTCTTTAAGTCCAAACTCTCTAACAATTCTCTCATAATCAACTCTTCCTTCAACTTCCCAAGGAGTAATTTTATGGTCCCCTATCATAATAACTAATTTCTCCTCGATTTTATTTATTTGAAAACATTTAAAAGCAACAAGCTAAAGAAAAATTTATGCCCGTATTTAAGCTAGTGTTGAGCGACCCAGAAAGTAGAAAGGCGTATCAGTTAGAGGTTGATCAAAACAGGGCAGCTTTTCTTATCGGAAAAAGAATAGGGGATGAAGTAGACCTTTCACCAATAGGTTTAATTGGGTATGTTGTTAAAATAACTGGTGGAACGGATAAAGATGGGTTTCCGATGCATCCAAATGTTGAGGGAACCGTAAAGAAGAAAGTCCTACTTTCTGGACCGCCTTGCTTCTATCCAGAAAGAAAGGGCCAAAGAAAGAAAAAGACTGTTAGAGGAAACGTAATTTCTCCAGATATCGTTCAAGTTAACTGCAAAATTGTTAAAAAAGGTGAAAAGCCTCTAGAGGAGCTTGTTCCTAAAAAAGAGAAGAAAGAAGAAGAGAAGAAATGATTTTTAAGATTTGTTGTTAATAATTTTATGCCATTTCTACTAAAAGAAATATGGGAATGTCCATTTTGCGAAGCAGAAAGTATAGAGGTACTTATTAGGCCTTCTACTTACGTTGCCAAGAGAAGTGCAGTTAGAGGGGGAAGAAAGACGAGCTACCATAAAGTTAGCCAGGAGGTTGTGGTTTTGAGTGAAGCATGCTCAAATTGTGGGAAGAAAAAGGAAGAAATAGAGAAAAAGTGGAGGGAAATGGGAATTATATAGGTAGGATTATGTTTGGAAATTTTATTAGCAGCTTGTACGAACAAAAAGTTGGGAGTCAAGATTTAGAAAGAGTGAAGGAGCTAGTTTCGGGTTTCTACAGAATTCCAAAGATGGTTTTGGATAAGGTTAAAGTAAAGTTTTCTAGCCTACCAACAATATATCTTTACATAGCGAAGAGGGTGGGAGATTATTTAAAAGTGCTTTATTTACCAATAGGAAAAATTCTTGGTCTTTACGATCCACTAAAAAAAGAAATTTACGTTGAGAAAAACATCCCATACTCTCAAAAAATTAAGACGCTTTTACACGAATACGTACATGCAGCTCAAGACTATCTAGGCAGACTTTCAAACAAAAGCAGAAATCATATTGAAAGCGAAGCTAGATTGGTTTCTGAATATCTTTTTAAAATTTATAGCCAAGCTTCTCAAAGATATCCTTCATCTTTAGGCTGTCTAGCTCTAATTTAGGGGACTCTGAAATTATAGTAATCGTAATTTTTCTTTTTAAAATTTCTTTTGCTAGAGGCTCAAATGAGGGATGCGAATTCATTGGTACATGAACGTCAACGAATTTCTTGCTATTAAGGTTATATTTAACGTTGGAAAAGTGTGAATGAATATGCTTAAAACCTTTTAATTTATCCAAAACTTTAGAATAATCAATTTTTCCATTTTCTCTGCAATATAAGTGAGCAAAATCAACACAAATCGTTAAAAGTTTAGATTTTATTTCTTTCATAAGATTCAAAAGCTCATCCAAGTCTGCGAATTGCTTTTCCTTTGCCATAGTCTCATAAGCGAGCTTAGTGTTCTTTACTCTCATTTTCTCCATTTCTTCAATAATCCTCAAAGTAATTTCCTTCATTTTATTAAAGGCTTCTTCTTTGCTTAACTTTCCATAGTAGGCTGCGTGAACTACAACGAATTTTGCTCCCATCCTTTCAGCTCTATCAACGCTTTCTAAAATCCTTTTTAAAGAAGCCTCAACTTTATCTCTGTCTTCAGAAAGTAAATTTATGAAGTATGGTGCATGAACGCTCAATTCTATTCCATAATTTCTAGCTTGTCTTCCAATTTCTTCAGCAGCTTTTGGTGACAAGTATATACTTCTCACAAACTCAATTTCTTGCGCATTTAAGTTAAGTTCTTTAAGCCTCTCAAAGGACCCCAAAGTCGAGCTTTGCTTTGCCGTTAAGCAATTTCCTCCAGGACCAAGGTATATTTTCATAATTTTCTTTACCTCTCAGGAATAAAAGCATTTAAGCTTTTCTGTTCATTTAATAGTTATGAAGGATTGGAAGAATATTTTGGATGAAAAAACGAGAGAAGAATTGAAAGAACTGATAGAAAGGGCAGCAAAACATAGATGTGCATATTCGCAAGCAGATGACGTTAGAATAGCCCAGCTTTGGGTTGCATTAGCGGAAATATCCAAAGACCTTAAAGAGATAAAAGAGAAGCTAGGTAAAGTTGAAGAGCCTTTCAGAGTAATAGTTGAGATTGGTGAAGAAGAAAAGAGGAAAGCAATTCAAAGAATTGTAGAAGAAATAATAAAGCCTGCTGATAAAGAAACTCAAGAAGTTACAAGGAAGTTGGTCGACACATTAATGAAGTTTTAGATTTTTTGTGCCTTAACAGTGGAATTAGTTGTTATAAATAGATTTTTTGTAGTTTTCATGATAACAATTTACTAATCAACTAAGGATAAGCTTAGCAAAATTTTAAGCAAAATTAGAATATTAAAAGAAGAAATGTGCTCTTTAGATGTACTTAACTTTTCTAACTATTGAGGAAAGGAATTCGTGTAGGCTTAATGTTAATAAAATGGAAGAATTTTGAAAAAAGTATTTTCCAATGTGAAGCGCCTAGGATGATTATATAAATAGAGAATAATTAGGATATGGTAGTGTTTATCGATATTGAAACGAGTAGTTTATATGCAGATATTGGTAGGCTAATAGTTGCCGGATTTCTAAAGGACCAAGAGGAGACATTCTTCTTCGTAGAAAATCCACAAGAAGAAAAATCTGTTTTGGAAAATGTTGTTGAATACTTGAAGAAAGTTAAAAACGAGAAGATTTACGTATGGAATGCAAGCTTTGACATACCATTTCTAATTTCTAGATGTTTAAAGCATGGAGTAGAAGCTAAGGTTATTATGCAATTAAAAATTATAGATTTGCTTAAGTTTTCTAGAGAAGTTTTGAGATTTTCTAGTAATAGGCTTGATGATGTTAGCTCATTTTTTGACATAGAAAAGAACATAAAAGTCACAGGAAGACATGTTCAGAAATTGTATGAGGAATTCCTTTCAGGAAACAAGGCGATGAAAGATGAAATAATAAATCATTGTAGAGACGATTTGATTTCTTTATCTAAGATTTACGAAAAAGTTAAGGAGTTGGTTGAGGTATGGGAAAACAAGCAAAGAAATTCTTTATTTTAATTCCTCAATCATTTCCTCTATTCTAATCATCTCATTAATTTTTACTATTCTCTCCCCGGAAACTCCTAGCTTAAAATAGTCGGCACCAAAACCCACTGCTAAATGAGAAAGTAAGTTATCATCAGTTTCTGCGCTCCTGTGCGAAACAACAACCTTCATACCATTTTTCTTAGCTTCCTTTACAAACTCTAGAGCATCTGTTATTGTACCTATTTGGTTTGGCTTAACCAAGACAGCGTTAGTAGCTTTTATGTCCAAGCCAGACCTTAATCTTTTAATATTAGTTGCATATATATCATCCCCAACAACTAGGCAATTGGAATTTTTTGTAAATACAGAAAAGCTAACGAAGTCATCTTGATGGAAAGGATCTTCTACGTAAAATAGCTTAAATGTTCTTGCTAATTCAATCATGTAATCTATTTGTTGCATTGTGGAAAGCTGTTTATCCTTATAAACATACTTTTCGCCATTCCACAAGCTGCTCGCAGCAACATCCAAACCAATTGCCAAATTTTCACTCTTTACTTTAGAAATCAGCTCCAAAATTTTTTCAGTTGGTAAAGAGGTAGTCCATGCTGACTCAAGATTTTTATAATAATTAAAGTTAGCATCAATCTTCTTTAATTCTTCACCGAGCTTCAGGTAAGAATCCATTATTTCAGTCATAGAATCTACAAATTTCTCTTGATGCACGGGCAAAAGAAGAAATTCTTGTATATCGCTCTGACCTTTCCAGCCACCAGCCACATTGCAAACCGGCCTTGGAATTTTCGGATTTTTGTTTAAGTAAAGAAAAACTGGAATTCCCTCTTCCAATGCAAAAGCTTTGAGAAAAACGAATGAAATTGCTAGAGCTAAGTTACCACCTATTTCTCTAAAGTCCTCACTCTTATCTATTGTTCTCAGCAACTCATCGACTTCCTTTAAGTTGCTAAAATCATCTAAAAAATACTTTTTTATTCTCACAAAATTGCTTACAACACTTTCAAAAGGAAGATATTTTACCTCATACTTGCTTTTACTTGTTCCAAAAGGAACGCTAGCGTATACTCTCCCTTTTTTAGTTAAAGCCTCCAGTTCTATAGTTTCTTTAGAGTTGGAAGCGAATACCCTTCTTATTTTTAAGTCCATAACTCTCATTAATATTCTTCACTTGTTCAAATTAAAGACAAGAGGTTGAGGAAAATTATTACTGAGTTTCCATAGAACATTGTAAAAAGTAAGGCTATTGGAAAGGCTGGAGCAAAGCATATACCACTCTTTATGTAAACGTATTTTCTCCCACTCTTTTTTATTTTCTCTATTTCCTCCTTCGTTACCCCATCCCATCTCTTACTCTCTAGTAAAACATCACCAACTTTGAGCTTAGAAACTGGAATCCTTTTTATGAAGGACTTTTCTACACTCTTTGAAAAGAGCCATAATAGTATTAAAAGAATGCTGATTGTTGGAGATAGGAAAACGAGTTTTAAAATTACTTCTTTGAAGATCATTAAAGAAAAAAGATAGGAAGCTATTGCGAAAATGAAGAATAATATTAGTATGGTTTTGAACGAGTTTCTAACCTGACTTTTAAACATCTTTAAAGCTTTTTCGTTTTTTAAAGCATAAACCACGGAATAAACTATCATATAAACGCTGCCAAGTAAAAACAAATTTAGTAGGTAAGTGAAGAAGAAGGGGAAGTCATCTGCAATAATAAAATTTTTCGGTATTAAAAATCCCACGGCGGAAAGCAGAAAAGCATCCCCAGCACCCCATTGACCACCAAAATACATGAAAAAACCGATTATTGAGAATATTACTCCATTCATCAAGGATAAAATCAAATTCTCTGCGCTTCCGGAAATTAAAAAGTCCAACAAATTTACTGATATTCCAGATACTATCATAAAGATAGGTAAAGCATCTGGTATTTCAGTAGTTTTTAAATCGTAGTAAGAAGCTATTATAGTTCCAGCAAGCGCAATCAAAAAAGCTATAAACTCAAACATTTTCTTCAACTATACTTTTTAAACCCTATGCTCTCAGCAACTTCTCTAAAGCACTTCCTACAGTAATTTAGACCATATTTTCTTATTACTCCCCTTGTGGAACCACACCTTCTGCAAGGATGTGTGGCCTTCCCAAATTTTTTTGGCACCTAACCACCTAGCTCTCCTAGAATTTCTAGTACTCTCAAATCATCAGCGTTTTCAATTTGCTGAAGTGAGCTAAAGACTCTTGAATATGTTACTTCAAAATTTTTGGAAGCTTCTGCCTTTCTTAATATTAAACCATTAAGTTTATCGGAAATCTCCAATAAATCTTCTTCATACAACATTTACTCCCCTCTCTCTTAGCCATGAAATAACGTCTTCTCTACCAATAATATGTTTTTTGCCTATTTTAGCTTTTTTAACTTTTCTTCTTTTGACTCTATATCCAGGTCTCTCTAGAGTTACGCAAACATCGAAACCTAAATTTCCAATATCATGCTGATATTTCACTCCAGGAAGCTCTATGTATTCGCTTATACCGATGCTAAACGTTCCGTCAGAAATTTGTGAAGCTTTTAAGGTGTTTTTCTTTGCTTCCAAGACTTTTTTCAAGAATTCCTCTGCTCTTTTTCTTCTTAGAGTCACTTTTACTCCAACGGGCTTACCCTTTGCTATTCCAAAAGTAGACCTCTTCTTAGAATAAGTAATTACTGGTTTTTGACCAGTGAGCCACTCTAGAAGCTTCTTAGCCCTTTCTATCTTATCCAAATCCCCGCCACAGCCAACATTAACTGTAACTTTTTCAATTCTGATTTCTCTCATCTTATTCATTCACTCACCTTTATAAGAGGCTCTTCCCTTCCAATTACTATTGCATGTTCCTTCAAAACCTCTACCCTCTTACCCTCTACTTCACAAATAAGCTTTGGCTTAACGTTAAATTTCCCCTCTTTAACTTCAACTATTTTACCCACTTTACCCGCGTTTTGACCGCTCGTTACTAGCACAATATTCCCTACATCCATCTCCACATAATCCAATATTTCTAAGCTAGGTAGTTTTACTAAGAAAGAGGCATTAGTTCTATACTTGTTCTCATTTACAATTATATTTTTTCCATCGTTCATGTTGAGCTGAAATCTAGCGCCCCTTATGCTTCTTTTTCCAACAATTTTCAAAATTTTCTTCTTAGCTTCATTTTCGTCGATTTCAATTAGTTTTAAACCATTCTTGTGAGGAACCACTCTATAATGCTTGTTAATTTTTGGTATTGAAATTACATCCAGCAAACCAACAGGATATCTATGATCTGTTCTAACTTTACCATCAACCAAAACCTCCCTACTCTTTATTATTCTCTTCGCTTCTTTTCCAGTTTCTGCTAAACCAAGTATATCTCTAATAATTATCGCAAGCGGTATGCATTCGTCTTTCTTATGCGGTCCAGGAGATGGAGAAAATGTCCATTTATACTTTTTCTTTGCTATTGGCCAAAAGTCTGGTGCTACTAATCTTTTAAGATGCCCCACCTTTACCACGCTCCAATATCTTCATTCTGTACTTATCATCCAGGTTTAATTTTAATATCATTAATTTACTTGGGGATAAAGGAACTAAATATTCGGTCCCAACGCTTCTCTTCTTTTTAGCTACATCAACGTAAACTCTGTATTTTTTTGTATCAACCTTAACAACTTTTCCAACCTTTCCCTTAAACTCACCTCTCATTATCTTAACTTCGTCTCCAGTTCTTAACGGCAAGCTTCTTCTACCATATTTTTCTCTTAGCTCCTTGGATAGATGAGCAGAAATCATTTTTCTCCTAACATGCAAAGGAGCTTCGTAAAGGAATTTCCTTTGCTTTCTTGCTTTCTTAGATTTTGGTCTTCTCATCTTTAGCACCCATCACACAATTATAGCAGCTATTTTCCCTATACTCGAAAATCTTTCTATAACTTCCCTAGCTACAGGCCCCTTAATTTCAGTCCCCTTTGGTTCCCCATCCTCGTTAACAATAACAGCAGCATTATCTTCAAAAGCAATTCTCGTACCATCAGCTCTCCTATATTCTTTTTTTTGTCTTATTATTACTGCATCAAAAATTTGTTTTCTAAGTTTAACATCACCCTCTTTAACCACAACCTTAACCATATCACCAACACCAGCCTTTGGAATTCTTCTCCTCTTTCCTTTATATCCTCTAACTGAGATTATTTGTAAAATCTTTGCTCCAGTATTATCCGCACAAACTAAATAGCTTCCTACGTTCAAAGCCTTTGTTACGCTAGCTTTTAACGCTTTCATTTTTTCTTCACCTGTAGCACCACAAAAGCTTTAGTTTTGCTCAGCTTTCTAGTTTCTCCTATTATTGCCACATCTCCAACTTCAGCATCTATGCATGGAGGTAGATGAGCATATAGCTTTGAACTTCTTCTTTCATATCTTTCATACTTAGGTAAATAGTGAAAGTACTCCCTTTCTATTATAGCAGTTTTTTGGGGCCTTAAAGAAACTATTACACCCTCAAAAAGCCTACCCCTAACCTTTATATTTCCATGCCACGGGCATTTCTTATCATTACACTCTTTTTTAGGCGCTTCCAATCCCTCTATTCCTAAATTTTTAGCTGCCATACACACACCTATAATTCTAATTCTTTAGGTTTAAAGATAAAAAAATTAATGTTCGAGTTAATAACCTTTATCCTGCTTCTAATCATAATTTATTTACTCTACAAAAATTTGGAGTGGAGATTTAAGTTTGAAGAAAAAGTTAAAAGGTATATTGAGGAAAAGGAAGAAGAAATTAGAAAGGATGCAATAGAAAGAAGCTCTAAAATCCTATCTGCAAAGGCGTTGGAAAAGCTTGTCCCACTTTTAAAAAATTTTGGTCATTCTCCACATGACGTAAGGTGGTTGGGGGATCCAATCGATTTGATTGTTTTTGATGGGGTCTCAGAGAATGATCCGAGAAAAATAACTTTTGTGGAAATAAAGCATGGTAAGAGCGACCTAACGGAAAAACAGAGAAAGATTAAGCGTATAATAGAAGAGGGGAAAGTTTTTTGGGAGGAAGTGAGAATAGAATAAAAAAAGAATAAAAAACACAGAAGCTCAAAAGCTCATTGTCTTTCTTTCTTCTTCTTTGCCATTTAGCTCTTACCTGGGTCCCAATCAGGGAACCCAATATAATTTTACAATTTCTCACTTAAATAATTTTCCCTCATTTTTCGAATCTTGAGAAAAAAAGCTTTTTATTGTTCGCTACCAATCATTAAGCGTGAAAATAAAAATCTCCGCCACATTTTATGGAAAATGTGATATTTGTGGAAAAGAAGGACTTGCTTTTAAGGTTGGAGATGAGGAGACTAAAAAGGTTGTTACTATTTGCGAGGAGTGCGTTAAGAAATATGGTAATAATAGAGCAAGCGAGATGATAGAAAAGTTTGGGGTTAAAGATGAGGAATCCTTTTTTCCTGGAGTTAAAAACTTGAGCGAAAATAATTAGTTCAAAGAGACGAATTTTTAGAAATGGTGTCAGCGAAGGAAGCATTCATAATTTCGCTTCTTTTAACATTAGCTATATTCATTTTTGATTTTGTCTCAAAAAGCGGGTTTTTGGTTCTAGAAAGAAAGAGTTATAGTGTTTTAAGAGTTATTGATGGAGATACGGTAGAATTATCAAATGGAGAAAGGATTAGGCTCATAGGAATAAATGCCCCAGAGCTAGATGATTACTTTGGTAAAGATGCGAAAGAATTTTTGTCTAAAATGGTTGAGGGGAAAAATGTTTACTTGGAGCATGATTTGAGATTGAAAGATGATTTTGAAAGAACATTAGCTTTTGTTTTTGTCGATGGCAGAAATGTTAATGTCGAAATGGTTAGAAATGGGTTTGCTCATACTTTCGAAGTAAATAAAATTTCGAAATATGTAAAAGAGCTTAAGGAAGCAGAAGCTATGGCGATGGAAAGACAAGTTGGTATCTGGAAAAGGTCAAACATCTCATGCATAAAACTCTTGGATTTAAAGGTTTATGGAGAAGAAAAGGTTGTCCTTAAGAACAATTGTAATTTTTCAATTCAGTTAGAAAATTGGAGTTTAAAGGATGAGAGCAACAATCGATTTGTATTTCCAAACTATTTGTTTAAAGAAGGCGAAATAATTGAGATTTATTCTACTAACATGAGCTCAAAATTTTCATTTAGAAAGAAGTTTCCAATTTGGAATAGAGAGGGAGATACTTTGTTTCTAAGAGATTCTTTTGGCTATCTTGTTCTGTTTTATCGCTACTAACCACCAGCAAACTTTCCGGCATTTAATGAAATTAGCGAAGCAATACTAGCAACTATTTTTGGCTCAACTATTGCTATGTCGCTAACAGTTATTATTCCAACCAGCTTTTCATTCATCAATACTGGAAGTCTCTTTATTTTATTCTTCACCATCAAATCGACAGCTTTTTCCAAAGGTTCATCTGCTTGTATTGTTATGACATTTTTGGTAGCTATTTCCCCTATCGTGACTTTATCTGGGTCCTTTCCTTCTCCTATAGCTTTTAGAATATCTGTACTAGTTACTATTCCAACTAATTTTTCATCTTCCATTATAACTAAGCTACCCATATTCATTTCTCCCATTACTCTAGCGGCCTCTCTCAAAGTTACTATCGGCTTTGCAACTACCACATTCTTATTCATCACATCTTTCACTAACAACATAATTTTTATTGTTTTCTCTTAATAAACCTCTTTTTTCTTAAAAGGATTGCGAAATAAGTCAGCAAAAGTATAGTCCCGACAATAAATAAATATAGGAGAAATGAGGTACTTTCTTTTAAAGCTTCAATTATTACTTTTTTAATTTCATAACTCATTAAATCCTTCGGTATCAGAAAGCTAGTGTAGTCGATGAAGAAATAAGGCAAGGACGTTAATATTAAGATAGTTCCAAAAGACAAGAGTTTATTTTCAAATTTTTCTATAGAGATGAAGTAGAGTATACCAAGAACGATTGTTGCCATTATTAGGTATTTAGTAGCCTCTAAAATTTTTTCATGAAAACCAAAACTTAGTAGGTACTCGAATTTTCTGTTTTCCAAACATTTCAAGAGATCACAATCATACTTTTCGAAATAAAACTCGTCGAATATCTTGCCAGCGAGATAACTGATGATACTTTCCTCATCCAATTTTTTAACTTCCTCACAGTCAATAGATAAGTTCTTACCCACTTCAATTCTTATTTCCTTCTCATTTAAACATCTGTACCTTAAATAATTTAGCAAATCTGCTTTTTGTTTTTCACTCATATTCATTTGTTTTTCGATTAGTGGAGTTGCTATTTCCTTTAAATTATAGTACTCTGTGATTTTTGTTAAAGAGAATAGAAATATTAGGGTTGTGAGAGATAATATAAAGCTGGTTGAAAGTAAAGTTTTAATCAATATCTTTAGAACTTCCATAGAAAATTTTATTCTTTCTATAAAAATTCGTTTACCATACTAATAAATTCCTGAAACCTTTCGAAAGCTTTTAGTTTAAAGCTTTCTTTTTATTCCTAATCAATAAGTCTCGATACTTTAAACATAAAAACATTCTGCAGTTATGCTATTGAGGAAAGACTCTAAAATTGGGATTCTATTTACGAGAGAGAACTGAATTTTTTTGTCTTGTGGAATTATGCCGATAACCTTTATATTTGGATCTTTATCAATTTCTCTAATATTTTTAGAAACATTTTCTTATTGCCAAACTCTTTAACTATTTCTATAACCCTCTTAACATCTTCGATGAACTGATTAAAAGGATTTTATACAAAAACTATTTCATCAGCTAATTCTATTACGTTTAATGCTTCTTTGCCTATGCCAGGAGCACCATCTAGTATGATAAAATCAAAAGTATTTTTCTTTTTTTAGACACTCTATTTGTGACTTTATTTCCCCAAAATTGAACTGCGCTATTCCTTCCAAATTTTTGCTTGCTACTAATATTTTTATTCCATTAAAATTAATGGGAGCATCACCAATTCCAATCTTTTTAGATGCAACATCATTTATGGTAAATTTGGGATTTAAACATAAGTATGAAGAGATGTGAGGTATTGTGATATTCATAATCTACTAATACAACTCTTTTCTCAAATTTTCTTAAGGCGAGGGGCAAGTTTATAGAAAAAGCTGTCTTACCAGTTCCATCTCTACCAGAAAGTATGCCCAGCGTTCTCGTCATTTAGGAAATAATTATTTCGGAAGATAAAAGTATTTCATGATGAATTTTTTAAAGAAGATTTTTAGAGGTAAGAAACCTGAGGAAAAAAGTAAAGAACCAAGGGACTTTTTAATAATCAGGGATGCGGAGATAGAGAATTATGTTAACTCAATTCTTGAAATGGAGGAAGTAAACGTTCTAAAGGACGTACAAGGATTTGTTTTTATGATGAGTGAAAAATCAAGCAATTTTGAGAAGAGTTTAGCTAGTCTCGAGCAAGAGAATATTTTGTTGCCAGATAAACAGGTTGAAAAAGTTGTTACCTCAAAGAGGAAGGAATTTTTGGATAAAATGAGAAGAGCTCTTGAAAAGGTGAAAAATATTAGTATGAGTAGCGTTGAGGACTTTTCTAATACTTATAACAATGCTCTCTTCGCATTAAAAGAGGCTAATGCAACTTCTCTAAAAGATTTTATTGCGATAAAGGATTATTTCCTTACCTCAAAGGACGTTCTTAATAATTTTAAGGATCTTTTTAACAGCTTCTCCACTTTTCAAGAGAAAATGAAGAGTGAAAGATTTGTTAACGTGGTTGAGTTAAAAAAGGCTCTCTCAGACTATGTTTGGGTTAAGTCAGAAATTTTGTCTAAAAGGAAAGAGGAGGAAGAAATTAGAAACAAAATTGAAGATAGGAGGAAAGAACTAGAAAATAAAAAGAGTGAGTTAATAAGCTTGGAAAATTCTGAGGAAATGAGAAAGTTTTTTGAGCTAAATAAGGAAAAGAGTAAAATTTCGTACAGAGAGAGGGAGTTAGCATCGATTTGCGTAGAGAAAATATCTAAAGTAGAGTACATATTAAAAAAAGTAAAAAAACATTTGAGTTCATCGAATTCGAAAGAATTTAATGTTTTGTCCGACCTAATATCTTCACCGTTCGATGCTGCTATACACAACGACATTCAAAAAACTCTAAAGAATGTTCTAGATTATATGAAAAACTCTAATTTTAATCAGGAGGAAATTTCAAAGATAGAAAATTTGGTCAACGAGAGCTTTTTCTCCAAATTGAAAGAAGAATACGAAAAACTAGAAAGAAGGCTGCATGAGATTGAAGCAGAAATTGAGAGAATAGATATTATTGGTAGGAAGGTGAGGATTGAAAACGAAATTAAATCCTTGGAGTCCGAAATTTTTGAATTAGAGAAAAGGCTGAAATTGAGCGAAGAAAAGATTGGGGAGTTAGAGTCTATACATTCTAGAGTAAGAGAAAGCTTGGAAACAAAAATATCGAAAATAGTTGGAAAAGAAGTTAAGATTATAGTTTAGCCAATGTATGGTTGAATTTCTTCTTTTTGTATTTGTTTCTTTCTCTCTTCAAACC